>JBFRWO010000329.1:0-21350 GCA_051439625.1 Crocosphaera sp. | reverse complement strand
GGATAAAGCAACGGTTGAGAAAAATTTAGTTATTGATCCCCCTCTTCCTGGTAAAGTAAGTTGGGCCGGCCGTCGTTTAGCTTACACGGTAGAAACTCATGTTGCTTATGGACAAACCTATACTGTTCAGTTAAGCGAAGCAAGGGAAAGATTTCGAGAAAATAATCAAAAAGGTCAAGAAATGGAACCCTTTATAGCAACTTTTCAGAGTCGAGATCGGGCTTTAGCTTACATAGGAACTCAAGGAGAAGAAAAGGGTAAACTTGTTTTTTATAACATCACCCAACAACATAAACGGATGTTAACGCCACCTGATTTAGTGGTAATGAATTTTGAATTTTATCCCGAAGGTGATCGCATTTTATTTTCTGCTTATCAGGAAGGTTTAGGTATTGATGGACTGCGAAAATTGAAACTTTATACGGTTACTACTGGGGTTATTAATGGAGTGGAAGATAGTAAAAATAATCCTCCTGGTAAAGTAGAAGAAATTTTAGATAACGAAACTTATCAAAATAATCAATTTGATCTTTCTGCCGATGGTGAAACCATTGTAATTCAAAGAGTTAACCGAGAAAATCCTGCTGACTTCGATTTATGGATAGTTAAAAACGGAGAAAAACCAGAAAGATTAAAGGTAACAGGGGGTCATTTTGAAATCACCCCTGATAATCAAGCATTAGCTGTTGCCAGGGGTGAGGGTATTGGCATTTTACCCTTAGAACCGGAATCAGAACCTTTAGACTTTTTACCTAAGTTTGGTCAATTATTGGATTTTTCTCCTACAGGAAATTCAGCAGCGATGGTTGATTTTAATACAGATAATGCAAATTTGCGTTACACAAGATCGTTATTTTATGTTAATAATCAAGGCATTCAAAAAGAACTTTTAAACACAGAAGGATCGATTGTTGATTGTCAATTTACTCCTACAGGAAATCAATTATATTGTTTACTTACCGAACTATTAGAAGGAGAAGAATATCGAGAACAACCTTACTTTGCTAAGTTTGATATTAAGTCAGGAGAAGCAACTCCCTTAGCTAAATTATCCGATTATCAGGATATTAAAATTAGTTTATCTCCCGATGGTTTAGCTTTATTATTTGACCAAGTTTTAACCAGTGACGATCCTCGCTTAAAAGATAATTTAACTAATAATTCTGGTCAGGCGATCGTAGGGGGAAAATTATGGTTATTAATTCCTCCCATTAACAATAACCCTGATAGTAAACCAGACTTAAAAGAGTTGCCTTTAGTTGGTTTTCGTCCTCAATGGTTGCCTTAAATATTTGTCACACAGTTGCCGAGTTTAATAAGATCATTCTTCAAAATGGCACAAGATGTGAGCCAAAAAGTTAGAAAAAATAGTATTATTGTACTATTTAAATAATTTTTGCAACATTGCCTAATTTTTACTCCAATATTTGAATAATTTAGGTAAATACCAACCAATTACTCCTGATATAAAAGCGGCGAGAATACTTAACAAGACAAACCAGGTGAATGGATGAACTTTTTCTCCAGATAAGGATATGGGATTTTGTTGTGTTACTTGACCGGAACTAGAAGCAATTATTCCCCCAACTGTTATTGCAGCACCAGCAGAAGAAATGCTCGATTGTAGTTGACGATCGCGTTCGGCTTGATCTATCTCAACAATGCCACGAATGGAATCAATAGCTCTTTCTAATAAACTTGTTCCTTGGACAAAATAGCTTAAATCGGCTTGAATTTGTGCTTGAAAAGTTTGGCAATATTCATTAGAGAATTGTTCTAGAAAAGCTAAAGCTTCTGGTTCACTTAATTCTAGTTCTTCGCGGATGATTTGTAACTTAGTATTGTAATTATCGCTATGGATAAAAATACTATTGCGACGAAATTCTAAATCTCGAAGAAGTTTGGTGTATTCAACACTTTTTTTTGTCAGCTCTTTGAGCTTATTTTTTAGTAAACGTAGGTCTTGACTATTGAGAATATTTTCTGAAGAAAGACCTCGAAAAATTTCTCCAACGGATTGTTCAATAGCTTCAAATTCTTGGTAAATTACCTTATATGTATCTCGGCTATTTTGAAACTCCCGAATAACTTTACTGCGATA
Source organism: Crocosphaera sp. (assembly GCA_051439625.1). Lineage (GTDB taxonomy): Bacteria > Cyanobacteriota > Cyanobacteriia > Cyanobacteriales > Microcystaceae > Crocosphaera. The sequence goes on along the minus strand of JBFRWO010000329.1, from coordinate 19,249 downwards.
AAAAAATAAGTCTAAAAGTGAATTATAAGCATCATAAAATTTGTCATATGTTTCAGGACTCTTAAATAACCAGACTAAAACATGACGATAAATTCCCTCAGATCGAATTAAGCCATATTCAAAAATGGGGCTACCAAATAAATCTCCCTCTCGGTGAAATAATGGACGTTTCTCTTTAGGTACAAAAGCTCTAAGACATTCATCAGATAAGTTTTTGAGAGATTTATGATCAAGCTGTTGTTGCTGCTTATCTAGCCAAGCAGTAATGATTAAAGTTTGCCCCAAATCGCTGTTTATAGAATCAGGAAGTAAGCAAGAATCAGGATTAAATTCTTCTAATATAGAGGTATTAGTAGCCTTGAGTTCTTGCGGCTTTGGCTCTGGAAAACCAAGAGAAAATCCCAAACCATAACTATCATATAGTTGCAAAGGATAAACAAATCCTTCTAATTCCCATAATTCTCCTTGATGTTCGATTTTGGTATTTATGGGAAGAGAAATATCACTAGAGTTTAATAGTTCAAATCTTTGATTATTAGGCTTAGGATCTTTTAAATTTAGCTTTTTATCAATATAAAATTTATCAAAAATAACTTGGTGGAATTTATCCCATAATAATGTCCCATTCAAATCTTCTTCCCCATCAAGCTGGGGAGTTCTAAATAAGTGAAAAGCAAACAGATTGATTTCTGGGGAATAGATAATTTCTGCCATAATATTTTCAGACTAAATATTTTTATTTGCTTGCGAATCTTCTATTTTTTGCTTAATCTTATTTTTTAGTGAGATATTATCTTTGATTTGTTCTTCTTTAGCTTGATCGGCTTTTTTCGGTTGCCGTCGTAAAGCGATAACTCTCAGGGTTTCTCCTAATGGTTGATGGTTTGCACACCAGTCTACAATAGCATCAGCGATCGCATCAAATTGCTCATTATCTATATTGTCTAATGTCTGCCAAAGTTGAGGTAAATTTTGTAGGCTTTTTTGATCAAAATTTTCCTTTTCTAGTAAATCGATAAATCCTAAAATTATTTGATTATGATTCATGGGAATATACTCCTTAAAAGATTAGTAACTAAATTAATTATATTTACTGTCCAATGGCACAAAATGCTGCCCAATACATTGGTTGAGAAAAAGGTTTATCTCTTGCTGTTAGTTTGAGATTTCGTTCTAGTTCTTTTTGTCTTGTTGGCTCTAAATTAAACTTTTCTAACCATTCTAATAAATCTTTCTTTTTGACTGAACGTAACCATAATTGAGCAGAATTAAGAGCTTTGGCAACAGATGGGTTATCATTTGATTTTATCAGATTCTCGTAAAACTTAATCATTAAAATTGCCGTGGCAATATCGCTGACAGCCCATTGACTAGCAACAATACTAAGGCTACCTGCTACTAAAAAGCCACTGGGTAACCCAATATATTCATCGCCGCCACTTTCAGGATTACTTAAACCCGTTTCACAAGCAGAAAGGGTAACTAATCGACAAGGAGATAAATTCAAAGTGAAAATTTCTTTTAACAGTAAACATTGCTGTAAGTCGTAATTTTGTTGTTCGGGGGATTGAATAAAGCGTAAGGGTTCCGTTGTCGATTTACTTTCAACCTCAGATCCTGATAGTACCAGAGGTGAACTTAAAGGTGCTGCAAAATTGAAATAGCTATGGCAAGAGAAGTGAACAAAATTAGCTGCTTGTAACTCTTTTTGTGTTTTCTTTTTGTTCCATTCCCCTTTAGTTGCCTTTTCTTTCTTCAAGACAAAGGGATTATCAAAATATTGCTCAATCGCTTTCACTTCCACATTGGCAAAATTAAGATCCTGGGTTGGGTTTTGAATCGCAAACAAACCTCGAACCCTATTCCCTGAAATTTCATCAGTTGGGGAGCGTTTTTGACTTAGCTGCAATAGCTGACAACTAGGAGCATAGCGAACACCATCAGTAAACTTATCCAATAAACATTGATCCACATCAATTGGTAAGGCATTGAGGGGTAACAGGTGCAGATAGCTATGGGGAACTAAAATCAGTTGATTGCAGTTGGCGGGAACTTTCTCCAGTATCGACTTAAGTTGCAGCAGGTTAGCTAACTCTTCGAGACGAGATTCCAAGGCATTACCCCAATGATAATATTTATCCTGATTGTAGTCTGCAAAATAGTCCTGTTGCCATTGATCTAATTGCTCTCTTTCTGCGGAGGAAAACTGCCAAACTTCAGGTTGTTGACTGTTCTTGGTGATTAAAAAAGTATAGAATCCCTGATCTGTAAGATACCATTCAATAATTGCCGTGCGATCGCTGATTTGGTCAATAATTTCCTGGTAACGAATCGGTTGAACCGCCTGAGTTAGAGCATAAGCAGGATCTAATTTAATAATTTCTTCCAGCACATGATCGAATTGCTGCTGTAAATCTTCTAAATCTGTTCTTAATCTTCTAGCATAGAGTTGATTGAAATTAACGCCAGTATCCTTAGTAACTGCCTCACTTTGGATCTCATTAATTGCTTCAACATTGTCACCGTCAATCAACAAATTATCTATTACATTATCAACTATAGATTTAGATTGTTCTGCCCCATCCTCCCGAATATTATCCAATTCCTGCTGCTTGGCTAAAATTTCTCCCTTCAAGTTGTCCAAACGTTGCAGAACTTCTTTACTAATTAGATTGGATTTATTATCCAAGTCAGCAAAAAGCTGCACCAGGTTTCGCGCTTTACTTCGCTCTACATATTCCAGTGCCAACTTTGGTTGATCATTATTAAGACAAGCTTGCACAGTTTGAGTATAAACATCAATCGCCTTGCTTATAATCTCACTACGATGCTGATCACTACTCGCCCAGCTACAACTAACCTCTACTGCTTGAATCGCTGCGGTATAACCTTCTATTGCTAACTGCCATTTTTCCTTGTTAAACGCCGCATCTCCCATATCTCGCCCAGACTGCAAACGCCTTTCAGGGAAAGCGGTGGGGGCAAATATCTCCAGAGAAGCACGAAAATAACTAATTGCTTGATCTAGATTTCCCAAATCACGATAAACAGTAGCTAAATTATATTGAGTCATTGCCCAATCTTCAGGAAATGCCTCACGGGTGTGTATTTCTAATGCAGCTTCTAAACAAGTAATCGCTTCTGGGTATTTACCCGCTTTGCAATATGTGTCTCCCAAATTATTTTGAGTTGTCGCCCAATCTTCAGACAATGCTTCACGGGTGCGTATTTCTAATGCATTTTGATGAGCAGCGATCGCTAAATCAAACTTTTCCTGATCAGCATAAACACTCCCCAGATTATTTTGAGTCGTCGCCCAATTTTCACGACGTGATTCTCGGGTGCGTATTTCTAATGCATTTTGGTAAGCAGCGATCGCTAAGTCAAACTTTTCCTGATCAGCATAAACATTCCCCAGATTATTTTGAGTCCCTGCCCAAGCTTCAGGAAATGCTTCACGGGTATATATTTCTAAAGCATTTTGGTAAGCAGCGATCGCTAAGTTCAGATTTTCCGAGCTATCTCCTCTTATTCGATTGCGATAGAATCCACCCAAATCGTTCTGAAGTCCTGCCCATACTGGGGGAAATTTAGAGCGATTAATAAACTTAATTAAGACTTCATCTATGGCAATCGCAATCTCAACCTGACTGGCACGATTTCCTCTGGGAAATTCGTAAATGTATTTGCTAAGTTTCAATAGCTTATTGAGCAAAATGAGTTTTTGCTTACCACCCAACCGTCGCAAGTCAAATTCAGCCTGTTTACGTATCATCAGGGCGAAGTTATCAGTTAGCTTTTCCTGGTACTGTTCTAACAGTTGCTCAACTTCTTCCCGACTTTTAGAACAAGCATCTAAAATGCGCTGTAAAACTTTACGAGATTTAATATCAGGACTTCGTTTCTGGCGGCTAAATCCTTTCGACTCCTTAGAATTTTGAGACATAATTAACCAACTGACGACGCAATGTCACATCAAACTTTTCACTAGAGTATCATGGACTTTAACAGCCCTTCGGGCGAGGCAGAAGGCAGGGGGCAGGAGGCAGGAGGGAAGATTTTTAGTTAAAGTCAAGCCCGTCTTGGTGCGCTTTTTGCCTCGCCCAACTGGGTTTAAGTCCCCCACCAAAATCTGCGATTTGGTGGTCTCCGGTTAGATACGGGTTAAAATCCCCATCTATACCGGCCTCCTGCCTCCTGCCTTTCAACTCCTGCCTTCTTTTAACTCAGTTCTCGTATATCCGAGACTGTACCATTCACCGCAGCAGCAACCACCATAGCGGGACTCATCAATAAAGTTCGTCCTGTAGATGAACCTTGACGGCCTTTAAAGTTACGATTAGAGGAAGAGGCACTAATTTGATCCCCTTGTAACTTATCCGGGTTCATGGCCAAACACATAGAACATCCGGCCTCACGCCATTCAAAACCGGCTTCCACAAAGATTTTATCTAACCCTTCTTTTTCCGCTTCCACTTTAACTCGTTCCGAACCTGGAACTACAAAGGCTTTGACCCCATTGGCTACATGATGGCCTTTTGCAAACTTAGCAGCTTCTCTTAAGTCGCTAATGCGTCCATTGGTACAACTCCCAATGAAACAGACATCAACTTTTGTCCCTTTGATGGGACTTCCAGGGGATAACTGCATATAACCGTAAGCTTCTTGGGCGATGGCGCGATCGCCTTCGGGTAAACTTTCAGGGGTAGGAACGGGTTCGCTGATACCAATACCTTGACCGGGTGTAATACCCCAAGTTACGGTAGGTTCGATCTCAGCAGCATCGAAGGTAACAATATCATCGTACTCTGCATCGGCATCAGAAGCCATACTACGCCACCAACTAACCGCTTTTTCCCATTCATCTCCTTTGGGGGCAAAGTCTCGCCCTTTTAAGTAGTCAAAAGTGACATCATCGGGGTTAATATAGCCACATCTCGCCCCACCTTCGATGGACATATTACAGACAGTCATCCGTTCTTCCATAGACATAGATGCAAAGGTGGTTCCGGCGTATTCGTAGGCATATCCTACACCCCCTTTAACCCCTAGTTTACGGATGATATGAAGGATGACATCTTTAGCATATACCCCCGGTGGTAAAGTGCCATTAACTTCGATTTTACGCACTTTTAGCTTGGATAGGGCAAGGGTTTGGGAGGCTAATACATCTCGTACTTGAGAGGTTCCGATCCCAAATGCGATCGCCCCAAAGGCCCCGTGGGTGGAGGTATGGGAGTCACCGCAAGCAATGGTCATTCCGGGTTGGGTGAGTCCTTGTTCCGGGGCGATAACATGGACAATACCTTGATTCCCGGAACCGATATTATAGAAGCGAATACCGTTATCTTTGGCACTGTTTTCTAATGCTTGCATCATCTCTTCTGCTAGGGTATCAACAAAAGGACGGGCCTGGTTTTCCGTGGGGACGATATGATCAACGGTGGCCACTGTGCGATCGGGATACATGACTTTGAGTCCTCTTTCCCGTAACATAGCAAATGCTTGGGGACTGGTGACTTCGTGGATTAAATGCAGTCCGATGAAGAGTTGGGTTTGTCCTGAAGGTAATATTTGAACGGTATGGGTATCCCAAACTTTATCGAAGAGTGTTCCTTTACTCATGGATGTTTCTGGCTTTTCTTTATCACGCTATCTTTTTATTATGAAGGGTTTTAGGGGTTTGTTGACGACTTTTAAGCCATGATTTAATTTTTGTTCATTGTTGTTAGGTTTAATTTTGAGATCACTGTTAACATTAAGGCTAAGGTATTCATAATGAGGACAAACAGAAAAAATTTTAATTACTGGTTCTACAGTACATACTCTGCTAAACTATCAGTTAGATGCCAAAATAATAAAGCTCTATTTTTGAAGTTATTTACATTTCTGAAACCAAAACCGCAACGTTTTAAAACCTTCAATCGGTTATTAATCCCTTTCACGACTGCGTTGGTTGTTCTTATTTCAAAATAACCAACAATTTCTCCGAACCAATTTATTATAGTTCTAACTGTTTTCGGGAAAAACGAGTTAGCTTTAAGTAGCCAATTTACTAATTTTAAAGTCCCTTCGCCTAGATTTTTACTATTATCAAAAATTTCAGCCGTCTTTTTTTTGTCTATTCTTGCCTGATTTAAACAGGGGTGTAGAATTTTAGTGACGTGAAATCTATCCGCAGTAATCACAGCTTTAGGACACATTTTTTCCACAACTGTTTTATACATTTTATATAAATCTATACTCACTTCTTCTATCTGATTCAAAATCTCCTCTCCCCAAGATTTCAAATATTCTTTGATAGTTTTCGACTTTCTTTCGTCAACTAATCCGATTAGTTTTCCTGTATCTAAATCTACCAAAACAACAATAAATTTTCCTTGTCCCTTGACTAAACTTATTTCATCTATTCCTAATCTTTTTAGATTTTTTAGACTGATAGGGAGAATTATTTGACTAATCTGGTTAATCATTGATTCCACTTCAGATTCAGTCAAATTATTTCTTTTTGCTAAAGCTAAAGCTAATCGTATTATGCTTAATTAGCTTCTTTTATTATAGTGGCTAATCTCAAAAATTGCCACTATTTTTTCTATATGGATTCCCTTCGGTCAATTTATTTACTGGTCGCCATTCATCCCCAACTTTTTGAGAAGATGGGGTATTCTGTCGACATCAGGATAAAAATTCCCCCCACACTCCCCACACTTCCCACACTTCCCACACTCCCCACACTCAACTCAACTAAAATATTGATACACCCAGTTGAAAACCACTCCCATCCACCAAGGGATCAAGAAAATTTCCAAATCTAAACAAAATGTTACGAAATGCAAAGTATAATGAGTAAGACATAAACCCTTAGAAGAGAAGAGAAATAGATGCGAGTTGCGATCGCTGGTGCCGGTTTAGCGGGCCTTTCATGTGCCAAATACTTATGTGATGCAGGACACACCCCCATTGTCCTCGAAAGAAGAGATGTCCTTGGTGGCAAAGTAGCTGCTTGGAAAGATGAAGATGGAGACTGGTACGAAACTGGACTCCACATCTTTTTTGGGGCCTATCCCAATATGTTGCAATTATTCAAAGAATTAGGAATTGAAGATCGCTTACAGTGGAAAGAACACAGCATGATCTTCAACCAACTCGAAACCCCTGGAACTTACTCAAGGTTTGATTTTCCCGATATTCCTGCCCCAGTTAACGGTATTGTTGCCATTTTACGTAATAACGATATGTTGACCTGGGAAGAGAAAATTAAGTTTGGTTTAGGGTTACTTCCTGCCATTGTACGGGGTCAAAGCTACGTTGAAGAGATGGATCAATATTCTTGGTCCGAGTGGCTAGAAAAGCAGAATATCCCTGCCAGAGTGGAAAAAGAAGTCTTTATCGCCATGTCCAAAGCCTTAAACTTCATTAACCCCGATGAAATTTCTGCTACTATCCTTTTAACCGCCCTCAACCGTTTCCTACAAGAGAAAAACGGTTCAAAAATGGCCTTTCTGGATGGTTCACCCACCGAAAGACTCTGCCAACCCTTAGTAGACTACATTACCGAAAGGGGCGGAGAAGTCAGACTAAATGCCCCCTTAAAAGAGATTTTACTTAACGACGATAATACTGTGAAAGGGTTTCTTCTCAGGGGACTCGATGGGCAACCTGACGAAGAATTTGAAGCAGACTTATATATATCTGCCATGCCGGTTGATCCCTTAAAAGTGATGTTACCCAAACCCTGGCAAAAACTAGAAGAATTTAATAAATTAGAAGGGTTAGAAGGGGTTCCTGTAATTAACCTGCATCTTTGGTTCGATCGCAAACTCACCGATATCGATCACCTCTTATTCTCCCGTTCCGACTTACTTAGCGTCTATGCGGACATGAGTAACACCTGTAAGGAATATGCTGACCCCGATCGCTCCATGTTAGAGTTAGTGTTAGCACCGGCCCAAGATTGGATCACAGCCTCTGATGAAGCCATCATCGAAGCCACCATGACAGAAATTAAACAACTCTTCCCCCAACACTTTACAGGGGAAAATGGAGCTAAACTACTCAAATATCACGTAGTAAAAACCCCCCGTTCTGTCTATAAAGCGACTCCCGGCAGACAAGCTTATCGTCCCTCCCAAAAGACTCCCATTGCTAACTTTTATTTAGCAGGAGACTTTACCATGCAAAAATATTTAGGAAGCATGGAAGGGGCAGTCTTATCTGGGAAACTAGCAGCGCAAACCTTAGCGCAAGACTATCCGGCTAAGACATCTCCATCCACCTCAGAAGTGACTAAAGAAGCCTCTTTAGTATAATATTTTGGCTATGAGTCAGACTAAACTTTGTCCCAAAATAATGACGAAACGGTCAATGAATGGGACAATGCTAAAAGTCTCATGGTTAAACAACTCCATTACATCCCGATTACTATAGAAAACCATTCTGCTTGTGCTGAATGCTACAATTGCCTAAACCCACCCAACCCCCCAAAATGCTGGCCTCTGTAGAAGAGTCCTACGAACGCTGTCGCCAAATTACCCAGAAATATTCTAAAACCTTTTATCTGGGAACCCTGTTAATGCCACCCGAAAAACGACGGGCGATCTGGGCGATCTATGTTTGGTGTCGTCGTACGGATGAATTAGTCGACGGACCTCAAGCGAAATACACCACCCCAGAAACCTTACAAAAGTGGCAGAAACATCTTGAATCCCTATTTAACGGTCGTCCCCTAGATGATGAAGACGTTGCCCTTGTGGATACCTTACAACGGTTTCCTGTGGAAATAGAACCCTTTGAGGACATGATCGCAGGGCAACAGATGGACTTATATCGTAACCGTTATCAGACCTTTGAAGACCTGAAACTTTATTGTTATCGGGTAGCTGGAACGGTAGGATTGATGTCTAATGCTGTTTTAGGGGTAGAAAAACACCCTTCTGTAGGCCCTTGGAATCAGCAACTAGAAGAGTATATTCCTAAAGAAGAAGCGATCGCTTTAGGTATTGCCAATCAATTAACCAATATCTTACGGGATGTGGGAGAAGATGCTGAACGGGGACGCATTTATTTACCTTTAGAAGATTTGGATCGTTTTAATTATACAGAAACAGATTTATTCAAAGGGATTATTGATGATCGTTGGCGTGAATTAATGCGTTTTCAGATTAAACGGGCCCGACAGTATTATAAAGATGCTGAACGGGGTATTCGTATTCTCTCAAAGGATTCTCGTTGGCCAGTTTGGGCAGCTTTGATGTTATATCAGGGTATTCTTGATGTAATCGAAGCAAATGATTATGATGTGTTTAGTCAACGGGCTTTTGTACGAACTCCCAAGAAAATGCTGTATCTTCCCATTTCCTGGTTAAGATCACAGGTTCTCTAAACTTTTTTAGCTTATATTTATTTTGTAGGGGTTAACGGTTGTTGACCCCTACGCAGGTTTATAGCCAGACTTTTTGAAATTGGCATTAAATTGGCATTAAGTTCCTAAACTTGGGTTGAATTTTTGGGATTTTTAGGGGACACTAAAAATCAATATTTTTTTGAACTTGATACTGTTCCTCCTATTCAGCCCCGAATAAAGATTATGACACAACAATGGGAAGCCTTAATCGTCGGTATTGATGAATATCCTATCTTTACGACGTTGCATAATCTAACTGTTGCTAGAAAAGATGCAGAAGATATAACACAAACCTTAAATGACTATGGTTATGAAAGTTTTCGTATCCAACGTTTACCCCAACAACCTTATCAAAAGGGAGAAGATTCTAATCAAGTTAAATTAGGGGTAAGATTAGATGAGTTAAAAGATAAGATTACTCATCTTTTTAACCCTCCTTCCCAACAAGAAACCCCAGATTTAGCTTTATTCTTTTTTTCCGGCCATGGATGGCATCAGGTTGTTAATGGTGATGATGATGTTTTTTTGGCTACCAGTGATGTTTATCCAAAAGCAGAAATTTATGGACTTTCTTTGCGGTGGTTAGGGGAAGAAATAGAAAAAAGTTCGGTTAAAAAGGTTATTATTTGGTTAGATTGTTGTTTTAGTGGGGAGTTAATTAAATATCTCCCTAGTAACAAGGATTATTGTTTTATCACCGGGACTCGTTCTTTTGAAACAGGATTAGAAATTAGTTACAGTCAAGGTTTATTTACTAAAACGTTATTAGAAGGTTTAAATCCTGATAATTATCCTGATGGAATTGTGGACAGTAATAAGTTAAAAGAATTTATTGAGAAGCAGATGAAAACTACTTCTCAGCGTCCATTAATTAAAAATTCTCAACGTTCTATTTTATTAACAAATCGATATTCTTCACAAAAATTTAGAGATGAATGTCCTTATCGTTCTTTATCTTATTTTAGGGATACCCCGGAAGATGCAACGTTTTTTTGGGGACGTTCTCAGCTAACAAATAATTTAATTAAGCGAGTAAAAGAAAGTAGATTAATTGCAGTTTTAGGCGCATCTGGTAGCGGTAAATCTTCTTTGTTACGGGCAGGTTTATTATATCAATTAAGATTAGGTCAAGCTATACCAGAAAGTAATTTGTGGACTTATTTAACACCATTTTCTCCTACAGAAAATCCCTTAAACGAGTTAAATGATGTCTTGGTAGCTCCCTCTCTAACTTTTGCTAAGGACAAAAATAAAAACTCGAAATTTGGCACAAATGAAGAAAGAAAAATAATCATGATTATTGATCAGTTTGAAGAATGTTTTACCATGTGCAATGAAACAACTCGTCAGGGATTTTTTGAGCGTTTAATTGAGTTATTAGATGAACATAAAAATTTACATATTATTATTGGAATGCGTTCCGACTTTCGGGGAAGATTACGGGAACATAGAAAGTTAGTTAATAAAATTGAGAAACCTTATATTAATGTTGAACATCTCAAACGAGAAGAAATTGAAGAAATTATAAAAAAACCTGCTGATTTGGTGGGTTTACAAATAGAAAGTTCTCTACAACAACAGTTGATCAATGATGTAGAAGACTACCCAGGAAGTTTACCTTTACTGGAATATACATTAACTCAATTGTGGCAAGAAACCAGAAAACAAGGAGAACGTTTTTTAACTATGAAAACCTATCAAGGGTTAGGAGGAATTGAAGGAACCCTAGAAAAACGTGCGGATGAAGTGTTTAATAGTTTGAATATAAAAGAACAGGCTATCGCCAAAAGAATCTTTTTAGAATTAACTCAAGTTGGGAATAAGTTTGATACTCGCAGACGAGTTTATCTCCATGAGTTGGTTAATTCTCACCATACCTTAGAACAATTAGATCAGGTAACACAAAAGTTGGCCGATGAGAAAAACCGTCTCATTGTTAGAACTCAAGAGGAAACCCCTAAAAATTCACTCTCAACTATTCTCATTGATGTTGTTCATGAAGCATTAATTAGAAATTGGGGAATGTTGCGAGAATGGAAAGATGAGTATCAAGAAGGGATGGTTACTGAAAGAAAAATTGAAGCAGCGGCCGCAGAATGGAACCATCAACAACAAAAACCTGAATATTTGTTGCAAGGATCTAAGTTAGGAGAAGCACAGGAATACATCAAAAATTATGACAACTTAGGTATGTTAGATGGTATAGCGGAAACCTATATTGAGCGTAGCATTAAGCGTAAAACCTTTAATACTGGTCGCAATTGGAGTCTGGCGATCGCAGTTATACTAGGGTTAAGTACGGGTTTAGTATTTTCTTTGATTGGTTATCGAAATACCTTAATTCAAGAAGCGATCTCCTCTCGAAATTCTGCTGAAACAAGTTTACGCTTAAACCATTCATTAGATGGAATGATTCAGAGTTTACAAGCTGGACAAACTTTACAACATCCACTGGTTAAATTTCCCTTATTTCAATTATTTAAGTCAACCGATATAGTCCAAGAAGACATTGAAGCAACCCTACAATGGGCAGTCTATCGTGTCAAAGAAGTAAACCGCATGAGAGGTGATAGCAGTATGATTGTCAGGAGTGTTGTTAGTCCCCATGATTCTTCTGAACAAGTAATTGCTAGTGCAACAGAAAATGGCACAATACGACTGTGGAATTTACAAGGAAAACTTTTAAAATCATGGAAAGTACAATCATCTGAAAATCAAGCTTCTCAACGCATTTGGAATGTTTCTTTTAGTCCCGACGGTAAATTATTAGCGAGTTCGGGAGAAGATGGAGTTGTTCGTCTTTGGAACTTAGAAGAAATTGAGAAATTACCTGATATTAAGTTATCACAAACACCAAAACATCAAGCAATTAAAGCTTATAAAGGTTATGACCAAGGTTATGTAAGATATGTTACTTTTAGTCCAGATGGAAAAAAGTTAGCAATTCTGGAAGGAGAAGGAGGTAACGGATACATTGGTTTCTGGGATTTACAAGGAAATAAACTAGCGTTTTGGAAAGCAGATAATAATCAACCACCTGTTAACTTTGTCAAAAGTATTGATTTTCACCCTGATAACAATCAAGATATTATTGTTACTCTAGGCATAGATCAAGAGATAAAAATCTGGGACACAAAAAATGTTAATCTATCTCGTCAACCAAGACTATTATCAACATTGTTAATACCAAAAACAACAGATATTAAAACAGCCCAAACCACTAATAAGTTTAAAAGTTGGGGGGCTTTTTTTAGCCCTGATGGAAAATATATTGTTGCTGCTGGTGATGATGGTAGTCTTGCTCTTTGGAGATCAGAAAATGGTCTATGGGGTTCTCAAGATCAGAAAGTTGCAAAAGTATGGCAAGCTCATAAAGGTATTATCTGGAATGTAGCTTTTAGTCCCGATAGTCAAAAAATTGCTAGTGGGGGAGAAGATGGAAACGTACGAATATGGAACTTAAAAGGAGAAAAAATAGCCCAATTTGATGGACATAATGGACCTGTTCGCAGTGTTAAATTTACGGCTGATTCTCAACAGTTAGTTAGTTCAGCCGATGATGGTACTACCCGTTTATGGAATTTGCCTGAGCAATTATTTGACAATAAACCTGTTGATTATTTACCAAAAACTGAAGTAAATAATGCTCAGAATATTTTGAGTTATAATAATAATTTAAGTGCTTTTGTTGACCAAGATAATAAAATTAAGATTAGAGATGCTAGAGGGAATGAATTGAATAGTTTTCAAGATCATATTGGAAAAGTCTTAGCCATCAACTTTAGTTCTAATTCTCAATTATTAGTTAGTGCTGGACAAGATAATACTATTCGTGTCTGGAAGAACTTAGATAAAAAACAAGAAGGACGATATAGTTCTATTTTTCAGGTAGATGATGAAAATAAAATTAATACAGTAATATTTAGTCCCGATAATCAAAGAATTATTGCTGGAGATAATGCTGGTTATATAAGAATTTGGGACTTAAAACAAAACAGAAAAATAGCATTTTGGCAAGTCTCTACCCATACTATTAAAAACCTTAGTTTTTCATCAGATGGACATTTACTAGTAACTTTTGTTGGACAGGAAAATACTGTAAAATTATCACTAGAATCTTTTGATAAATTAATTGCAAGAGGTTGTCATGATCTTAAACAATTCTTAAAAAATAATCCTAATTCAATCTCAATCAATACTTCTTTATGTCAAGAAAAAATTGTTGATAATATGAATGAGTTAGTTACTGTTAACAAATCTATTGAGAACCCAAAAAATGCAGAAAATATTGTTAATAAATTTCTAGATAATAACCAAAAATCTGACACTAAGAGTTTACAAAAATCAGAAATTAATGATTATTGGTCGGGAACATGGAATCACTCTTTTATTGGCAGAAATAATCAAAGTTTAAAAGGTACTATGACTCTAGAGGTTAAGAATAATCAAGTTACAGGAACTTTTACTATTCCTACGAGAAATTTAACGGGAAAAATAAGCGAAGGAAAAATTACTAATAATGGTCGCACTCTTGAAGGTAAATGGTCAAATAGTTCCCAAATACAAGGTGATTTTATGTTTAACTTGCTTCCCAATAATCAAGAATTTTCTGGTTATTATAGTATAGGTAATCAAAAAATTGGTAGTAATAGCGCAAATGTATGGAATGCTGTTAAAAGATGAACCCATTATAATTGCTGGTAAATATGGGGATGATGCAAAACGATACTTAGAACAACAAGTTAATCAAAGATTGAAAAAACTGGAGAATTTATCATGAATATTCCTTATAGCATGATTATACAATGGTCTAGCGAAGATCAATGTTATTTAGTTCATTTACCAGACTTCCCTTTTCAACAGTTTCTTGACGAGTGGAGAGACTTACGAAGAAGCAGCAAAACATGGTCGAGAAGCAATAGAAAGCTTCATTGAATGGTATCAAGCAGAGGGAAAACCCCTCCCAACTCCTAAGATAATGATTAATGAAGCAGCATAACTTCTAGATTATAGTCAAATAATCTCAATCACACAACATTTATGATATAAATCACAGTTATCAAAACAGTCTAGAAATTATACTTAAATTAACACAATTAATTTAACAGAGGAGTCTTATTAATGCTTCGACGTTTAACTGCAATTTTGACTATTATTGTGATAGCATTTATTATAATGGTCAAGCCTGTTTCTGCTGAGACTAACCCTTTTAATGAGTTTTCAAAACAAGTTTATTCTATTATGGATGAAACAGGAAAGGTTTTTTCTTTACCTGAGTTCGTCAAGTACCATCCAGAATACCAAGACGCATTAAAAGAGTTTTTAGATGGAACAGCAAAAGGAGTTGGAGAAACATTAGGAACTTATATAGTTCTTGCTGGTTCTTGTTATGCTTTGAATGGACTGGCAACAACGGTATTTCCTCCTGCTGGTACGTTAGCTCCATTTTGTGCAACAATTATTCCGAGTGGTACAGCAGCAGCAGTACCGTTCCTAAAAAGAGCAGGAAAGTTAATTCATTTTTAGATATTAACATTAAAACTGTTGTTGTAGGGTGGGCAATGCCCACCTTATTATTTAAAGTATAGTTAAAAATCAACAAATTCGACTGTTGAAGAATCTAGTTTAGTTCCTAAATAGTTTAATCTTTCAATTCCAATAATATTGCCCTCTTGATCTTTAATTAAAGATAAGTCTTCTTCTACTTCATCAACTAAAAATTCTTTCTTTGGGTCATCAAACCAAATAGTTAATGTTTTTGCCTCTTGATCATGATAAATTTTTAAGTTGTCCATATTAAGTCACCTCGTTTAATTTTATTAGTTCGATAAGCTGTAATAATAAACCCATCACCGTTAAGATGTTTAGCAACAACACAAACAAAATAAGGGGGCTGATATTTATAATAAAGATAAACATCTAAATCACTTTTGCTACGACGTATTTCTGTGGGAAACTGTAAAGTTTGTTTTACAATATCTTCTTGTCCAGTCATAATTGGATGTTTAATTGTAATAATTTTAGTCCAATATGAAAGTGTTGTGCGGACTTGTATACCAAGAGGAGTTAAAATTTCCAAATAAGGAGGTTCAGAAGACGACATTTTATATTCCTTATAATATTTTGATATTAAGGTGGGGTGGACATTGCCCACCCTACATTAACTCCTTTAACTATGCTCCAACTGCTTCTTTTGCTGCATACATTACTTCTAAAGTAATCTCAGAAAGTCCTCGTTCACGGGCAAATTTTTCGGTATTTCGCTTAACTTTACCCCGAACAAAACCAGGAACTTTATTTAATTCTGTTTGTGCTTCTTTGTTCCAATTCAAATCAGAATCAGCAGAAATTCCTTTAGTAATCACTTCTTTAGTATCATGACCACCAAAGATTTCTAAAAGATGGTCTTCCATCCCCAAAGTAAAGGAATTATAGATTAAATCTGCAATCTGATTTGTGCCTTCATAACCACAGAAAGGTTTATAACCAATAGGGAAGTTTTGAATGTGAATAGGTGCAGCAATAACACCACAAGGAATGTCCAATCTTTTGCCTACATGACGTTCCATTTGGGTGCCAAAAATAGCAGAAGGTTCGATACGAGCGATCGCATCACCAATAGCACCATTATCATCACTAATTAACACTTCATCGCAATATTCGCTCACTTGTTCTTTGAACCATTCTGCATCATATTTACAATAGGTTCCGGCTAAAACTACATGAATTCCCATCTCCCGTGCTAATATTTTAGTAAGAGCAGCAGCATGGGTATTGTCTCCAAAAACAACGGCTTTTTTCCCAGTTAAATTTTGACAGTCAATAGACCGAGAAAACCAGGCAGCTTGGGACACATATAAAGTCTGTTCGTTGATGAATTCTTCATAATCAACATTCGCCCCTTGCTCATTAATTACCTGTTGAATTTTGCGAATACAACGGGCAGTTTCTACCACACCCATCGGCGTAATATCAACATAAGGAAGGTTAAATTCTTCTTGTAAATATTGTGCTGTGGCTAACCCTAATTCCCGATAAGGAACTAAATTAAACCATGCTTTAGGTAAGTTCTTTAAATTATGAACAGAAGCACCATCGGGAATGACTTCGTTAACTTCAATTCCCAAATCTGCCATTAATTTTTTCAACTCTCTACAGTCGTGTTGATTATGAAATCCCAAAGTAGAAATACCGAGAATATTAACGGAAGGATTTTCTGTTTTTTCGGTAGGTAATTGATTTTTTTTCTTTGCTTTTTCCAGGTAAAATCTAACAATTTGGTGTAAAGTTCTATCAGCAGCTTGTAACTCGTTATAACGATAATGATTAACATCCGCTAACAAAACATCTCCTTTCGCATCCATTTGCGCGCGATCGACAAAATTGGCTAAATCTTCTTGTAAAATACTAGAAGTACAAGTAGGGGTTAAAACAATTAAATCAGGGTTTTCTTCCCCATCTTTGCGCACAATATTGTTAACTACCTTTTCTTGGGAACCCCTAGCCAAAACGTTGCGATCAACCACACTAGCAGTAACAGGAGTAAAATCTCTTTCCCGTTCTAACATCGATCGCATAACATTAAAATAGTCATCTCCCAAAGGTGCGTGCATAATCGCATGAACATTTTTGAAGGAACTAGCAATGCGTAGAGTGCCAATGTGTGCAGGGCCAGCATACATCCAATAGGCCAGTTTCATAGAATTCTCCTAAGATATTTAAGACGTGAATAATAACACGCTAATAAGCTGTTTTTGATTGTCTCAAAATTGTTGCTTTGATTGAGTGTTTGCTTAAATAATGTTACATAAGCAAAAAATCGCTATATTACCCATTGTGAAGAGGTTTTAGGAGAATTTCAGCAACATTTTGTTTATTAAATTTTAATTAATCTTAATGAGGTATTCTACCCGAGATCAGGATAAAAAAAGCAGCACCGATAACAGTGCTGCTCAAATATTTCGATTTAGGTTAAAACCTAGACTAAACTAGCCATTTTAATTTCATTGGTGCTTAAAACTTGTTGTAGTTCATCAGAATCAACGGTTTCTTTTTCCACTAACATATCCGCTAAAGTATCTAAGATGTGACGATTACTTTCCAATACATCTTTAGCCCGCGTATAAGCAGTATCTACCAGTCCGCGAACTTCCTCATCGATAGCAGAGGCGGTTTCGTTAGAAAAGTCTCTATCAGAGGCAATATCGCGCCCTAAGAAGACGTTTCCGTTTTGCCGTCCTAAAGCTACAGGTCCTAAGCGATCGCTCATTCCAAAACGAGTGATCATCTGACGAGCAACTCTGGCCACCTGTTGTAAGTCATTAGAAGCACCTGTGGTAACTTCTTCTTCCCCAAAGATGATTTCTTCGGCAACACGGCCACCTAAAGCTACAGCCATTTGATTTTGTAGGTAAGAACGGGAATATAACCCAGACTCCATGCGATCCTCACTAGGAGTAAACCAGGTTAACCCACCGGCACGACCACGGGGAATAATACTAATTTTCTGCACGGGATCGTAGTCAGGCATTAAAGCACCTACTAAAGCGTGACCGGCTTCATGGTAAGCAACCAAGGTCTTACGCTTCTCACTCATAACGCGATTTTTCTTCTCAGGCCCTGCTAAAACGCGATCAATAGCGTCGTTGACCTCATCCATAGAAATTTCGGTCAAATTGCGACGAGCGGCTAAAATAGCAGCCTCGTTTAAGAGGTTGGAAAGATCCGCACCGGTAAACCCAGGAGTACGACGGGCAATTTTATCAAGGTCCACGTCTTTAGAGAGGGTTTTGCCACGAGCATGAACTGTCAGGATTTCTTGACGACCAGCGTAGTCAGGACGATCAACCACTACTTGACGGTCAAAACGACCGGGACGTAATAAGGCTGCGTCTAAGACATCGGGACGGTTGGTAGCAGCGATGATAATGATGCCGGTATTGCCTTCAAACCCGTCCATCTCGGTTAAAAGTTGGTTGAGGGTTTGTTCCCGTTCATCGTTACCACCACCTAAACCAGCACCCCGTTGACGACCAACTGCGTCGATCTCATCGATGAAGACGATACAAGGAGCGTTTGCTTTGGCCTGTTCAAATAAGTCACGGACACGAGATGCACCGACACCGACGAACATTTCCACAAACTCGGAACCAGAAATACTGAAGAAAGGTACACCTGCTTCTCCGGCTACGGCTTTAGCTAAGAGGGTTTTACCTGTTCCAGGAGGCCCTACTAATAAGACTCCTTTGGGAATTTTGGCACCAATGGCGGTGAAGCGATCTGCGTTTTTCAGGAAGTCTACGACTTCGGTGAGTTCTAGCTTAGCTTGTTCGATACCTGCTACATCCCCAAAAGTTACTTGGGTTTGGGGTTCCATTTGTACCCGTGCTTTTGATTTACCAAAGTTCATGGCTTGGGAACCAGGGCCACTTTGCGCCCGACGTAACAAGAAGAATAACCCAACTAACAATAAAATCGGGAGGAATAGGCTGGTAGCGACTCTGAACCAGACTCCTTCGTCGTTGGGGGGTTGGATGGCAATATCTACCCCGTTTTCGGATAGGATGTTGATTAAATCAGGATCGTTGGGTAGATTAACCAGTTGTGGTGCGCCACCTTCGGGGTTAGGCACTTTAGCTTGAGTGCGGTCAGAACTGAGTGTTACTCGATCCACTCGGTCGTTTTCTACACGGGCAATAAACTCACTATAGGTTAATGTTTCCCGACTTTGAGTGTTATTGTTATCTAGAAAGGCTGATGCTAAAGCTAATACGACAATCAGCAAAAGTGCATATAGTCCAGCATTGCGCCATTTTTTGTTATTTTTGTTCACGCTGTCGGCCTCTT
>JBFRWO010000328.1:0-26034 GCA_051439625.1 Crocosphaera sp. | reverse complement strand
GTATCAATCAGACCAACAAGCCTTCGTTTTGTTACTCCCTCACATTTTACTCCTATCTCTTCTACGGAGATTAAATTTACTAAATACCTGGTGTTATGAACATGGTTAGGAACTTTGTCTCGTCAGGTGCAAGATATGAGTAAAACCTATCTTTACAGAAATAAACAAATGTCTTTCTTAAAACAACATCCATCAATTCAAAAAGATGGAATACACAGATGGCCGGAAATTGCTGCATTGATAGAAAGTAAAAATTTTTCAGAGTTTATTGTTGCGGTTAATAAAACTGATTCAGTTGCGGTTAAACCCCAATTTTATGTTTTATCTGATCGCAATCACTCTCAAATGTTAGTTGATTATGTTGCTAAATTTGAGACACTGGAAGAAGATTGGCAATACATTTGTGATCAACTACAAATATCCCAGAAGTTACCCCATTCTAACAAATCTCGTGCGGATAATAAAAGTTGGCAAGAATACTATACTTCAGAAGATATTAAGTTTATGAGTGAGAATTATAAAATTGATCTAGAAAATTTTAATTATTCTGTTTAGTAATCACCAATAATCATCATCAATTAGATTTTGGCCAGACTTTTTCCTTATTAATTGGTTGTTCTTCTCCAGGGGGAACGGTTCTTTCTTCCATGAAGTAAATTTCTATACTTTCTAACTGTTGATCAGGAGGATGATTAGTGTTCCATTCTCTGATTAAATAGTTAACAAAATGGGGATAAAGTTTCTGGCCAATGGCACGATTAAGGTTAATATAATAGACACGCCATTGAATGGTTTGATATATTTCTCGGCGTTGTTTTAAGGTGGGTTTATCCCAAGATATGGGACTATTTTTATCAAGAAGGTTGACTGTTTCTCCATTGTTTAATTTTCCTATGATAACGTGCCATCCGTCATCTCTGGGTGGTGCCGGAGCAAAAATACTCCAAGATTGATCTAAACGGGTTAAATAACCAAGAATATTAATGCGTTGAAAGGTACGACGGTTTAATAAATTACGGGTGAACAAAACCCAGTCTTTTTTGTTATTATTACGATACTCAGGATTACGGGCCACGGTTTGCTCTACAAACCCTTTTAAATTCCAGATAGTTGTTAGTAATAATAATGATAAGACAACTAGATTAAAAGGAGAAGAAGATTGAACATTTAAAGGACGAAACTTAAACGGTTTGGTAAAATTTCCTGCAACTTTGCGGTTAGAAGCAATCATTTCATAGAACTTTGTTCCCCCATTCATCATGGGTTTCCAACGTAATAGAGGTTCTAAAAAAAAGAGAATAGGAGAAAGACTAACTACATAAGCGATCGCTTCAAATTTATAATGACGTTTCTCTTGCCAATCTACCACAACCCAGGAATTTTTTTCTAACATATCTTCGTAGATAGATTCGTTTCCTTGTGCTTCTAATAAAGGGGTTCCTGGTAAGATTAATAAGGTACGAATTCCATGCACTACTTTTTTACAGAAACCGCAATCTTTATCGTAGTAAATAGTTAATCCTGTTCTGGGTTTAGTGCTAACTTTTTCGTGTAGTTTATCCCATACTTCTGTTGGTAATAATGCTAACCAATTAATAACACTTAGGTAACTTAAAACACCAATAGCAAAACATAATTCAAAGCCAATATGTAGAAGAATAAAAGAAATAATGGCCAGACAACGAAAGAAGCTAGTACGAATAGGAATAAAAATTAAAAATGGGCCTATCCATTCAAAAATCAATGCTCCCAATGTGAGTATTTGTAGAATAGGAATGGGAAAACCTAAAAGAAAATGACCAAATTCTGTGGCATATTGATCGAAGTGAAGAGAATAGTAAACTGCATCACCATCGGGCCACCAAAGTTCACTTTTTGTTTTATAAGCTGCTGACCAAGTATAAATAAATATTAGTTGTACCATGAAGGCCAAGGTAGCTGCATTCATGACCTTTTTTGGCAATGGTTTTGGGTTAGAATTGAAGGCACTATCGATAGAATAGGAACAACCTAACGGTAAAAACATCGACCAGAAAAGCATCGCCCTTAAAACATCGTCCCCTGCAAAAATCAAAGCAGGATTACGATTTTGTAGGGAAATATTTAACGCCCAAACCGCAATAACTGCCAATCTAGTGCGATAGCCAACTAATAAGAATAAACAAAGAATAAAAGCGATGATAAATAAAAGAACTTGAAACCATAAACCATCATGTAGTAAATTAAACGACCAGTACCAAGGATGAAGTAAGGAATTTGGTGCTTTTTGAAGGGCAATAAAAGAAGCGAATAAATTAGAATGTAAGGCTTCTCTAGGCAGTACACCCTGATCCGTATAATGTGCTGCAACACCTCTAAAACGGCTCAATAAATCAGCCATCACTACTAATGCTAAACCGATCCTGAAAACGGCCAGCGATCGCAAATCTAAACCGAAAATATTAGTTAATTTTGATAACTTTTCTTGCTTCATATCAATTATTTATTGTATTGATAACCGGTTTTAATTGCTCGGCTAATTGTTCTGAGCGCAGTTTTCTACCTTCAAAGACAAGGTGATGATGAGTATCAGCAAACAAACTAGAATCCTTCTTCAAATTGTAATCTTTTTTATCATACACAAGAGGCGCAATGTTGCTTAATTTGTTGGCAATGTCTTCCATATTTGATAAGTTTTTTTCATCGTGACTGGCATAAACCCAAGGCAAAGATAAAATTAAGGTAGCATCTTTGGCCTCGACTTCTTGACGAAACTGCTTAATTCTTTTAACTGCATGGGGAGAAATGGATTTATGAATTTTCCATTGCCACCATTTTCCTTGACGATATTTAACCGTGGTGGGATCACCCCTTTCCGTCAAAGGTTCGGAATAGTAACCCGTGAAACGGCCTTTTTCTACTAGATCAACCGCAGATTTAGTGATCGGTCTGAGACTCGGAACCCCCTGCATCCAGATGGTTTCTAGTAATTGCTGAGGAGGAACTCCACCGAGTCCGGGCCTTCCAGTGGCCACTCCAAAGGGGGCTGATCTGTCCAATAAACCATCCTCATCGAGTAAAATTAGGTCTTCAGGAATCAAGAGAACTATGTCTCCAGGACGCACGGCCTTAAGAATACTGGGTAAGATAACATTTAAGCCCACAGGGCCGTCTAAACCCATGTTGAGGACGGGAATACCTAAATTTTCTGATAAAACCTCAGAGTCAACAGAATGATGGGCCCCAGAACCTCCTAAAATTAATAATCGAGGAGAGTCTTTAACTTGTGCTGCTAGGGAGATTTTTTCAAAATACATCCCCCGTAAGAAGCTTAATTCGCCACCATAATAGACATTATAGATGAAGCCCAATGACCAGGCGGCCGTTGCTGCGATCGCCCAAGGAGCTAATTTCAAAAGTTTCTGCATAATCTCTTTAAATTAAACTTTTTACAATAATATACCCCCCATAACAATATGGAGGGTTAATTTTTTTGTACTAATAACCAATGTTATCTTTAAGCTTATTGAACAGCAAGCGAGTAGGATAGAAGCATAATTAATTTATGAAACTTTAGCCAATTTATGGATACTAGGAACAGAAAATTTGGTGCTTTCTTCTAAGAGATAATCAAGAAAAGCTTTGGTAATAACTGATAATTGTTTACCTCCTAAATAGGCAACGTACCAACGACGTTTGATAGGAAAATGTTCTACATCTAAAACGGTTAATTCACTATCAATTCCTTCGGAAATTAGTGTATGTTGAGAAAGTACAGAAATCCCTAGACCACCGGCAATAGCTTGTTTTATAGCTTCGTTACTACCTAATTCTAATCTGACAGGAACAGAGACTTTATGTTTATCAAAAAGGTTTTGTACAGCCCTTCTTGTTCCTGACCCCTGTTCCCTCATAATAAATTGTTCTCCATCTAAGGCGGTAATGGGAATATTATTTTTATTGGCTAAGGGATGAGTTTTTAAAGCAACTACAACTAAGGGGTTATCAAGAAAAGCTTGAGTACATAAATCTAAGGCTTCTGGGGGATTACTGACGATGTAAAGATCATCTTCATTTTCTAACATTCTACGTTGAATTTGTTGATGATTTGTTACTTTTAGGGATACATCTATTCCCGGATATTGCTGACAGAAAGAGCCTAAAATACGAGGTATAAAATACTTAGCTGTGGTAATCACACCTAAACGTAATTGTCCTTGTCTAGTGCCTTTTAAGTCAGCTACTTTCATCTCAAAATTATCCAGCCTTTCAAAAATTTCCTGACAAGTTTTCAGTAATTCTTGCCCTGCTTCTGTTAGATAGAGACGTTTGCCAATTTGTTCAAATAAGGGAAGACCAATGGTTTTAGTTAGTTGTTTAATTTGACTGGAAACTGTGGGTTGGGTAATAAATAATTCTTCAGCAGCACGGGTAAAGCTGCCATGACGTGCTGTGGCTTCAAATACCTTCAATTGGTGTAAGGTAGCTTGTATCAATGGTAATGCCCTCTGCTGTGCGATGTGAGTAATAATAGGATTTTGAGAATCCTCGCCACCATCATAGACTAAATTCGATAGTATATCAAGTTTAGGTTGAAATTAGTCTATTCTACTCAGAGAACTTTGTAACATCAACAACTTTTTTCTCAGCCAAGTTGTTGTAAGATTTTGCAAAATGCTCGTATCTCTAGTAATAAATACTTATGTCCAATTCTAATTCAGAAACTTGTCCTGTATGTGGTGTGAAAATTATTGGGGGGGATAAAGTTATGTTTTCATCGGGTCCGGTGGCAACTCGGGCGCGTTTATGGGCTAGGGTGTGTAATTATGCTAAAAAGGCCGGATGTATTAATCAAGATCAAGAAGCTATCGGTCAAGTCCATGAGAACGATTATTATAATCCCATGAAATGACATTAAAAAAATGACATAAAAAAAGAGACTTATTGTTTAGAGATAAGTCTCTTGTCTTCTGAAAAAAGCCGTTGACGCTCAAAGAATAACCTCCATTGGACTACCTGCTTTTGGTGGGGGATAAATACGAATTCTTGCTTTTTCTCCCAGTTGATTTAAATAATGACTAACGGTGTCTAAAGATTTCAAAATTTGCCAAGTCAAGCCGTTTCTAGGACAAATCAAGACTAAAGTTAAGCCATCACGACCAGTAGTCAAATTCCAGCCACATTTCGATAATAAGCTTTGGGTTTCTTCGTCACAGGAATTATAAAACAAACTGCTAACCACATCATTAAATTCCCAACATAATTCGAGATCACTGGGAACCCAAGAGGGTAAATCATCGGAAGGTAAAAAGGATGGATTCATGGTATTGTCAGGGATTTCTTATCTGATCTAAGTTTTGTATAAAATGTTACAGAAGTCAATACGTTACTATATTAAAAACCATTAAGATTCTTCCATCTCTCCCCAGATTCCCCACTCTCCCCATCACCTTCTAGAATAGGAATAGGGTTGGACACTTTTGATACCTATCAATGAACGATAAACAACAACAAAGATCACGGGAGGATATTCCTGAAGCATTGCGGGATATTCCTATTTCTCCTACTCCTACGACTTCATCCCTAAACCCTAAATGGCTGATCATCGGGTTAGGTGGGGTTATTATGATTGTGCTTGGTACATTAGGGATCATGCGTCTGGTTTCTTCCCCCTCACAGACTAATACTGTGTCTGTTGAACCCTCTCCCTCACCGAGTCCAACCCCTGAACCTGAACCCATTGAAAATATTTTGGGTCATTTACCTTATGAAGAAGCTGATCCCAGTCAACTAAAAGCTATTACTAATGATGGCAGAATTAAACTTAGGAAAAAAGCGGCCGATAGCTTTTTACAAATGCAGCGAGATGCGCGTGCAAGTGGCATTGTTTTAACGGCAATTTCTGGGTTTAGAACTGTTGAACAACAGGAATATTTATTCTTTGAAATTAAGCGTCAAAGAAATCAAGATACTCGCAAACGGGCTGAAGTTAGTGCGCCTCCAAGGTATAGTGAACATCATACAGGATACGCTATTGATATCGGGGATGGTAAGGTTCCTGCTACTAATTTAAGTGAGAATTTTGAACAAACTCCTGCTTTTCGCTGGTTGGAAAATAATGCTGCTAGATATAGTTTTGAGTTGTCTTTTCCTCGTAATAATATTCAAGGTATTAGTTATGAACCTTGGCACTGGCGTTATGTAGGTGATACTGACAGTTTAAAGACTTTTTATGAGGCTCAACAATTACAAAATAATTCTTCTTCTGAAGAAAATACAGTTAATTAATGTGAGATTTAATCAAGATGACAACAGCTAATGTATTAAACAATGATAGTAATTTACCTCAACAAGAATGGTGGGTTATTCGTTGGTTAGAATTATTGGATTCTTATCGTTTTAAAAAGCGGTTAGAAAGGGCGAGAAATTATGCAAGAGAAGGTCATGTATTAAGCATTGATTTTTCTGGTTCTAAGGTATTTGCTAAGGTTCAAGGAACAGAACCAGAACCCTATAAAGTTTCTCTTTCTCTTGACCCTTTTACGGATGAAGATTGGAGTTTTATTCTTCAAAGTTTATCGGAAAAAGCAATTTTTTCTGCTCAATTATTATCGGGAAAAATGCCAGATGATATTGAAAAGGTTTTTACTGATAATGGTTTGAGTGTCTTTCCTTTTAAATTATCAGATGTTCATTCCCATTGTACTTGTCCGGATAAAGCTAATCCTTGTAAACATATTGGGGCTATTTATTATCAGTTAGCTGAAAGATTTAGTGAAGATCCTTTCATTATTTTCCAGTTAAGAGGAAGAAGCAAAAATCAAATTTTGGAAGGGTTGAGAAATTTACGCAAGGAACAAATTAATCAAGAAGAATCTGCTTCGGATAATATTGAAGAAACAGTTAATTATACGGAACAAGTAGAAGAAAAAAACACGCAAGAAAATCAGCAATTAGATGTTAAACAATTTTGGCAATATCAAGAATCTCTTGACCCTTCTCTAGTAGTTATTGTTCCTCCTACGGATAATAAAACAGTCTTGGATGTTTTAGGAAGAATACCTTTAGCTTATGAAGAGGCCAAAATTGTTAAAGACTATTTACAGCAAGTCTATCAAACTGTTTCACAACAAGCGATGATGACAGCTTTAAAAAGAGATGAATAATTAACAGTTACCAGTTAACAGTTATCAGTTACCAGTTACCAGTGAACAATGAATAATTGTCATTCCGAGGTATTCCGAATCTCTTTAACCTCATAATTATAATAAGTAGTCCTATATTCAATATTTTATGAATCAAAAAACATCTATTTTATATTTAATTTGTCCGGGTTTTCATGAGCAAAGTTTAACCCATTCTTTTGTAAACAATATTACTAATTATTGTCCTGATCTCGATAATCTATTAATCTTTCCCACGGATCAATATCCTCCCTATTCAGGCTTTCATCTCGTACACTATTTACAAGAAAAATGCAAGCAAAAATCACAAAACTTAATGTTCTTTGCCTTTAGTGCAGGAGTTGTTGCTGCGGTTACTGCTGCAATGCAATGGCAAGGACAAGGAGGTAAGATTAAGGGGTTAATTGCTTTTGATGGTTGGGGGGTTCCTTTACTGGGTGATTTTCCTATTTACCGCGTCAGTCACGACGAATTTACCCATTACAGTTCTGCTATCTTAGGTAGAGGAAACCTGAGTTTCTATGCTGATCCTGCGGTTGACCATTTGGGCTTGTGGCGATCGCCTCATCAAGTTCAAGGTTGGACAAGCGAGACCAGGACAGATAAAACTTTTTTGTCCCGTCTGTCTCTTATGGAGTTTTTGGGTAAAGTTTTGTAAGTTTTTGAATTTCAGAAAATACAACTTCTCTAAAGTACCTTACTAATCACTAATAATTACACACTTTTTTACAAATGTCAAGTGCTACCCCGAAAAGTTTAGAGCAATTTATTGAGTTTTGCCAAAAACATATCACAGGAAAAGAGCGAAAAGAGGCGCAAATTTTCTTAGATAGATTCTTTCAAGCGTTTGGTCATGAGGGGGTATTAGAAGTAGGGGGAAGTTATGAGGAAGCGATTAAGAAAGGGAGTAAAAAAGGTGGGACTGGTTTTGCTGATTTAGTCTGGAAACCTCGGGTTTTAATTGAGATGAAAAAGCGCGGAGAGTCTTTGGATAAACATTATTCTCAAGCCTTTGATTATTGGACAAGATTAGTGCCGGATCGGCCTCGTTATGTCATCTTATGTAACTTTGATGAGTTTTGGATTTTTGATTTTAATTTACAGATAGATGAACCGGTTGATATTGTGGCACTTTCGGAGTTAAAAAATCGTGCCAGTGCGTTTAATTTTATGGAGTTGGGGAACCGGAATCCTGTGTTTAAAAATAATCAGGTGGAGGTAACAGAAAAAGCAGCAAGACGTATGGGAGAATTATTTAAAATGTTACAGAAAAGGAGTAAAAAAGATAATTTTAGTGAGTTACAAGCACAGCGTTTTATATTGCAATGTGTGTTAGCAATGTTTGCACAAGATCGGGGTTTATTACCGAGAGATTTATTTTTATGTTGTGTAAAAGATTGTTTAAATGGAGCGAGTTCTTATGATGTTTTGGGAGGGTTATTTCGGGAGATGAATGAACAGGGAAAAACTCCTGCTGGACAGTATCAAGGGGTAGATTATTTTAATGGTGGTTTATTTTCTCAGATACAAGCTATAGAGTTAAAGAGACAAGAATTGGAATTGTTAGAAGCAGCATCTCTTCAAGATTGGAATAAGATTCGGCCTGCTATTTTTGGTAATCTTTTTGAGGGTACAGTCAATGAAGATGAACGTCATGCTTATGGTATTCATTACACTTCGGAAGCAGATATTATGAAGATTGTTCGACCGACTATTAGTAGTTATTGGGAGGAGAAAATAGAGGCAGCTAAAAACATTGGAGAATTGAATAAATTACAGTTAGAGTTACAACAATATAGGGTATTAGATCCGGCTTGTGGTTCGGGAAATTTTTTGTATGTTGCTTATCAAGAGTTAAAGCGCATTGAACATTTATTGTTAAGCAAAATTTCTCAGCGTCGTAAGTCGAAAAAGGAACAGATGATGATGGGTTTTGTCACCCTTAAACAGTTTCATGGTATGGATATTAATCCTTTTGCTGTAGAGTTAGCAAGAGTGACATTAATGATCGCTAGAAAAGTTGCGATCGATAAGTTTAAGTTGACGGAAAATTATTTACCTTTGGATAGTTTGGATAACAATATTGTTTGTCAAGATGCTTTATTTAATGACTGGTTTAAAGCTGATGCTATTATCGGTAATCCTCCTTTTTTGGGAGGTAAACATCTCAGAATAAATTTAGGAGATGATTATATTGATAAGGTTTTTGATAAATATTCAAATGTTAAAGATTCAGTAGATTTTTGTGCCTATTGGTTTCGTGTAGCACATGAAAATTTAGAGGAAAAAGGACGTGCTGGTTTAGTAGCAACTAACTCTATTAGTCAAGGAAAAAGTCGAGTTGCTGCACTAGATTATATTACTAAAAATGGGGGCCATATTCATGACGCTATTTCTACTCAACCTTGGTCGGGAGAAGCAAATGTTCATGTTAGTATTGTTAATTGGTCTAAGCAGGAACCTGATCAATATTATTTAGATGATAATCAAGTCAGTCAGATTAATTCTTCTCTACAAACTCATATAGATGTTTCTATTGCTAAAAAGTTGAAAGCTAATAAAAATAAAAGTTTTCAAGGTATTTCACCTGTCGGAATGGGATTTATTGTCACGGAAGAACAGGTTAATACTTGGATTAACAAAGATGCAAAAAATAAGGATATATTAAAATTGTTTTCTATGGGGGCAAACTTAACTAAAAACCCTCATGGAAAACCTGATAGATGGATTATTGATTTTCATGATATGTCCTTAGAAGATGCAAGTGATTATACTTTGCCTTTTGAACATATTAAAACAAGTGTTAAACCAGAAAGAGATAAAAATAGAATGGAAAAAAGAAGACTAATATGGTGGCAGTTTGGCGTTAATGGTCGTACTATGCGTAAACAACTTAGTAACCGAAAATTTTGTTTTGCATTACCTAGAGTATCTAAATGGTCTATATTTATTCCGTTTTGTTTAACTTGGCTACCAGGTGACTTAAATATAGTTATTGCATCTGATGATTTTTATATCTTAGGTATTTTGACATCAAAAATTCATAGACTATGGGTCAATGTACAAAGTTCAACTTTAGAAGATAGAACTCGTTATACTCCTAAAACTTGTTTTGAAACCTTTCCTTTTCCCCAAAACCCTACATCTGAAACTGTTTATAATATTCGTAAAATAATGACACAACTCCATGAGTATCGAACCCAACAAATGGAAAAGAAAAAATGGGGAATAACTAAACTATATAATGCTTTTTTTGATGAACCCAGTAGCAAACTTTATCAACTCCATCAACAACTAGATAATGCTGTCATGGAAGCGTATAAATTCAACGAAAATGATGATATTTTAGAGCAACTATTAACTTTAAATTTAGCATTAGCGGAAAAAGAACACAAAGGAGAATCAATTATTGGGCCTTGGTGTCCTAATAAGTCCAAGATTTAGAATTTATTAGATGTAAAAATTTTAAATTTTAAAATATTTTAGGGAATTAATACTATTAAGCCCAGTATACTTAGGAGATTCCTCGGAGTGGTAATTAAATCAAAAAATAACAATATTTATCCTTTCCTCGGAATGACAATTTATATATCAATAAATAGATTCCTAAGAGGGATAATTAAAGCTAGAAATAATCAGATTCAACCGATAACTGGTAACTGGTAACTGGTAACTGATAACTGATAACTGATAACTGCTATTAAAGCCAAGTAGAAACAGATCGCAACTCATTAGGAATAGATGTATTTGTGTCAAACTCCAGCATAGTTTCTGAGTCGCCTAAATATCCTGATTGAGCGAAGGATAATAACATTCGACATAAGGCAACCCAAACCACTTGATCAAATTCCCAATCTTGTCCTTTTCTAGAATAACAACTAATAGATTTTAACGCCCAAAAATAACTATTTCTTACAATTGAGCCGCCTTTTTTATAACTAGGTAAATCTTCTTGATTAATATACAAAATATCATCTTTTAAATAAACTTTCATAGAATATTTTTGTCTCTTTAATAGTAATTTAGATGCTTAACAACTTACTAGGTAACGAGTAATCTCTTTTATATCCTAACCATAATACATAATGGTATATCATAACAAAAAGGGGCATTTACGCCCCTTCTATCAAACATTAAATTTTTTAGCTTAATTAGGAGTATAGCATGACCCCAGAAGAAAGACTTAGCCAAATAGAGACATTATTAGAGACGGCAGCGAGTTACATTGTTAGACACGAAGAGGCTGTAAGCCGTCAAGAAGAAAGATTGAATCAATTAGATGAGCAAAATATTCAAACAAGTCTAAGAATGGCTGAGTTAGCGGAAATGATTCGCCAATTAGGTCAATATCAGCAAGAAGTATTAAGACGGGTTGATGAAAGTCACGAACGTATCGATCGCATTTGGGAATACTTGTCAAGTCAAAATGGAAACGGTAGATCCGGTAATTAGTTGAACCAGAAGACAGGCAGAAATGTCTGTCTTTTGTTGTCAAAAAAAGTTAAAATAATTTCAACCCTTGACCTTCTAAATAAATTTCATGCCAAGAAGGTTGGCGATAATCTGGGTTTTGAGTTTGATCAACATATCCAACAAGATTAGGAAGTTGTTTAAAATGAATTTCTCGATTAAGATATTTATCGATTTGTTGAACAAAATTCTGGGGATAATCTCTAATAATAGGGTGTTTAATTACCATAGATTGATATTTACCTTCGTCCGGGTCGGTAACAATATCTAAACTCAAAGCAGCGAGGGGTTGAATAAACATTCCTGTAGCTGCAATTTTGAATTTCCCATTGACCTCATTTTGTTTCAAAACAGCGACAAAATGACCCCCTTCGGGAATATTGTAGGGAATGCTATTTTGATCAGCGATGGGTTCCACCTCGATGTTATAACCCAAAGTTAACCCTTCTTCTAGGGTAATATCTTCGTAAGTTTGCTCAGGATGAGGTACATAAATAGTGAACTGATGCAAGTCTAACCAAGGATTATTAATAGGATCATCCGTCTCCGACTTCCAAGTATTATAACGTTCTTTCATCGCTTGACCCACATGACTATCTTGGTTACAAATATTAATTAGGGCTAGACTAAGAACAGATTGCTCAAACTTGTTGGCTGCCAGAATTTCTGAGGGTAGGAGTTCCATAAACAGTAATCCTTGTTTTTACATAACCCCATGATAATCAGGAATTTAGAGAGAGAATCTTAATTTTTTTTTAAAGACTATTGCGACAATAGTTCGTTTTGAGTGCGAACTTTCCTCATGGTTTGAGGTAACACCCCCACTAATAACGCAAAGGTTTCATCAGGTAAAACATTAGCGGTTTCCAGGTCAAACCAATGTTCAAACTGATTTAAAATCACTTGGGCCCTCTGTTGCGCAATAGTATTATCGCTAATTTGTTTAGCCAGTTTAACCCATTGTCGCCGAATTAAATAACTGTTGATTCGTTCTTGACTGGTTCTCGGTTCAATTAAGGATAATTTACCCACAGGAAGCACATCAATAACATCTTTATCAAAATTTGCTCCAATAGCTGCACCCGGCCCCGCAAACTCCGCATGATAGGGTTTATAGAGAATTAAGCCATTTTTACGACGAGGGTTAATAACCAATAATTTTTGGCTATAGAGATGTTCAATAATCTCATCTATTTGTTGTTGTTTCTTGTCGGTAACTTGCTGCTGAAAAACGTTATTAGACATAGTTATTTATAGCTTCTTTTTCAAGAATAATTTTTGAGAACGAACCCAAAACCAATTAGGCCAAAGAAGTTCAGTTTCACAGATTTTATAACCATTGCTCAAATACAATTTTTGGGCAGCATAATTATTCTCTAAAACATGAAGATTGAGGCTATCGTATCCCCATTTTGAGGCCATTTGTTCACATTCTTTGAGTAATTTTTTAGCAATTCCTTTGCGTCGATGAGTCTCAAGAACTGCTAAATTACTAATATAGAGATAATCGCAATTAAATCCATTTTTGAGACTCAGTTCAACAGTTCCAATCACTTTTTCCTTAGTTCCTAAAGGGGTTTTGCTAATTTCTACTGCGACTAAACAACAATAATAGGGAACTGTTCCCCGAAGACGCAAGCGCAAATCTTCGGATACTCCTAATTTTAAAATAGGTTGTAGGAAAGATAACCATCCCCCAGAGGGATGAAAGCTAAGGGTAAGCACCTCTGTTAAAGCTTTGATATCTTTTGATGTAGCACTCCTAATGTTAACAGAAAGGCTACAGGGCGGATTTTTCTCTAATTCTGACCCATCACCCATTAATGACGGCAACCCACAACATTCCACAATTTTTCCCCACTCAATTTTTAAATAATCTGAATTTCTTTGTATCATCTATTATGACCTTTATAACATTTCTGTTGTTAATTAGCTAATCTTTTCCTAGAATCAGGTAATGAGTACAGCCTGACAACAAGGGAAAAAATCTTGATCTGCTATACTCACCCCAAACCCATCCAGTCTTTTATAATAATAAGTGTAGAACATTAAAAGTTACTATGTTGAATATTTTTAATTCTTTATTAGGTCGCGATCCAGAAAAAATTAAAGCGGATGTAGAAATATACACTTGGCAAACTTGTCCATTTTGTATCCGTGCTAAATTACTTTTATGGTGGAAAGGGGTTAATTTCACTGAGTATAAAATCGATGGGGATGAGGCCGCTAGGGACAAAATGGCACAACGTTCTTCTGGAAAGCGGTCAGTTCCTCAAATTTTCATTAATAATCAACATATTGGAGGATGTGATGATTTATATGCACTCGATGGAGAAAATAAATTAGATCCTCTTTTAGTAATGGATAATGGATAATTAGAGCAGAAGGTTTTAAGCTATTGTCTGTTGATAATCTCCTGATTTTCCTCCTGTTTTACTAACTAAACAGATATTTTCAATGGCCATGGATTTTTCTAAGGCTTTGGCCATATCATAAAGGGTTAAAGCAGCAATAGAAACGGCGGTTAATGCTTCCATTTCTACTCCTGTTTCTGCTTTAGTAATAACCTTTGCTTCTATTATATAGCCGGGCAAAGTTTCGTCTCCTCTTATGTTTACTTCTATTTTATGTAGGGATAAAGGATGACATAAGGGTATCAAGTTAGCTGTTTGTTTGGCGGCCATAATACCGGCTAATTTTGCAGTTCCTAAAACGTCACCTTTGGGGGTGTTTCCTGTTTCTATGGCCTCAAAAGTTGCTAACTTCATTCTTATTTGTCCTTGTGCGATCGCTTGACGACGGGTAATATTTTTGGAAGAAACATCGACCATTTGTGCTTCTCCTTTTTCGTTGAGATGAGATAAGTTAAATGATGGTTGTTCAGACATTATTTTAAAATTTTTTCTGGTTAATTTTTGAAATCTCTTGCCATTCTGTCTCTGATAAAGGTTCCGTTATCAATTCTATCTTAAAATGTTCTGTTGCTGCTGCGGTCAAAACTTCTATAATATCTTCTTGAAAATAATTTGTAGATAATCTTTCTTTTAAGGTTAAATTCCAAGGAGCAACTTGATTAAAAACTGTTTCAAATAACTTTTTATCTGTTGACAAAAGCATAGAACCATGCTGCAAAATTGAGCGTTTTCCCCGTCGTTGCGCGCTACCAATTAATTTACTACCATCTGCTGTAATTAAGTCTGCTACGGTTGCTGTATTAAAACAACTAGAATTATTAATATATCCCCGTTTTCCTGTACCGTATTCCAAAGCAATACCTAATGTTTTCCAACCTTCAATTAAAAATGTACAAATATCTTCATAAATAGCCAAGGTTTTACGATGATCTAAGGGCATAACTATCATATAAGTTAAATCTCCTTGATGTAAAACCGCCCTGCCTCCTGTGGGACGAGTTACTAAGTCTAAAGGTTCCTTTTTCCAGATTAAATTATGCCAATAGGATGGATATTTTTTTTGTAAATAACCTAAAGAAATAGTTGGTTTTGACCAATTATAAAAGCGTAAAATAGGTGTAGTTAGTCCCTGTTCGTGTTGTTCAAATAACCAGTTATCGATGGACATTTGTAATTTTCCAGATGCTTCTATGGGAGGAATAAAACGCCATATTTTTTCTATTTTCATCAACCTAAAAATAAATAATCTGCCCTACAAAAACTATTAATACTGTAATAACTAAAGCAAAAATATCTTGATTTTTATAAGTTAATTTTTCTGAATTTACCGGAACGCCTTTATAACCTCTTGATAACATAGCATTGTAAATCAATTCTCCCCTTTCATAACTACGAATAAATAAAGAGCCAATAGCATTTCCCATGACATGACGGATCATCTTACCATTACTCATTAAATTGCGAGAAATAGCTGCTCTTTTCATGGTGGTAAATTCTCGATTTATGACACCTATATAACGATACATAGAAGCCATAATTGCTACTAATAAAGGAGGCATTTTTAGGGCTAATAATGCTTTAAATAAGTCGGGAATTTCTGTTGTCATTATTAAGGTATTTAACATTAATAATGATAAAATTACTTTCGTGGTAACACTGCCTAATACCATGACTCCAGTAGTGGTAACTTGGAGAATACCCCAAGACCAAATAATTTCCCCTTTAGGACTAAATAAAGTCCCCAATAATACCACACCAACAAAAGCAAATTCGACCATCACTCTCGATAATAAACTAGGCCAAGAAACCCGACTGATCAGAATAATAAATAATACTCCAACCCCATAAATTAGCCAACTTTTCCATTGTCCATTGGGCGTTAAAGCAATGGCAAAAACACCAATAAAAGTACATAGAACTCTTGATTGAACATTCAAAGAATGCCAAAGTGTGGGCGGTTGTTTTTTCTGTTGACTGAGAAAAGAATGAATGTGTAGTAACATATTGAATTTAGAATTTAGAATGTAGAATTTAGAAATATTTTGCCTCTAAATTCTACATTTACGTCTTATTCTTCTCCATGCACTGAGGGGCGAACTAATAATTTACCCGCTCCCCAGGCAATACCAAAAGTGACAACAGTACCGGCTAAACCAGCTAGAGGAGTGGCTAAAATTTCGGGAACTCCTCGCAAAGCATATTCTTCAAAAACCGCGTAGA
Organism: Crocosphaera sp.; assembly: GCA_051439625.1. Classification (GTDB taxonomy): domain Bacteria; phylum Cyanobacteriota; class Cyanobacteriia; order Cyanobacteriales; family Microcystaceae; genus Crocosphaera. Next base: position 9,767 of record JBFRWO010000328.1, on the reverse strand, counting down.
AGGGCAATTTTTGTGCCGGCGCATCTTCTATGGCCTTATCTTCAAATTCTAAGTCTTGGGAGACTCTATCTAACCCGTCGGGGTTGGAACTGGCAAAGGGAGAAACAAAAACAGCGACAATGAGAGCAATACCCATTGCAGTTAGCATAAAAGAACGATTACGCTGTGTATTAGATAGTTTATTCGTCATTTTTCTGATTCTTCTCTTGTTACTGGTGAACTTGCTGTGTCACATCTAATTTAATAGATGAAGGACAATCGTAGATGAGATCGGGACGCGATCGCCAGACATACCCTACAGCGATCAGAGTAATAATGGCCTCTCCTACACCGATAACCACGTGCCAAGTTACCATAGCAATCATCGATACAATTAAAGGAACAGTGCCTGATAAAGCCAATTGTAAGGCCGTTGCGATCGCAGCGATCACCACACTACACCAAGCAGCAACCACGGTAGCGATGGTCATACTTTTCCAGGAATTACGTCCTAAGGTGAAACGAATCGCTCTATAGAGATAATACCCGCAAAAAGTTCCTATTAGACCCATATTCAAGATATTTGCGCCTAAAACAGTTAAACCGCCATCTTGGAACAAAACTGCTTGGACAATAAAGACCACTGTTACTACTAACGTTCCGGCCCAAGGTCCCAAAATGATAGCGGCCAGGGTTCCCCCCACTAAATGGCCCGATGTTCCCCCAGGAATAGGGAAGTTGATCATTTGTGCGGCAAAAATAAAAGCTGCACAAACCCCCATCAACGGTACTGTTTTTTCTTGGTAGTCTCTCTGTACTTTTTTCAAGGAAACAGCAATTAAAACAATGGTAATAACCCAACAAAATAAGCTAACAGAGGGACTCAAAAAGCCATCAGGAATATGTAGCGCAAAATAGGGTGTGAAGAGAGAATTTTGGATAATTTGTAGCATAAAAACTCAACAAAAGCCTCTTTGTATTAATTTAGATTCACCCTCCTTTGTAAACGTTTTTTCTGGGTTTGATAATTATTTTCACAACATCTTTAGATTTTCTATAAAACTATTAGGGTTAAAAAGAAATTAAACGACGGGTTTTAAAGAGACATTTTTATTAATTTTTAAGAATTTATCTTGATTTATTCTTGAAGTTATGAGCCAAGTTCTGAAATAAATCTAAATAAAAAGTCCTATTTGCTAAAAGTTAGGCACAATTACAATAGATGTCAGTGATGGCCAAGTATAGATTTAATTATAGTTAGGGAATAAAAATAGTATGGAAAGTTATTTTTTCAATTTTTATAAAACTAAAACCTATCAAAGACTTATTTTAGGAATATTAAGCTTATTATTAGTCTTATTTCAAGGCAATTTTTTATCTAGTTACAGTTTAGATAATGTAGATAATAATCAAGGTTCTCCTGTTGTATTTAACTACATCACTCTTTTCAATATTTATCAAGCAAATGGGTCTTTATCAGCACAAGAAAGAGCGACTATTATCACCCGAAGATTAAAAACCATTGCTAATGATAGTAATATAGAAATTACCGATGATAAATTTGATCTTGATGATCGAGGGAATGTCATTGTTATTTTGTTTAAAAATAAAACTTTGATCACTGTAACCGCAGATGATGCTATAGCAGAAACAACTTCCCGTCAAGACTTAGCAGAACAATATTTCAATACTATCAAAAAAGCCTTGAAATCTTATCGACGCGAACGCCGTCCTTTTTATTGGGTGATTGGCATTGTTTTTACGGTGATTAGTTTATTAATTTTATTGTTAATTTTAAAAATATTTGACTTGATTTTTCCTTATATTAATTCCCATCTAGAAAGATGGCAAGGAACTTTAATTACCTCTATTAGAATCAAAAATGTAGAATTATTATCAGCCGAAAAATTAACCCAAATATTTAAAACACTAATTAAGACAGTCCGCATAATTATTACTTTTTTCATTCTTTATATTTTTGTTCCCATTATCTTAGGTTTTTTCCCACAAACACGAAAAATTGCTAACATTCTTTTTGATTATTTAATCAAGGCTATTACAAAAGTATTTAGTGGTTTACTTGGTTATTTACCCAATATTTTTGTGGTCGGGGTTATTATCTATTTAACCTATTATATTTTACGATTTTTAAAATTTATTTTTAATGAAATAGAAACAGGCAATCTACATTTTTCGGGTTTTTATCCTGAATGGGCGAAACCAACTTATCAATTACTTAGTTGGTTAACTATCATGTTAGCTGCTGTCTTTACTTTTCCTTATTTACCAGGGTTTGATTCTCCTGCTTTTAAAGGAGTTTCTGCGTTTGCTGCTCTTTTATTTACATTAGGTTCAACTGGAGTTGTTTCTAATACAGTATCAGGTTTAGTGTTAATTTATACCCGTGCTTTTAAAATTTCTGATCGAGTAAAAATTGGGGATGCTGTTGGCGATGTACTCGAAAAAAATCTTTTAGTCACTCGAATTAGAACAACTAAAAATGTTGTGATTACTATTCCTAATTCTGTAATTATTAATAGTAATGTCATTAATTACAGTGCTTTAAAAAGAGACTTACAACGGCCTTTAATTTTACACACAACTATCACCCTTGGTTATGATATTCCTTGGAGAAAAGTTCATGAAGTATTAATTGCTGCTGCTCATTCCACTAATTATGTCTTAAAAACCCCTTTACCCTTTGTTTTACAAACAGGTTTAAACGATTTTTATGTTAGTTATGAAATTAATGCTTATACCAACGAATCGACAAAAATGGCCGAGATTTATTCCCACTTACATCAAAATATCCAAGACAAATGTAACGAAGCTGATATTGAAATATTATCCCCTCATTATAGTGCCATTCGTGACGGTAATCATAACACAATGCCAGAAGATTATTTACCCGAAAATTATACCGCCCCAGGATTTCGTTTAGACCCCGTTACTAACTTATTAAACCAGAATAATCACAATCATAATTCGGTTAATGGTTCTGTAGAAAGTCACGATAATTAATAAATAAAAGAGTAGATGAATTAAATTTAGTGAAAGCATAATACAAAAGCAGTGATTTCACTATGCTCGATATTGTTCCGCATCAATATAAGTTTTAATATTGTTTAATAGGTTAGTTAGATAAATAATTAATTTATCTTTGGTATCGACTAAATCATTCCAAGTTGTTTGATTAGATGCTTCTGTAAAAGATACATTTCCATGAGCTAAATTACAGCGCATTGCAACAATTTTATCAAGAATAGGTTTAATTTCATTTTCTCTTATTTCCAAATTACCATAAAAACCATATTGATCAATGAGTTCACGAATTGTTTCAGCATTTAAGTTTCCTGAAATGGGGATATTATTAGCATCAAGAAAAACAGAAGAATTGTCTAAAATCATTTTTAAGGTATTTTGAATATTGTTCGCTATCGTTTCTTTCGTGATATAACGATCTTGAAAACTCCTAGATAAATCATTCAGTACCCATAATTTTTGAATCTTAGGATTTAAGTCTTGATAAGTTAAATTATCAGATTGAATTGCGTCATGAATAGCAACAATTCCATTTCTAACAGAAGATTCTATTAAATTGTAAAGTAGGAGATAGCAGTTTGATCTTAATATTTTTTGTAAGTCGCTATCAACAATATATTCTCCAGATGGAAATATGATTGAATTGTTATTAAAAGCTCCAAGTTGCTCAATATTATCTACTAATTCAAAATATTTGTCAATTTCAGCCACTCGTTTGTTAAAGTCTCTGATGAAGTCTTCCATTAGCTAAAAGCAATAAGTTTGTCTTTGACATAATTAATTCTCTTTAAAATATTTTCGGGTTTATGGGTTTGATAACGCTCTATAGGAATACAAAATTGCTCTGATTCATTATTAGTTTCACCTTCTACCCAAAGTTGTTTAACAATAAGATTCGGTTTGTCTCGAATAGCTAATAATGAACCGACTGAAATTGATTCAAAGTAAAGTCGAGAAGTACAATCAGAATTCTTGTATTTTTTGAATCCACTAGGAAAGGTTTTTTTCACAAATTCAAGCATAATTTTAAAATCATCTAATTTTTGTTTTTTTTCTTCAGTCGTAAAATTATTATTTTTATATATAACATATTCGTCTAAAAATATAACTACACCTCGACTTTCTAGTTTATGTTCATTGTAAGAAAAAATAAAATTAGGATAAGTTTCAGAAAAAGCAAAAAATCTAAGAACCAGTTCTGCTTCTTCATATCTTTTTTCAAAATATTTGTTAATAGTACAAAGTTCGCTTAATAAAGGATTCTTAGCACAGTCAAAAACAAGATCAATAAAATCTCCTCTGTATATACCTTTTCTTCTTTCCATATCTTTCAAATCAACCCCACCAGTATTAATTCGAGAAAACATATCATTACGCACTTCTTCATCTGCTTTATCTGATAAAACAATCATTCTCATAGGAGTATTTTTAAATTTCCTTCGACGTGCAGGGGATAAATCTCTAAAATAAAAACCATTTAGGTGATTTAATGTTCTTAAATTTACCAATTTTAGCTCATTGTTCAGAAATGCTGCCAAAGTTCTAATTCTTTGTGAACCATCAACAATTTCTAATCGTCCTGTATCCTTGATTTCTGCTATAAATATTAGTGGAATTGGTAAACCAAGAATAATCGACTCAATAAACCGTGATTGATGACTATCGGTCCAAACAAACTCCCTTTGATATTCAGGGACATATAATTCACTTTCGTCATCATCATCTTTTTCTATATACTTACTTACAATAAATTCAATCGTAAATTCTCTTGTATCATAATCAATTTCTTGCTTTTTATCTTCAATTTGTTCTTCTGCTAGATTTACGTTGTTTTGTGCCACTGTTTTTATCATTTTATACCTCTGTGTTTACCAGTCCTTATTCTAATATAAAGTAAATAAAAATAAAAATAAAAAGGTGCGTTAAAAACGCACCTTCAAGTCATGCAAATAACACTTAATTAATGATGAGGTTGGATCATCATGGGTAAATCGGTGGTAACTGAATTAGTTAACTTAATAAATCAGTTTAGCATCTTGATGTAAAAAAAATTTATGATTAAGCTGGTAAATGATAAAAAAAATTTAATTAAATTCATAAGTATAGATTATAGATTATTAAACTCTATACTTAAATAGATTTTAATCTATACATAATCAACAACGATATGCTAGGGCAAAGCGACCAATTCCTGCTAAATCCGGTAAAATCTGAATAGATTGATAATGACCAGATGCTTCTAATAATCGTTTAACCTGTTCTCCTTGTCCAGCCATCATTTCCACTAAAAAAATGCCCCCTGAAACCAGATAATCAGGAGAAGTATCGATAAGATGATTAATTGCCTCTAAACCCTCATTTCCCCCATCTAACGCGAGTATGGGTTCATGTTCTTTCACTTCTGGTTGTAGTTGAGACAGTAAACCAGTGGGGATATAGGGAGGGTTAGACACCATTGCGCTGACTTGTCCTTTTAACTGTTGCAAAGGACTCCACCACGATCCTTGATAAAAGTTAATTCTAGACGAAAATCCCTCTTTAAGAGCATTTTCTTGGGCAATGGTTAACGCTTTGCTGCTAGTATCTACAGCATGAATAGTTGCTTCAGGAAAACTATCCCCTAGGCCAAGGCCGATCGCACCACTTCCCGTACCCAGATCCACCCAATGGCCAAAGATTAGATCAGGGTTAGGACTCTGTTTCGCTGCGTGAACAGCAAAATCAATAATTAATTCCGTTTCAGGACGAGGAATTAAGACATCGGGAGATACTTTTAAAGAAAACCGTCGCCAAGGAGTAATCCCCACTAAATATTGCAAAGGGACTCTCTGTTTAACCCGACGTTGCCATAATTGGGTTAATTCTGATAAAGAGTATTTTAGAGGAATTTGCGATCGCTCTTTGAATAACCCCAAGCGCAACGATAAACTATCTAAAGAAGTCACCGCTTGAAGCAACCAGTCTACCTCTGAGGGGGATATCTCAGCAGCGATCGCTTCTTGTTTAGCCCAATGATACCATTGAGCTAATTCTAGGCCGGAGACAGAAAACACAGAGGCCATCTTTAATTTATTGAGGTTGATTTTGAGAATTAGAACGAATAATTTGTATCATCTCTTCAGAGGGCCAAAAGCGCAAACTTCTGAGGAAATTGTTGTCATTTTTTTCCAAATTAGCAATTAAATTACTCAAAGAAATAACATTAATGGTTATACTATCACCAAGCTCCGGTTGAGCTTCAACAATCCTCTTGATCCATTGATCAATAGTCGCTTTTTCAAAGAAGATAGGAACAACATTTTGATCATCTTGTTTGATAGTTAGATAGGATTGATTGGATTCAATCTTTGCCATATATAAAGGCACATCTCCTGGATATTCTTGACCATTTTCTTGGGTTAACTTGCGAGCAACCTCTGCTTCTCTGGTATTAGGAATATAATCGAGAAAGAGACGGGTTGAGTTGCCTGAATTTTCCCTTGCAACCTCATAAATACGGCTGAGGGGAAGCACTTGAATGCTATAGGAACTAGCAGTTTCAGGATCTATTCGTCGTAACTCTGTGGCCAAAGCTTCAGCTTCTCTGCGACTCATAAACACAGGAGTAATCACGCTACCATTATCTAATTGACGACCAATAGGAGAGCCTTGTTGATTGATTAAACTATAAACAGGAACTCCCGACAAAAAATCTACAATTGCTGATTTTGGCAGGGCAACCACTGGGGTTGGCTGCATTAAACTAAGGTTAGTAATGGGATTGATCAGTATTCCTAATGTTAAACCCCAACGAATTATACTTTTCATCGTGTTTTTGTTGATAACTATAACAAATCTAAAAACAGATAAAACCCCCAAACCTAAATATCTGGGGATTTTTAATGGTGTTCAATGAAAATTTTATTGACCTTGATTTTGTTGAGATTGGATAGCGTCTTGAATAAATTTCATGGTTTCCTCGGAAGGAACTAGCTGTATCTGTTTGAGCATGGCATCATCTTCACTTTGTAATAAACCGATGACAAATTCCAAGGGAACCACTTCAATTTTCATGGTTGCGGCAATATCGGGTTGATCTTTCTTCATTTGTTCGGCGATCGCTTGAATGGGGGCTTTTTCAAAGAAGAAAGGGATCACTTCTTGATCGTTTTGTTGAATAGTTAACATACTATTTTCAGGACCACCCCGAAGGATAAATAAGGGAACCCCTCCCTGATATTCTTGTCCATTATCACTGAGAACTTTTTTGGCCGACTCCACCGCGCTTCTCATAGGAATATAAGCAAATGTGAAAGGCTCTTGTTCTTTGTTACTGGTCAAAGCAACACGATAAACTTCCCCTAAAGAAAGTGCTTGTACCTTAAATTGATTTGCTAGTTCCGGTTGAACTTCTTTGAGTTGAGTCAAAAATTGGTTGGCATCTTGCTGGCTAATAAAAACCTGTATTATCTTCCGATCATCTTCTAATGTCCGAATTAAAGGTGATCCTTCCTCTGTAGTGATAGTAAAAACTGGAACTCCTTGTAAAACTTTGACTACTTCAGTTTCAGGGAGAGCTATAACTTTAGGCATTTGAGCAAACCACGTACCAATTAAGGTACTCCCTAATAAGCTAAGGGTGGCACTCCAACGTATCAATGATTTGATCATAACTAACCTCATATTCTATAGGGATATGTATACTTGTTCTGATTTTAATTTAAGATTTTTTCAGTTTTTTGACCACCAAGAGGGGAGGGCTTACGCTCTCCCTTTTCTCTTGTTACCTGTGTTTGTGATCGCGGTAGGAACCAATAAGTTCCTTGAACAGCATCTTAACTAACTTATCCCCAACCCGGGCTTTACCCCATTGCTTCAAGGCATTATTGCCAGGGTATTTAGGGTTAATTTTCCCTTTTTTAGTTAACTTTGCCTGAATATCTCTGATATAGCGTTTATATAAGTATTTTATCGCTGGTTTCTGGGTTTTTAGTTGAGTCATTCCCATATACCGATGCGCCCACAAGTATAATCGAATTCTTGCCAGAACCGAACCGGTGATTATGTGTCCTTTCTTCTTGCCAGATTCCCACGGCTTAATGGCTTTACCCAACCTGGCATGAAACCGGTTTAACCCAACTCGCTTGGTGATAGGCTTCCCACTCTTGCCAAATTTTCGAGGTTTGACCTTCCTTAACTCGTTTCCATCGCTATCGAGAAACTGGGAAAAAGGATGGATTTGACAAAGAATTGTTACACTTTCATAAATTCCTAAATCAAATTCAGAAAAAGCTTTGATATAAAAATAAAATTCAGGTACTTTTAGGAAATCTTCAAACCGTTGCTTAATCTCTATCCGACGCTGTTTGAGGGTAACAATTTGTTTCGATAAATTTATGGTTTCTGATGTGAACCCAAATTTGTTGGCAGTGCCGATACTTCGAGAAAGCTTCCTCTCCCAATTTTTCGCCCACCCTGAGTGTTGGTCACTGTTACTAATAAATAACCAGATACCATCTACCTTATCCATCGACTGGGATTTACTATTTTTTGCTTCTGGGAATTCTGTATGAAGTAAATTTCGAGCGCGGTTAACCAGGGGCTTCAATTCTCTGTTAATCCTTTCATGTTGTAAAAGTAGCTGATAGATTGCTTGAATTTTAGGGTCTCTTATGGAAAGGAAGAAGGACGGATTATTAATATTAAGCCAACCGCAATAAGCTAACGCCGTCGCGTCGTGGTAATCGTCTTTGTAGTCCCACTGGCATAACTTTCGATAACTGGTCAAGTCGCGGTTAGAAATTAACCTCACTTCTTTACCAGCATCAAGCAAAGTATTAACCCATAGTTTGGAGTAACTGCCCGTAGGTTCCATTATGTAGATGTCACCCAAACTTATTAACTTTTCAAGGTTCTCTAGATTGGTTTCTATCTCGGAAAAATAGGCTTGATCATAAAAATCTGTAGCCTTAGTAATGGGGTAATCGAGATAGTCACTTAAACACTAAAACTCATCGGTACTGCCACGCAATTATAACAGCCGATATCTAAACCAACAATGGTTTTCTCGTTCATAGTTTTAAGTTGTTATTTGGGTATTATTTTGACCCTTTTAAACCCCGTCGTCTTTTAATACCCAAAGCCCGAATCGGCTAATTAATTTAGAAGACAGTAGGGGTTAAGGGGTCATGGGGATAGCGTCTATTAAAATCAGAAGACCGGATCGTCTATTTACTTTATAAGACCGAATTATCCCCATATGGAAAAGGGTAGCTAACCCTCTCCATTCCCCCCACTTCTAAGAGTGGGTAGGATGCAGAAGGTTTAGTTACAATTCAACACGAGCTATAGAGTAATTCTCTTCTAATGCTGCTATCACTTTATTGGCGTTAAACGTACTATAAGAAAAGTATTTGTCTGTATCAGTCCAAATAGTTAAACCCCTTGCGTGTACCTCGACTGCTACTATTGAACTTAATCTAATCAAATCTCGTGTAAGCCCTCTATCTTGTGATTGACACTCAATTGCTAGATAACCCTTTCTTCTCCAGGTATTTTGACTGGTCATGAGTCTTTTTTCCTCTTAGTTAATTAATCAGGTAAACTCTCATCTACCGATTGCAGATGCTCTTTTATTAAATCATGAGATTGTTCTAGAATAAGCTCAGATTCCTTTGCATTAAAAGTCCGAACATGACCAAACCCGGTAGTAATTTGAAGTATTCCGTTGGTTAAACTTACTGAGTTAATCGAAACCATTTGAATTG
>JBFRWO010000327.1:0-2876 GCA_051439625.1 Crocosphaera sp. | reverse complement strand
GCAAAAGACATATTAATTGCTAAACAAAATGATCGCCGTCGTTACGGGGAATTAAAAGGTTTTAGTTGGGTTTTAAATTATGTCTTAGGTTTAACGATTGATCATGGATATCGACCACAGAAAATTTTAATTGGTGTCTTACTTTTTCTTATTATAGGATGGGGTATTTTTTTCTGGGGAGAATCACAAAACTTGATGTCTCCCTCTAAAGTTAGAGCTTATAGTAATTCCAATAAAGTACAACAAATATCAGATGATTACCCTAAATTTCATGCTTTGATGTACTCTGTTGATGCTTTTGTTCCCATTATAGACTTTTATCAAAAATCTTATTGGCTTCCTAATGGTAATAAAAGCAAGAATACTAAAATGCCTACAGTTTATCTTGATTTTTCAACCAGTAATCCATTACCGAAACTTAATATTGCCCAAGCTAACACAGGCAATTTACTACGTTGGTATTTCTGGTTTCATATTGCGATGGGATGGGTTTTAACCTCTTTAGCTGTAGCAGGGTTTACCGGACTGGTACGCCTTTTAGGATAACATTGTGTAGTTATTTCTAGGAAAATTGATCAAGAAAACAAACAGAGTTTAAGGCTTTTTGGTACAACATTAAGCTACAATTTTTGTTAGAACATAATTGTTAGAACTATATTGTATGTAGTAGTATTCTGAATTATTCTACACTCTAAATTCTACATTTTTTGAAAACTTCTTTTTAGGTTTTGGAACACCATAACTCCTCCTGTTACTAACATCCAAACAACACCCAAACCATTAAACAATACATAAAAAGGTTCTAAAGTATGTCCTAAATATTCTCCTTCATGAATACTCATTAAAAAATGTACTTGATCTCTTGATAGTCCAAACCAATCTTTAGAAAGACGATAAATAACTCCCGTAGATACAGTCATCATCAAGGGAAGCATTACAATGGGAGCTAAGGTACTATGCCATTTTCTAATCTGATTTAGTTTCATTTATCTAACCCGTTTAATATTAATAGTTAACTATAGAAGTTAGGTTTCAGTTGTGAAAAAATAACCTTTCTGGGTTTAACAGTGTTAAACCCCTACAAGGACGAATTTATAGGGACATAATACTATTGTGTCCTGATATATTGTCCCTTTTCACATATCATTACTGATTGCTATATAAAGTTTAACGTTTAACTAACTGATCCAATTCTTGATTGGTGTGTTTTCTAAACTGTTGAACTAAGATACCATATTTAGGGGCAAAAATCATAGCTATGACAAATAATAATGTTAATAAAACTACGATGCTGCCACCTGTAGAAACATCAAGATGATAACTTATATAAGTTCCAAAGACACAGGAAAAAACACTACTAACCACAGAAATAATTAACATATAATCAAAGCGATCGCTTAATAAATAGCCAATCGATCCAGGAGTAACTAACATAGAAATAACTAGAATAATGCCGGCAGTTTGTAAGGCTGCTACAATAGTTAAAGCTAATACACAAAGCAATGTATAATACATCATTTGAGTATTCAAACCAATAGCTTTCGCATGGTTAGGATCGAAACAAAATAACAGTAAATCTTTACGTCGTAATAAAATAACAACTAAAGTAATAATTCCGGCGATTAAAGTTTGAATAATGTCCAGTGTAGAAATACCCAAAACATTACCAAAAAGAATATGAAATAAATCAATATTACTAGGAATTTTTGTAACTAAAACTAACCCAAAAGCAAAAAATCCTGTAAAAACAATGCCGATCACTGCATCTTCTTTCAGTCGAGTATTAGACTTAATATAACCAATAGCAACAGTTGCTCCAAAACCGAATAAAAATGCTCCGATCGCAAAGGGTATATTCATCGCATAAGCTATCACTACCCCAGGTACAACTGCGTGGGAAATAGCATCTCCCATCAGTGACCAACCTTTCAGGGTAATATAACAAGAAAGTACCGCACAAACTAAACCAACAAAGGCACTTACCCAAATAGCTTGCACCAAAAAACCATATTGCAAAGGTTCAGTAAACCAGTTCAAAATATTAGTTACTATTAAATAATTCAAGCATTTACCTCGCAATGACAATTGTTAATTATTAATTGTTAATTGTTAATTGTTAATTGTTAAAGGCAACCCACCAAAGGTCATTTCTAAGTTTTCTTCCGTAAAAGTTTCTTCAGTAGTACCGGAAGCTAAAATAGTTTGATTCAGGAGAATAGTGCGATCGCAGAAGGTTGAAATAGACATTAAATCATGGGTAGAAACTAAAATAGTGTGTCCTTCTTCTCTTAACTGAATCATCAGATCAATAATACGTTTTTCTGTCTTCACATCCACCCCGGTAAACGGTTCATCCAACAAAATAACTTTCCCTTCTTGCGCCAAGGCCCTAGCCAAAAACGCTCGTTTTTTCTGCCCTCCAGATAGTTCCCCGATCTGACGATGACGAAACTCACTCATCCCCACTCTTTCTAAACTTTCCATCACCATTCTCTTATCTTTTGCACTGGGAATGCGTAACAGGTTCATATAACCATAACGTCCCATCATCACCACCTCAAAGACACTCACAGGAAAATCCCAGTCTACCTCGTCTGCTTGGGGTACATAGGCCATCCACTGCCGTTTCTGGGCTTTTTTTACGGAAGTTCCCCCCACCAAAACCTGTCCTTGACTGGGAGAGAGAAACCCCATGATTGATTTAAACAGCGTGGACTTACCGCAACCATTGGGACCAACTAAAGCGGTAATAGAACCGGCTTCTACTGTGCAACTGGCGTTATATAAGGCGAGTTTAGCGTTGTTGTAGGTAACACTGAGGTTATCTATTGTGATATCGAGAGATTGAGTGGTTACTGACATGATGGTGTGTTCAA
>JBFRWO010000326.1:0-4932 GCA_051439625.1 Crocosphaera sp. | reverse complement strand
AACATTGGTCACACGCTTGGATCAAGGAAGGAATGGCCTCTTATTCTGAGGTTTTATGGACAGAAAACGAGTATGGAAAAGATGACGCTGCTTATTATTTATTGAACGAAGCAAGAAGTTATTTAGATGAAGATTCTTCTCGTTATCGTCGTCCCATTGTTACTAATGTTTATCGAGAAGCGATTGAATTATATGATCGCCATTTGTACGAAAAAGGTGCTTGTGTTTATCACATGATTCGCGGTATTTTAGGAGAAGAATTATTTGATAAAGCTGTTCATAAATTTGTCAACGATAATGCTCACAAAACTGTAGAAACCGTTGACTTATTAAGGGCAATAGAAACAGCAACTGGTTATAACTTATTATTCCTATTCGATCAATATGTCTTCCGAGGAGGACACCCAGATTATAAAATAAGTTATAGTTGGGATAATGATAATAATTTAGCAAAATTAACCGTTACCCAAACCCAAGCAAAAGAAGAAGATGGTAACATTAAAGATATCTTTGATCTCAAAATTCCCATTGGTTTCGGCTATGAAAAGTCACCAATGAAAATCTTTACCTTGCGTCTTCATGAGAAACAACAAACCTTTTACTTCCCCTTAGAAACCAAACCAGACTATATCAGCTTCGATGTTAATAACTACTTCTTGAAAACCGTAAAATTAGAGTATCCTCTTGCCGAATTAAAAACCCAATTAAAATATGATCCTGACCCCGTTTCTCGAACTTATGCAGCCATTGCTATTGGTAAAAAAGGCAACTTAGAAGCTATTAAAAGTTTAGAAGAAGCCTTGACAAAAGACACCTTTTGGGGTGTAAGATTAGAGGCAGCTAAACAGTTAGGAAAAATTGCCTTAGCTCAAGCAGGAGAAGCCTTAGTTAAAGGGTTAGACGACCAAGATCAAAAAGTACGTCGTACCGTCATTCAAAGCTTAGGTAAAATCAAAAATGACCACTGCTACCAAACCCTAAAAACTGCTCTAGAAACCGAAGAAAAAAGCTACTATTGTGAAGCTGCGATCGCAAGTAGTTTAGGGTCAATTTTATCCGGTAGTTTAAAAGAGAAAACACCAGAAGTAATTGACTTATTAAAAAATGTTTTAGAAACCCGTTCAGGTTGGAATGAAGTGGTAAGATCAGGAGCAATTACGGGGTTAAGTAAACTCAAAACCAATGGTGATGCTGTGGATGTGATCATGGAATATACAAAGTTAGGAATTCCTCAAGCATTAAGATTAGCAGCTATCCGTGCATTAGGAACTATTTCCACAGGACAAACCTCCGATAAATTAGAAGAAATTCTAGATAGTTTAGAAGCCATTTCTCAAGAAACTTTCTTCTTAACTCAGGTGGCCGTAAGTACAGCATTAGGGCAAATGGAAACCCCAAAAGCGATTACTATTTTGCAAGGTTTAGCCGATAGAACACCCGACGGAAGAGTTAAAAGAAGGGCAGAAGAAGCTATCAAGAAAGTTCGCAAAAAATTAGGTTCAGATAAAGGAATTAAGTCCTTACGAGATGAAATTGAAAAACTGAAACAAGAAAACCAAGAACTACAAAGTCGTGTGTCTAACTTAGAAGCGAAAAATAGTTAATTAAACTGAGTTTGATATAAGGCAATTTATAGACAACTTGTCAAAATCAAAAGTAGGGGTCAACGGTTGTTGAACCCTACTCCGAACTCCGAACTCACGTTTTAAATATTAATACTTTGGGGAATACGACTCGGAGATAAAAAGTTATAAAACGTTCTTCTCACCTCATTTCTATCATTAATAGTAGTTTCAATCTCTAAAAGACGATTTTGAAACGCTTGTAACGGTTGTTGCACCAGTGAATCTTGAAAATAACCCTCGCCATAATCACCCAGTTGTGTATAATAAACCGATCCCAAAGCATAACCGGTATTCATTTGTAACTCAGCTTGAGGAATAGGCGGTAATAAATCAAAATAGTCCTGTTTCGTGGCTTGGGGACTGTTAGGGGCATCTGTATAGCCAGCTAGAGGCATATTTGGTGCATAAGACATATCACTCGCTTGGGGAAAATTAACCGCCGCGTGTTGCGCGCTAGAAGTAAAAATAATCAGAGTAACTGCATCAACCAAATAAGCTTTGCTATGAATATCAACCCCACCTGATGGCGTTTCTTGGCCAACACCGATCATGCGTCCCCCATCAACAGCAACTAAAGCTTTTATCCACCCTTGAAGTTCCGCATCTTCTTGTACATCTTGGTCCGAATGATAGTAAAGAGACAAATAATCATCCACCCATTGATGAATGCTATGCCAGATCAATAAGCTATCATCTCGATAAGGATAGTCAGGAAAAGACTCAGCATCATCCACACCCCGTAAAGCTAAAAATGTCGGTAACATCGAATCATTAAACACAAAAGGATAACCCCTCACCCCTTCAGCAGCGAGGCCAACAGACTCCTCAATACTACCCGCTAAAATCCTATCAACCGTTCCTTCATTGCTAATTAAACTCAATCTGGCCGCCGAATTAATCAACAACGTTCCCTCGAAATGGGGACGCAGTAAAATACCCAAAGGATGATTGGCCGCCAGTTCTCGTTGAGTCGCGATGGCAAAGGGTTCCATCCATAAATGGGTTCGCCCTAAATGAGAAATCAACTCATGATAGTTACCATCAGCAATCTGCACGATGGTTTTCGCCATTAACCAATACCATTCTTGGTCACGGGGAGTTCCTGCCGGGGGACGGGTAAAAATGGGATAAGCTATACTTGCCCGCTGTCCGCATTGAATAGCCACAGGAACCAGAGAACCGGCGTTATCAGTCCCAGAAGCAACCGCAAATAAAGCGATGGGTGCATAGATATACTTGCGATAATCTGGGGGAAAATTACCGGCGGTGATAGTGTCGAAGATTTCGTAGTCAGCAATATATAAGCGTTTCTCTGCGATCGCCTTTTCCAGGGAATCTTCTGGCCCCATTACGGAACGATAATCTTCATCGGTTAGGGGAAATTTATCGGGAAGTTGTTCTCTAACCCGTTCCAGTACCAAGGGGTTTGGACCGGCTACCCGTTGCGCAGCAAAAACCCGATCTTCTTGGAAATGATAACTAATACACGGAAGATGAATAATCTCAAAGAGATTGTTATAAGATTCTAATTCGTCCACTGCATTTCTGGGGGTAACTGGGGGAGTTAGGTCGATTCTGGTGTTGGTTTCCCTTTGATTTTCCGAAACTTGACGACGTTTTAATATGCGACCAATTAAGCGGGTTAAATTTTCAATTAACCACCAAAATAAGCGATTTTGACTGTTTTTTTCTAAGGGGCGACTGATCAGATCGATCAAGATGACAATGCGAGTTATGACACCATAAAGCAGCAAATTAAATCCTAACCCTCCGGATGCAAAATCTTCGATCGCACGGTTGGAGAGGATAGTGAGAATTGCTGTAATGACATCAAGAAACCATTCCGGTTCTTTGGGAAGTTGTTCCGGTATTGGTAAATTCTGGATCATCGCGATGCCATCTTGGTTGGGATAATAATCCCATTGGTATAGTTGGCGTTGATTTTCGAGAGATTCCAGTCTTTGTTCTGGGTTGGAGTCGTTTTGAGGCAGAGATGGGTTCATAATATTTTATTTTTTAAGTATTGTTTTTCCTGTTATATTTTGAACGAGGAAGTTTCCTAAAGAAAGCAAAGAAAGCAAGTTTTAATATTTGCTTTACAAATATTTTTGAGTTAAGGTAACAGCAGGAATTGACTTAATAAATAAAGAATTGGTGAGTTATAATGGATTTATTGATCGCAGCAATTACCCTTCCTTTTGTCTTTGCTTTTGGTGCTTGTATAGGTAGCTTTCTTAACGTTGTTATTTATCGTTTACCAGAGGGACTTTCTTTAATTCATCCTCCTTCCCGTTGTCCCCATTGTGGACATCGTTTAGGAAAAACGGAGAATGTTCCAATATTTGGTTGGTTATGGTTAAGGGGACGCTGTCGTTGGTGTGGTGGTCCAATTTCACCGCGTTATCCTTTAATAGAAGGTCTAACAGGTTTATTATTTTGTGGTATATTCTTGCAACATCAATTTACTCTGATAACTATCGGTTATTGGGTGTTAGTTAGTTGGTTGGTTTCTCTTGCTATGATTGATTTTGATACCATGACCTTACCAGGAGAATTAACCAAGTCAGGGTTAATATTAGGGTTAATTTTTCAAGGGATAATTGGTTGGCAAGTTGCTCAAACTCCTGAGTATTTAATCACAGCTATCGGCAGTGCAGTATTAGGAATTTGGTTATTTTGTATTGTTCGTTGGGGTGGTACCTGGGTTTTTGGGAAAGAAGCGTTAGGAGGAGGAGACTCTAAGTTAGCTGCTATGATAGGTGCTTGGTTAGGATGGAAATATCTCTTAGTCACCAGTTTTTTAGCTTGTTTAGTGGGTTCTTTATTTGGTATTGGTGGCATGATGTTAGGATTTCTTGGCCGTCTTCAACACTTCCCTTTTGGCCCATTTTTAGCCTTGGGTGCAATTTTAAGTTTATTTTGGGGAGAAATTATAATTTCTACTTATATTCAGACCTTTTTTCCTTTAATTTAGTAACCTGAGTTCGGAGTTCGGGATTTTTTATTGATGACTTTATTAATTAAATTTTAACGAAAAGATAACCTTATTTCCCTGATTTTTGTGGTTTAAATAGAAGGGAAACTAATTACTCTATAACTAGGGTTACTCAGGCCTAGACAGCAAAATAATGATAATTTTTATCATAAAAACTTGACGTTTTAATGGCTTGCAACTCCCAGTTACTGAGAAAATAGAGTCCATCGATGTCAACCAGTATCGTCTCTACAGGGTTAAAACCTGAGTTAGTCCCCCCCTTGAGGAAGGGGGGTTGGGGGGATCTATAACCCTGTCTCTGATACACATCTG
>JBFRWO010000325.1:0-6933 GCA_051439625.1 Crocosphaera sp. | reverse complement strand
TGTTGCTGACAACTTAAAATTGTCACATAAGGAAAATTAAGTAAATGATTCAGATTAAAGTCCATTGACAATATGGGATAAAACGTAGCTACCGCTACATTTTACCCCATATTGTTGGAAGAGCCGTAACCTTTGTTCTAATGTAAGAGTTTGTGTCTCGTGATTTAACAGTCTTTGTATTTGCCTTTGATACTTGGGTAAATCTTCATAAAAAATAATTTCATCTAGAGTTTTTTGTTTTATTTCTTCTGAAAAATACCCTGTAATTTGGGAAAATTTTTGATTAAATCGTAAAAATTCTCCTACTAAATTAATATGATAAATACCCACAGTAGCTTGTTCAAAAGTTACTCGAAACTTTTGTTCACTTGTTTCTAATTCTTGGCGTAGCTTAACTCTGCTAAATGCTAAATATAATGATTTTCGTAAGCTTTCTTGGGTTAAATTTTCTTTGATTAGGTAATCTTGTGCGCCATTCTTTATGGCTTCCATTGCCACAGATTCATTGCCAACTTCTGTTAATATTATTACAGCAAAATTACTATAAAAAAATTGATTTTGTAGTTGCTGAAGAAATTCAATACCATTCATATCTGATAAATGGAAATCTAAGATAACCCCATCTACTTTAACTGTCGTTAGTGTTTCTAATGCTTTTTTTCCCGATGATGCTTCAAAGATTTGATAATTTTGCTCATTGTGTCTGCTTAGATAGTGTCTAAGAGTCAATCTATCTTGTCGATCATCATCTATAATTAATACGCTAATAGGTTGAGAAAACATACATCATATAGTGGAATTATAAGTAAGCACAAATAAATTTAATTAATATTACCCAACTATATGAGA
Organism: Crocosphaera sp.; assembly: GCA_051439625.1. Classification (GTDB taxonomy): domain Bacteria; phylum Cyanobacteriota; class Cyanobacteriia; order Cyanobacteriales; family Microcystaceae; genus Crocosphaera. The sequence continues at coordinate 6,084 of JBFRWO010000325.1, read as the reverse complement.
TAACTGATCATTTTATAAAAGTACACAAATTAGTTAGGAAATTTTCTGTGTTTTTAATTATCATGGCAAAAAAAAGAAAATTCTTTAACTTTCTAAACTACGGTTAGTAGTACCTTAGCCATCCATGCCTATGAGTTTAAGGAAACTATTTTGCATAACTTTTATACCAAAAATTAAACTCTTTGCTATCGTTTAATATACTTAAATTTAGGATATATATTTTTTTCTTTTCAGGGTTTTTTCGGAGATAAATCTTCAGAAATCAAAAGTTTACCTCTCTAGTTTCTAGAGGCTCTTGCTAAGAACAGGTCGCACCATTTCCCAATCTTTCTGTTAGAGGATTCAAAAAGCGTATAATCTCGCCGTACAAAGGCAAGATTATACGCACCAACCAATGATTATTTTATATTTTCTTGTTTTTCTTCTTAATAAATGAAGCAGTTTTTAATTGAGTGAATGTGGGGAGTTTTGATATTTTAAGGTTTAATCTATGCAAATGAAAACTGCTGTAGGGGCCAACGGCCGTTGACCCCTACAATAATTAATGAAAATTAATCTCAGAAACAAGCTTGAATTGTAGCAAGAACAGAGTCAGCCAAAGCTGATAAATCATAACCCCCTTCTAAGCCAAATAAAACAGAAGAGGTTACGGTTAATAATTGTTCAGTAAAAACAGCGTAATTATCAGGTTGAAGGTTAATAGAAGCTAAGGGGTCAGCTTGATTAGCATCATAACCAGCACTAACAATTAATAAATCCCCTTTAAATGCTTCTAAAAAAGGGATAACCTTCTCAGAAAAGGCTAATTGATAGGCTTTTAAGTCACTTCCTGGTGCCATAGGGATATTTAACACATTGTCATACTGTCCCATTTCATTCGCGCGTCCGGTTCCAGGATAAGCAGGAAACTGATGCAAAGAACAATAGGCAATATTAGGGTTATTTTCAACTATCGCCTGGGTTCCGTTGCCATGATGCACATCCCAGTCCAAAATAGCCACTCGTTGGACTCCCTGAGATTGTATAGCATAGTTAGCAGCGATCGCAGCATTAGAAAATAAACAAAACCCCATGCCGGTTTTTTGGACCGCGTGATGGCCAGGGGGACGAGACAAAACAAAAGCCGGTTTCTGGGTTTGAGTGACAGTATCAACCCCATCTAACCAAGCATTCACAGCTAATAAAGCAACCTGATAACTTTGGGGAGAGACAACGGTATCTCCATCTAAAAATCCCCCTCCGTTAGAGGCGATCGCTTCAACTCGTTGGATATACTCGTTGTTATGATGATTTCTGATGTAAGGTAGGGGGTCTCGTTCAGCTAAAGTTGTGGGTGGTTGCCATTTTAAGCGATCGCCCCAAGAAACGGTTTTCAAAGCATTAACAATGACCTCTAATCTTTGAGGACATTCGGGGTGAAAGCTTCCTGTATCGTGGTTGAGAAAGATATCAGAATAAATGAGAGGGAACATATAGCACTTTTGAGTTGGGTTTATCAACATTTCGGTTGGGGAAGTGTGGGGAGTGTGGGAAGGCAAGAATACAAGTCGTTTATTATTTGATAAGCAGGTTAACATTGTAGAGTAATCAATTGCCTGAGAATCATGGTCAAAAAAGTCCCATCAATGCTACTGCTGAGCTACATGGCTCTAACCTTGGGAGGATGTGGTCTTTTTCAGGGATCACAAGACTCTTCTGAAGAGTCTCCCGTGGCACAACCCCCCCAACCCCCTGAAGAAAAACCTGAAGAGGTCTTTGACGAAACACCTACTCCTAGCGCGTCTCAACCTCCAGCTGCCGGAGGTTTAATCCCCTCAACACCTCCTAGTGACAGGAGAAGGGAAATTAAACCAGGAAGAAATAACCCCTTTGCTTTTATCCCTGTTAAACCTGTTATTCGGGAAAAAAACGCCGAGAATGGTATTGGTGATCCCCAAAGACTTTGTAAACTCGAAGAGGTAAAAACACCGCCAACTACCGTCGCTCAAGCCCCAGATACAAACACGCCTGTTTCTGATGTGGAAATGCCTCCTTTACTTGATCCCATTTTACCCGTTCCCAACGAAGCGAGAGGTGTTGTGGTGTCAGGGGTCATGCAACTCCAAGGAACCCCAGTGGCTATTGTCAAAGCCCCTAATGAAAATGTTGCTCGTCAAGTTACTGTGGGTGCGAGTCTTTCCAATGGACAGATAATAGTTAAAGCAATTAATGTGGCCGGTGACAAGCCTTCCATTGTACTGGAACAATACGGTTTAGAGGTTACTCGTGGAGTGGGAGAACCAGCAGAAGAACCGGTTGAACCCCCCACGCCGGAGGCACCCAATACAGATGGAACACCTCAACCAACAGCAGGTGAAGCTCAAATTCCTGCACCGGCGGGTCCCAATGGTTTTGGAAAGGTTAGAGAGCTGACTCTTTTAAGCTTAAATATTGGTGATGTTGTTTTGGGAGAAGACGAAGGAGAAGACAGTCGCACCAGAATAAGAGTCACTGGGATTATTTGTAACGCAGGGTTGGCCTCTATACAGGTTGGCTCCTTATTGATGCAGGTGGAGGATAAAGCAACAGGAGCGATACTTGATACCTTTCGCGTTGGTTTAGGCAGTACCGGTTACAACCTGACACCAGGGCAAAAAGCGGAATTCGATGGTTCTATTCCTAAGTTGCGAGGTCGTAAACAGGGCGATGTTAATATTAAACTGGTAGACTGGAGTTAACAATATAACCCTCGAAAACAGTGACACACACACAAGAAAAAATTATTTATCCTCGTTTACCTTTGGCAATTTATCGAGAATTAGCGGCACATTTACGTCAAATTGAAGGGGTTACTACTGAGTTAATTTCTCAACAGTCTCAACAGTTTGATTATGAGCAAAGTCAAATTGATCATTTAAAAATAGCTTATCCTTCCACTCTTTCTCCCTTAGAAAAACAGCGACTTGAGGAAATCCTCAATTATTATGCTCAAGTTCACAACTCCTATACCAGAGAAGTCAAAGAGTATTCCTTATCATAATTAGGTTCTTTTGTCAACTCCTCACGCTTTTTGTTTTTTGCTTAAACCAAAAGATTAAGATGTTGTATCAATTGAGAAGCTTGCATAACGCCTTCAAACTTCTCTACTGGTTGTCCTTGTTTAAATAACATCAAAGTGGGTAAAGATTGAATACCATATTTAGAGGCAATTCCTGGATACTTATCTGTGTCAATTTTCACAACTTGTAGGCGATTTCTCATTTGGGTTCCCACTTGTTCTAAGATGGGAGACATCATTTGACAAGGACCGCACCAAGTTGCATAAAAATCAAGAAGAATCGGAACATTTGAGGTTGAGAACATTTCCTCAAAAGTAGAAAATTGTTTTTTAAGTGCCATAGTTTTTGAGAAGGGGTTATTTAGAGATACCGTCGTTAACGACGATTTTTGAGTAATTTATAAATTCGTTTCTAACAGTATAGCGTATTCTCAAACAGAAAATACTCAACTTTATTTTTGTTAATACTAAAGGCTTTTTCGCGTAGAAACCAGTTTCCTTTTATGGATTTTAGCAGGAATATTTTTGTTAAGATTTATCTTGAGAGCATTCAGTTTAACTGAATAAAATATTGCAGTTAACAGCGAGGTCTTTTAAAGCGATTTTGTGCCTGTTTAAAAGCCTCTTGCATCACCGTTTGAATTTGGGCAGGATTGGGTTTTTTTCCCCCCATTAAATCCCCAAAATAAACACAGGCCCCTTCCCCCAAAGCCCAAGTATAAGCTCCTGCCCAAGAAGCAGCAATAATACTGCCCAAACCAGGAATAAACTTAATTAATTCTCTTCCAATAGACTGGGCTAAAAACCCCCCAGCGATCGCACTAACTATCCCACCGGCTTGGGATGGGGTCAAAATTTGCCCGTAGAGTTTGCCTAATAATGTTATCTGAGACACTTGTAAGGTGGTTAAGACCGGCATAGTGGCAAAGGGTAAGGGAACGGCTGCTAAGGTAGCTGCTGCCACGGAAAACGCCCAAATATAACGGCGGGCAACATCGCGATAAAGATTACCGATTTTTTGGCTGGTTTCTCCTTCGAGAAGTTGATAAATGGCTACAGATTCTGCTTCGGGTAACTGTTGCGCTATAGTATCTCTGAGGGTTTCTAACCCATAAAAAACGGGAGTGTAGCCGTCTTCTTCTAGGGTAAAATCAATGAGAATGGCATCATCATAAAGTCCCTGAAAGTCGTCTTTGAGATGCTTAAAAGCTCGATTAATATCTTCAAAATTGGGAGGATAAGCCGGATGATTTTCGGTTTTGGAGGGATAAATTTCATGAAGAGAAGTAATCACCAAAAGATAGGGAATTTTTGGTGATAATTGACGCAATTTTTTGGCTACTGTAGCTAGTGTTTCTGTAGCAAAGTCATTAATTTTAACGGTTAAAATAACAACTCTAGCCTGGCGATTTGATGCTTGTAATTTATCGGTTAATTCTTGAATAATAGAATCGGTATTTTGCTGTACGTCACCCAAGCCAACTGTATCTGTAAAAATGAGTAAAGGTAAGTCATCATTGGGATAGGCATATTGGTTAATATGTTTAGTATGGGGACGAAATCCTTGACCAACAATTTCGGCTGAAACCCCTGTTAATCCTCTGACAATTGAACTTTTTCCTGATTGGGTTTTACCAATTAAAATAGCTTCAGTAGTGGGTAATTTTTCCCTGACAGTTTCTAAAATTTCTGCCATTTGTGCATCACTTACTTGAAACCATTGGGGTATTTTGTTAAGTAGCAATTTATTTGTGAAAAAAATTTTAGTTGACTGAAAAAATTTATTCATGGCTGTAATATTAAGGCAATAATCAGAATTTAGAATACGCTAATATATAATTATAACGCCCTTTTGAGCAAAGTAAAAAGTAAAAAATGAATCCTAATTTTAGGTTGAAAGACTCTTTATTTATCAATTATTTTACTTTAAAAAGATGTGAAAATGAGTTAATTTTTACTTCTAATTTTTGGTAAGTATTCAGCTATCAGCTATCAGCCATAAGCTTAAAACTAACGCACAGGAAGGGGTATTTGAGCTTGAGAGACTTTAGAGAATTTAACTAATACTTTACCACTTTCATCTTTTAGCTGAATACTTACAATTTTTGCAATTTTTGACTTGTGAAAGATTCCTAAAGTTGAAGATTTAAAACAAGGAATATTTTTCTTGTGATCCCCTTGAAAGGAGAAGCTTTAAACCTTTTTGTTGGTAACTGTTCACTGTTCACTGTTCACTGTTAATTCTTAACAATCCTAAAACCTGCGTGTTGATAAAAGTTAGGACGGAACCAATTACGATAATATTTTAAGGTTTCTGTTCCTTGAGTTACCCAAGCCCCCCCTAACATCATTTTATGGTTATTATCGAAAAAAGGTGCAGAATTATCTTTATAAAGAACATGGGGTTCAAATCCTGGTAATGGCTTAAAATCTTCCTCTAACCATTCCCAAACGTTGCCCCTTAAGTCCCATAACCCTGAATGGCTTTGGGCTGTTTTTAATAACCCCACTGGACTCGGTGAACCGAACTTCAAGTTAAGATTATAATGCTTTACCTCTTCCATGTCCACTTGATAGTTATTATTCGTTCCATAAGTAGCTAAATTCCATTCTGCTTCACTCATCAATCTTGTTTCTTTTCCTTGCCAACGACAATAGGCCATGGCTTCATAATAATTAACTTCTACAGGCCAATCTAAGGGTAAAGGTATTTCATCAAACATCGCACGATAGAAATATTCACCATTATTTAATCGCCAAAATTTAGGATTTTCTATGTTATATTCTTCTTTCCATTGCCAAGATTTTTCATCCCAATAAGCTTTATTTTCGTAACCTTTACTATTGACAAAATCCAGAAATTCTGAATTAGTAATTAAATATTTACTGGCAAAAAATGGCTCAACTTTGACCAAGCGATCGCCATATTCACAGTCCCATCCATACAAGGGATTATCTTTCGCTTTACCGAGTTTAACGGTTCCGCCCTCGACTAAAATCAGGTTATTATTGTTAGCAGTTCCCTGAGAGGGTGCATATTGCCATCC
>JBFRWO010000324.1:0-13358 GCA_051439625.1 Crocosphaera sp. | reverse complement strand
CTTTCTAGTAACGCATTAGTAGCAACAGTTGTCCCCATTTTAACCACTTCTATTTTTTCGGTTGGGATAGGTTGATTAGCAGAAAGACATAGTATATCTTTAATACCTTGAATGACAGCATCTTGATATCTTTCTGGATTTTCAGAAAGTAATTTATAGACAACTATCCATTGTTTTTTAGACAAAGATACAATTAAAAACTGTTCTGTTTTTTGGGATAATTGATTGATGATTTCTACATCATTAATCAGTGCAATAATATCGGTAAAAGTCCCACCACGATCTACAAAGATTTTCAACATTTTTGAATAGTATCGATTGTTTTTTATTCTAGATAGTTGTTTTGTATATTGTATCCATAATTAGTGGAGATGGGCAACAGGATTGATATTGATAGTGATTCAGATCACCGATTAATATATCTAAAACACTTATAATTAATGAACTTTTAGTATATTGACAAAAAAATATATGTTAACTAAGCATGAAATTAATCAACTAACTCAACAGATTAAAAAACAGATAAATCCTAATAGTAAATTATATGGAAGATTATTGGAATGGTCAGATATTACAAACCATTATGGTATTGGTCTTTCTGATGATTATTTGTTTAGCACAGGAGAATTTCTAGCTATTTTAGAAACTTCAAACTATAAACTAAAACTAACTCCATGTAAAGCACTAGAAGGCGATTTAGTTATAGAAATATTAATCTATGCTTTAGATTATTTTAAAACATGGCATTATGGTTTATTAGGCTGGAATTGTGAACATTATGCTAGATTAGTAGCGACAAATGAAGCATTATCTTATCAAGTTAAGTTATATCCTCTAGCTTTTTTAAATAATGGAGGTTATAACCCTGATGCTGTTAGGGTTTTTAGTGAATATCTCCAGAAATTAGGAGTAACTAATTCTGTCAAAAATTCTTAATATTTCTAATCACTTAAATTATGGAATCTATAATTTTAAAAATATTTGGTGCATTTATTTTAGGACTTTTATTAGGCGTGAAATTCAAAGATGTTATTGCACCATCAAAAGATGAATCGAAGCAAATTAGAGAAACTATAAAGCAACCTACAACTATTACAAAAATCTCTGACCAAGAAGTATGGAATGTAGTTACAAATTATGGCAAATATCCTGATGTTTGGGAAATTTATAGAGGCAACGGTTGGCTAGAAGCAATTAAATCTAGAGATGACAAAGTTGAGTTTGATAATAAAGTTTCTAGAATAAGGAATAAAAACAAACCAAATACTTCTATAACTACAAAACAATCTACATCTCAACCTATTCAACAACCAAGTATACCTAAGTTTATTGATAAAAAACAAACAAAATTAGATGAACTTGACTTAGCTTGTGTAAAAAGTTTAGTTTCTTATTTTGAAACAATGCCTGGAAAAATTAGCCGTTATTATCAAGATCATCAAGCTTCACAAGAAGAAGCAGAAGTAATAGCTAAGTATTATCAAAAAACTGTTTCTATTGTTAACAGTATTGAAACGAAACAAGACCTTAAAAACTTAATTAAATATATTGAAAATCTTAAAAATAAAGTTAGTCCATATAAGCACAAAGAATTCAAATATCGTTGGTCTACAAGTTTGCAAAAGAAAGTTCTAGATAAATTAGAAAAAATTAAGCATTAATCAAGTATCTTCTTGAATATTATTATTATTAGTATTAAACTCATAATAAAAAGATAATCTAACTAACTCACCAGATAGATAGATGATTATAAAAGATTTTTAGTTAATCTGAAAAATTCAGGCCACAAAGCAGAGTAAGCTAGTTAAAGGCATTTGTAACGACGCAAAATATGGCAACCATTAACGATAACTATCTCAAACTCAAAGCAGGATACCTCTTCCCGGAAATAGCAAGACGGGTAAACACTTTTGTCGAAAGCAACCCCGATGCCAAGATAATTAAACTAGGTATTGGGGATGTCACCGAACCCTTGCCTGAAGCCTGTCGCACTGCTATGATTAAAGCCGTAGAAGATATGGGCGATCGCAGTAGCTTCAAAGGCTATGGTCCAGAACAAGGTTACGGTTGGTTACGGGAAAAAATCGCAACCCAAGATTTCCAAGCTAGAGGCTGTGATATAGATGCCTCGGAAATATTTGTCTCAGACGGCGCAAAATGCGACTCAGGCAACATTCTCGACATTTTTGGCAAAAACAACAAAATTGCTGTAACTGACCCTGTATACCCAGTTTATGTGGATACAAATGTTATGGCCGGCCATACAGGGGAAAACAAGGACGGAGAATATGAAGGTTTAGTCTATTTGCCGATCAGTGCAGATAACAACTTTCTTGCAGACATTCCCACAGAAAAAGTTGACCTCATATATCTCTGTTTCCCCAACAACCCCACCGGTGCCACAGCAACAAAAGAGTACCTCAAAGCTTGGGTAGACTATGCCAAAGCTAACGACTCCATTATCTTCTTTGACGCTGCCTACGAAGCCTTTATCACCGATGATAGTTTACCCCATTCTATCTACGAAATAGAAGGAGCCAAAGACTGTGCCATCGAGTTCCGTTCCTTTTCCAAAAATGCAGGGTTTACCGGTACTCGTTGCGCTTTCACCGTAGTTCCTAAACAGTTAACAGCCAAAGCGGCCGACGGCTCTGAGGTAGAATTATGGAAACTGTGGAACCGTCGCCAGTCCACCAAATTTAACGGCGTTTCCTACATTGTGCAACGGGGTGCAGAAGCAGTCTATTCCGAGGCAGGAAAAGCCCAAATCAAGGCATTAGTTAACTTTTACCTCGAAAATGCCAAAATCATCTGTGACAAGCTTACTAGCGCAGGTTTTGAGGTGTATGGTGGGGTGAATGCACCTTATATCTGGTTAAAAACCCCCCATAACCTCTCTAGTTGGGATTTCTTCGATAAACTCTTACAAACCACCAATGTGGTAGGAACCCCTGGATCTGGTTTTGGAGCAGCCGGAGAAGGCTATTTTCGTATTTCTGCCTTCAACAGTCGGGAAAACGTAGAAGAAGCCATGAAGCGTATTACAGAACAGTTTAAGGCTTAAATAGTCGGGTGGGCATTGCCCACCATATTAGCCACTAAACGAAAGCCAACATGAGTGGTTCCCGTATCCGGTGCCTGGGACTCACGCGCCGCCGGTCTGTAACGACTACAATAATTTTTAGCACAGAGATAAGATCCCCCCTTAATGACGTGCAAAGCCCCTTCACTGGGTTTTGTGGGGTCAAAACTAGCATTTTTAGTCGGTCCAGTAGGGTTAAGACTATGCTCTTTTCCTCCATGGCCAACGCTATACCAATCTGAAGTTAATTCCCAGACGTTGCCCGTCATATCATACAACCCATAACCATTGGGAGGAAACGATTCTACGGGGGCCGTTCCTAAGTGGCCATCTTGCTTGGTATTGAGGAAGGGAAAAATACCTTGCCAAGTGTTGGCTTTTTTGGCTGAATATTGACTCCCCCAACTGAAGTCTTGATCTTTTAGTCCCCCTCTTCCTGCATATTCCCATTGTGCTTCTGTGGGCAGGGTTTTCCCCTTCCAGTTGGCATAAGCAAGGGCATCATTGTATGCAATGTGGACTACAGGATAGTTGTCTTTGCCTTTGATATTACTGTCCGGTCCGTAAGGATGTTGCCAGTTTGCACCTACTGTCCAGTGCCACCAACTTAAATAAGCAACTTGTTGTATACCCTCTGAGGGGGGTTGAAAAACGAGAGAACCAGGTTTACGTTGTTCCTCACTTAACTGAGGAAACTGTTCTTTTGAGAGGGGACGTTCGGCAATGGTTTGGTAACCAGTTGCTTCCACAAACTGACGAAACTCTGAATTAGTGACTTCGTGGCGATCGATGCAAAAACTATCTACACTAACATCAGTAGCAGGCTGTTCTGACTCATAGTGACTATCTGAACCAATATTAAAGGTTCCCCCAGGGATAAATATCATTCCTTCGGGACAATTATTATCTATGGGAGATGCTTGTACTTGGGTTGAAAAAGGGAAAATAAAAAGAATTGTCAGGAAACAAAAAATGAGTAATTTTAAGCCAAAAGTTTTCATAAAAGACGGAAAATTTAAACAATAAAAAATTTTAATTTAATTTGGTGTAAGGTGAGCATTGCCCACCCTACTGATTAAAATCTAGTTAGTACAAGTTGGATTTGGTCTGGACGGAGTGGGATCAAAAATAGTATTGAAATCTTCTTTCATACTAGCTACAATCCAATTTTCATGATCTTGAGCGTAGTCAAGAGATTTATTATCAGGAACTTGCTCACAATTTTCATTATTTCTGTCACACTCTACATGGGTGCTTCCAGGTACATTATTATATTCATATTCTCGAACACAATCATCATGATTAATAAGTACGATTAAGGAATCATCAACTCCAGAGTCTGTGTATTTAAACATTTGAAAATCACCACCAGAGTTACCCACTGCAATTAGAGGTTTTTTGCCAATAAATAGTTCGATTCCCACTGGTTTCCCCTCTTTATCGTCATAATGAGCTAACCCTAATTCACGAACTACTGTATTCTCCGACTCACGATAAACTGTTTTAATCGCTGAACCGATCACTTCTTCAGTGGGAATACCATAAGCTTCATCAGAAAAAGAACGAACAAAATAAATTCCACCTCCCGAACAAATATAGACTTTAAAATCATTCTCTTTGAGATAATTAACTAACTCAATGACCGGTTTATAAGTTAGGTTGATATATTCAGTATCAAACCTTTCATATCCTTCATCATCTTCAGAAGTCAATTTATTATGTTTGGTTCCTACTAGAAAATCGTAAGCTAAAGTATCATATTCATCTGTAGTTACTTCAAGCGTAACTGTACTTTCACTTAAAGAAATTTTGCCTTCCTCAGAAATAGGAGAACCTCCCATTTGATCAATTTCCTTTTGAGTCATTTTAAGCAGTTTACTGACTTTATTTGTAGGTAGATTAGACAATCTATTTTTAATAAAATCTTCTTGGAAATAATGAGGACGTTCAGCCCATAAAGTTCCGTCATTATCGAATACAGCAATGCGATCTTTTACTGGAACCTCATCAGCAACAACTTGTTCCACGAAATCCATAATTGCTTGTTTGCTAGAAGTCTCATTCCACGAATCCAATGCTGCATAAGCAGGAAGACAACCCAAAGTTCCTCCAAAGCAAAACATTGATAACAGAACTGTCAGGAAAAATGAGATAGTGTTGCGGTTGATCTTGGGAAAATTCATCATCAAATTGAACTGTTTAAAAATAGGTTGAATAATTGTTCAGAGAAAAAGGAGGATCGAACTTCAAATATCCTCCCTTATTCTAGTTATTTACACATCGTAGTGTAATCAGGAAATTAACATCTGAGTAGATATTAATCGGAACGAGGTTCCTGTATTGTCTCGATGATCTTGCGGAACCCTGTAATGAAGGGAAACTCTTCTTTGAGCCTGTCTATTTTGATTTCGGTGACTACCCCATCTACAATCTGATCGATATTAAAAGTGGCAGGTTTTTGACGAGGTGGATAATCAACAAAGCTCTGGAGAAATATAGCTACTGCTGTCTGAATAGGACCGAGTAAGAAAATGCGACGGAAACGCCAGTCAACGTAATAGTCTGACTCTTTATCTGCTTTCTCAAAGGGATCACGACGCAAGTTAAACAACTTGGGAACCCTCAAGCTAACATAGGGTTCTTCCCAGACATTAAAGCCTTCTTCACGCTGCTCAGTAAAGATCATTTTCCAGTCGTTATAGCGAACGGCTGATGGATAACCGTCATCGGTGAAATAGACATAATCATGACGGGGGGCACAATAGGCAGGAGGATTGGATAAATCCGAGGTAATTGGACAATTTTTCTTGAGTTTTGGATGGTCCATTAACTTATCTGCCGTATATAAATAAGGCAAGAAGTTATAGCCGTCTAAATGGACATTATATTCCTCATATTCGGGGTATTGTGCCTCTATTTTCCGTTTATCGTCCCCTGCAAGTAGTTGTCGCTGGATCTTATCAACACCCACTGCAGCCATCAGAGTTGGTATCCAGTCAAGGTGAGACATGATTTCGTTGGAAACCACACCTTCAGGAAAGTGTCCTTTCCAGCGAACGATCGCAGGAACACGGAAACCACCTTCCCAGTTAGTATTCTTTTCACTGTAAAAAGGAGTTGTTCCACCATCAGGCCAGCCAAACACTTCAGCACCGTTGTCCGTAGTGTAGATGATAATGGTATTTTCGTCTAAACCTTGGTCTTTGACGAATTCGAGAAGTTCTCCTACTTGACCATCATGTTCTACCATGCCATCTGCTTCAATTCCTTGCCCAGTAACGCCCTGAGAATCTTCTTTCAGGTGGGTAAAGACGTGCATCCGAGTAGTATTAAACCAAGCAAAAAACGGCTCATCTGCTTCCTTAGCTTCTGTAATGAACTGTTTTGTATGATCTAACACCTCTCCATCAATGGTTTCCATGCGCTTGATGGTCAAAGGACCTGTATCACAAACCCGTTGATCCCCAGTAGGATTCTTTCGAGGTTTTTCATCAGTTACGTCTTTAATTAATGGTCCGCCCTTCCATGCTTTGCCTGTTTCGCATTGATAGGACTCTCGGCCAGCATAACTATGGAGTACGCCTCTGGGTCGATACTGATCAAAGACGATAGATTCACCTTCGGGTAGATAGTCTTCGTTTTCGGGTTCTTCTTCGGCGTTCAGGTGGTACAGGTTACCGTAAAATTCGTCAAACCCATGAACAGTTGGTAAATATTTGTCTAAATCACCGAGATGGTTTTTACCAAATTGACCGGTACGGTAGCCTAAAGGTTTGAGTAACTCTGCTAGGGTGGGGTCTTCTTTCTGTAAACCGATATCTACACCCGGTATTCCCACTTTAGTCATACCAGTACGAATGGTGGCTTGACCAGTAATAAAGGCAGCACGACCAGCAGTACAGCTTTGTTCCCCATAGAAATCGGTGAACATGATACCTTCTTTGGCCAGACTGTCGATATTAGGGGTTCGGTAGCCCATCATGCCGTTGTTGTAGGCACTGATGTTAAACCAACCAATATCATCCCCCATGATCACTAAGATGTTGGGGGGGTTAGCTGCAGCAACAGCAAGGTCAGTGGGTAGCCAGGGCAGTATTCCTGACATGACAAACAACAGGGAAAGGAGCATACAAATCCCTGCTTTCATGACTTTTCGCATGAAAAAAACTCCTATTAAGTTAAAAAATGACAAAAGGTGCATCAAGAGACTATTTATTTGAAATAATATCCTAAAACTCTTTGACACTTGATTAGTGTAGCGAAAATTAAATTTGTGTCAAGGGCTACGGAAACCAATGGGTGATCTTGTTATATTTCTTCACATATTAGGGTGGGCATTGCCCACCCCATACTTCTAACCGCGTTGGTGTCGAAGTTCTACAAATTGCTGCTCAATTTTTGTCATTAAATTAAAAGGGAAAGTTCCTTCTCGGTATAAATGAGCGGGAATTTTGTGTTTAATTTCTTCGTGTAACTGAGGTAACTCACTCCAATGGCGACCACATTGAATGTGATGGGCAGTATGATAACCTAAATTACAAGTACACAAGTTGTACCAGCGATCCATAATGTTGTAGGTTGCTTTATGGGGATCTTCCTCATCCAAGCCGGCATGATGGTCATAGGTTTCATGGACAGACATAAATAACAAAAAGACCATTGGGATAATAAACATGATTAATGTTTTAACCCAATCGATGGAGCATAATACACCCAAAACTAAGGCTGTTAACAACAAATTTTGAATCAGTTTGTTGCGAGATTTAGGATGTCTTTGTCCCACCTTAAATGCTTTCGGATATGACATCAAAGTTACCTTCAATGTATATTCCAGACGGGACATCAAGCGACCTTGAGGCGTTTTCCAAGCTGATTCATCGAGGGATTGATCTAAATAATTAAGATGATGGCCTAGGGTATGGTGCAAAACCCATGCTTCTCCGACAATTCCTGTTTGCATACCCATGATCAGTTCAATGAGACGATTAGCCCAAGGTACTGTAAAGAAATTATAGTGTTGATGATGATGATTCCAACAACAAATCCATCCTTTAATATTAAGACTGAGGGGCATCCAAATAAGCAGTGGCCACAGAGAATGACTAAAGAAAAATATAAACAAATCTATCCCTAAAACTAGCAAAATTACAGTGACAGGATAGTAATCGATTCTTTTTTTGACCAACATATTTAAGGTAAATTAAGTGAACTTGTTGAAGGTTTAAGGCAATAAGCCTTTATTATATATCTTTATTCTGTCTGAGAATTATTCTCAGTTCAGAAAGGATCTCCAACAACTGTACCATTTGACCTACTCCCGTTACAATCTGTTAAATAACAGGAGATTCTGATATTATACAGTTTTATCCTAATGTCGGGCAGAATACCCGATCCTTTTCAATGGTGTGCATGAATGACCGACCAACAAATAAACCACTTCGTTATCCATAATTTGCGAAAAGATGATACAGTCACCACATCACTTACCAACGTCAGGGGCGTGAATTCTAATACTTACGAAAGGTGGAGTCTCCGAGAGCCAAGTTTAGGACTATGAAACCTAGTAGAAAAGGTAAGCTTTGAATCCGTGGTCGATTAACTATTAAGCAAGTCCTTACGCACTTCCGCTTTCGCCACTGTATAGTTGATGACGACAAACAGACAAGGTATCACCGATTTCTAGGAAACTTGATGAAGAAAGCGGGCAAAGTTTAAGAGTTCTTGCTGTTTGTCTTCAGATAAGTTATTAATAACAGCATTTAATCTTTCTGAAACTGACAGCCAAGTTTTAGTTTTTGCCTGCCAAACTACTATAAACTGTTGCTCTGACAGGGTACATAAAGAAGTGGTTTCTCCGTCTTCATTACTAAATTCGACCTCATACTTTCCATCGTCAAAGCATTCAACAATGGTTCCTTGACTGCCCATAAATTGTTTAGCTTCGGGTAAATTTATTAGTAATTCAACGACATCAAATAGTGAGGTTTTTCTCATAATCTTTTCTTCACATATAGGGTAACTAATCTAGCTGTTTGTGCGTTCAGTTCTCTTATCCATCCTGTTCGCACTATTTCTTGTTGATAGGGTTCTATGCCCTTTATTTCTAAGTCGATTTGATAGCGTTCTCCATGCTCATCTTTAAATTGAAAAGTAGCTTCTGAATCTAAGATTTGGTCATAAATTTGGTCTAGTAAGGGTTGATAATTCTCTTTTGTGTAGCCTAAGTGACGTTGAAACATCAAGGCTTTATTGGCTCCTTTAGGGTTATCTGGATTAAGGGCATATTCTGTTAGTTTACGAGGGTTAATTTCTATGTGGTTGACAAGTTCTTTTAGTTTCACTTACCCTTCCATCCTTTGACTCAAGAATGATTGTATGGGACATTCAAAGCCTACTCAGCTAAATAGTACAGAAAGATCATCGTTGTACAGAACAACCCTCTGCCCTCTGCGCTCTGCCTCCCAGCCGAAGGCTGATAAAAAAAGGATAAGCGTTCTAATTGTGCTTATCCTCGGTTTTTGTGCTAACTAGCAGCTAAATATTCTTTCACGTTAGCCCGTCTTCTCCGCAGTTGGGCTAAAGCTTGATGTTCTAATTGACGAACCCGTTCTCGACTAATGTTCATGCGTTTACCAATTTTGGCTAAGGAGAGTTCCTTGCCATCTTCTAGACCAAAACGTAAGGTCAACACAGTTCTTTGTTGGGGAGTTAACTCCGCCATTAAATTACTCAAATCCTGACGCAATAATTCTTGTGTAATGTAAAGATCAGGAGATACTCCTTGGTCTTCTAATAATTCCGAAAGTTCCGTATCTTGGTTGTCTCCCACTCTCACATCTAAAGAGATGGGTTGACGGGCAATACTGAGAAACTCCCGAATTTGTGCCGGTTCAATTTCTAATTCTTGGGCAATTTCGGCTGGTGTGGCACTTCTCCCTAAGGTTTGAGATAGTTCTCTCTGGGTTTTCTTGATTTTATTGAGTTTTTCGGTAATATGAATAGGTAAGCGGATGGTGCGCGCCTGTTGAGCGATCGCCCGTGTGATGGCTTGGCGAATCCACCAGTAAGCATAAGTAGAAAATTTATAGCCTTTGGTGGGGTCAAATTTCTCTACACCTCTTTCCAGTCCTAAACTTCCTTCTTGAATAAGATCCAGAAATTCCATGTTGCGCTTTTGGTATTTCTTGGCAATGGCAACTACTAGGCGCAAATTGGCTTCAATCATTTTTCTTTTAGCCCGTTCACCCTGTTCTAAGGCTTTTTTAAGAGCTTTTTCCTCTATATTTAGCTCTTTAGCCCATTGTTTGACTGTGGGTTCTTTCTCTAAGCTTTGAGCTAGTTCCTCTTTTTTCTCCAAAAAATTCATCATTTTTTGGACTTGTTTGCCATAAATAATTTCTTGTTCATGGGTTAACAGAGGTACCCGCCCAATCTCATGCAGATAAGTCCGCACCATATCTGCTGAATACATGGGCTGTTTGGTTTTGGTGTTAACGTTAGCAGTGGGCATTGGTACTATATGACTCCTTTAAACCTGCTTATAAAGTCTGTTGCTATACTTATCTTTCGCATAAATTGTCTTTGTTAATACAAAACGACTAGAAAGAAAAGTTACAAGGTGAAGTCGGTATGACTTTGACTTGTTTGTATTTTAGCTCATTTATTTAGACGATGACAATATTTGAAAGGTTCATTGATTGTGATCAGATCCCTGGAAAAATTAGAATTTTGTTACAATTTCTTAGACTCATTAGGCTGAAATGTTCGCTAACCTAGATAGGGAAAGAGGCTGCTCAAGCCTTTGTTATTCGTTAATCAGGATCAATGCTATGTCGGACTTAAATCGTGGCATTATGAAGTTTGAAGGGGCTGATAAACCTTTCTTGGTAGCTGTTTCAGCCTTTTTAGTTCTCGGTGCTATTACTGCTCTCATTATCTGGGCCTTGAAAACGGCCTACACCGTTGGTTAAGTTTTCTTGATAGTTTCTTACTAACAATAAAATTTTGTTAAGCTTAAACGCTAATTTCCTAACGATCGCCAAACCGACTCCTTTACTGGGGCAGGTTTGGCTTGACTTAGCAGTAATTATTATTATGTTGCTGCTATCGGCCTTTTTTTCCGGCTCAGAAACAGCCATTACGGCCTTTGATAATTTCAAGTTACGAGGACTAATCGACAAGGAGGGCGATCCTTCTGGAGTTTATCGTTTAGTCTTAGAAAATCGTCGCCGCTTTATTACCAGTTTATTGATTGGTAATAATTTGGTCAATAATTTTTCAGCTATTCTTACCAGTAATTTATTTGCCATGTGGTTAGGTCGTGCTGGTTTAGGAGTTGCTACGGCGGTGGTTACCATTATTGTCTTGATTTTTGGAGAAATTACCCCTAAATCCTTAGCTATTCTCAATACTCGTGCGTTTTTTCGTTGGTGTATTCGTCCAATTTTTTGGTTATCTAAAGTATTATCATTTCTGAGAATTGTTCAGATTTTCGAGAGAATTACCCAAAAAACAATTCAGTTATTTCAAGGAAAATCAGACAAAAATATCCCGGTAGGAGAATCATTAACCGATCTACAATTAATGATCGAAATTTTGGGAGGGAAAGGAAAACTTGATTTATATAAACATCAACTATTAAATAAAGCGTTGAGGTTAGATCAATTAATGGCTAAAGATGTGGTTAAACCTCGCCTAGAAATGATTACCATTGCCCATGAATTAAGTTTGCAAGAATTAATTGACTTATCCCTAGAAACCGGCTATTCTCGTATTCCCGTGCAAGGGGAATCTAAAGATCATATTGTGGGTATTGTTAATCTGAAAAAAGCCTTACAAACTTTGCAATCTGTCCCTAAAGAAAGACGCTCTCAAATTAAGGTAACAGAGGCAATGGATAACCCCATCTATATTCCCGAAACTAAGCGCGCTCCTAGTTTATTAAAAGAAATGCTGCAACAACGATTTCATATTGCTATTGTTGTTGATGAATATGGGGGAACGGTAGGTTTACTGACCTTAGAAGACATTTTAGAAGAATTAGTTGGAGAAATTTACGATGAAAGTGATTCCCCTTATATTCGTCAAAATTTATCCACTGGCGATCGCTTAGTTTAAATGTAAATAAATATGCTATGAAAGAGAGTATTTTCAGAAAATCAGCTATTGTTGCGGCTTTAGGCAGTGTATTGCTAGTAATTACTTTTGCATTTTTATTATTTGAAGATCACAGAAAAATTCATACTTTAGTATTAGCAACGGGGCAAAAAGAAGGTCAATATTATGCCTTTGGGAAAGCATTATCTAAGGTTATAAATAATCATAATAATCGGATAAATATCAAAGTTATAGAGAGTAATGGTTCTCAAGAAAATCTTGAATTATTACAAAATAAAGATGCACAACTAGCCTTAGTTCAAAGTGATGCAATAATCAATAATTCTACCAAAGCAGTTGCTTTTCTTTTTCCCGAAGTATTCCATTTAATGGTTCGTCAAGATTCTCAAATCGATGATATTAGTGATCTTGAGGGAAAACGTATTGCTTTGATGTCAAAAGGCAGTGGTTCCTATAATATGTTTTGGAGATTGCAAGAACACTATCAATTAGATATTGATAAAATTCAAACTATTCCTTTACCAATTACCGAAGCACATCAAGCATTAGAAAATGGAGAAGTAGATGGGTTATTTCGGGTTGTTTCCTTAGAAAGTCGTGCCGTTGTTCAATTACTCAACAATCCTCAAATCAAACTAATTCCTATCGATCAAGGAGCCGCTTTACAACTAGAACTTCCTGCATTAGAAGTGATGTCAATTCCGAAAGGAAGTTATCATGGTGCTAGTCCCACTCCCTCAGAAGATTTACCAGCAGTAGGAGTGCGAGCAGTATTAATTGCTAATAACAGGATTAATCGAGAAATTATTTTTGAAATTACGCGAATATTATACGAAGCAAGGAACGAATTAGTACAAGAATTTATCCAAGCTTCTATGATTGAACCCTGGGATGAAAACCCACATTTAGGGTTTACATTTCATCCTGGTGCATTGGATTATTATAATAAGGGTAATCCTAGTTTTTTGGTAGAATATGCCGAAGCGATCGGCTTAGGTTTATCGGTTTCAATGTTATTAATATCTGGGGTGTGGCAACTGCGTTCCTGGTTCACAGGAAAACAAAAAAATAGAGCAGATTTATATAATTTACAATTACTAAGAATCATCGATCGCATTCAAGAAACAGAAGATTTACAGCAGTTAAGAAAGATCCGAGG
>JBFRWO010000323.1:0-4020 GCA_051439625.1 Crocosphaera sp. | reverse complement strand
AGAGACATATATAAATAACATGAGCGATCAGAGAATTCATTTTAAGCAGTCCCCCAAGGGGACTATTAGCGCTGGGGTAATGTTATAATTTGACTTAAAGTAAACGATCTTAATTATAAAAAAAACGCCTTACGATTATTAAGCCACGATTCTCCTCCTTTCCGACCTGTAAAGAGGAAAGCGCACTTACGCAAACTTTGTTTGCCAAGTGCTTAATATTATATAACTTAATCCCAATCATCAAAATCAACTGATTTTTCTTTTTTAGGATTAAGTTCACGCCATTGATAAAAACCCCATCCCTCTTTTCTGCCAAGATACTGAGCGCATAATTTCCAGATCGCTAGTGGCGGATTCAATTCTTTTAATCTGTAAACTAACCATCCTGGTTTGTACTCTTTTACTTGTTGCTGTTTGATTAATCTCAGAAATTCATCTAACGATTTTTCTCCCTGATCAACTCGATAAATCGGAAATAAAGTGATGCTATTAATTATCATCGTGTAATCATCCATAAGATCAATTTTTCCCACCGCCGTAATCTCCATCTCATTTTCCAAATGATCTTCTAATTTTTCCCAATCACCAGGAAAGATTAAACCTTTAATCAAAATCCCTTCATTAAGCTCTAGGTCTAGCTTTCCAAAGGTTAAACCCTTCTTTGATTCCCAAACACGTAAATTTTTAACCGTTCCTGTCAGTACAGCAACTTGTCTCAAATGTAGTCCTCACCTAACTTTTAGCTTCTTTAGTATCGCATTCTTTGTCCCATATTCTGGGGACACCCCAGACCCCGATTTGGAGGGTCAGCAACCAGTCCCTCCAAACCTCCCCGAACGACGGCTACAAGCACTTTTCAGCCAGCGTATTCAAAGGTAACAGTACCACTTTGAAACGCTGGAACCCTTACAGGGAGCGGTTTTCCGCCTTCGTTAGTAAGAGGTAGACATAGCTTTAACCCAAAATCGCCAAAACATTGATTATATAAACGTTCTAGCGATTTTTGTTACCAATAAAAACCATTGTTAACAGAGCATACTTTTTATTGCCAATAAAAAGTATCGCTAATAGGGTACAATTTTTATCGCTAATGATTTTATTGTTAACAGTGGGTAATACTAATGACTGATGGAAGTAACCGTAAGCATAAAAACTCTAAGAGGTTATTTAATGCCATAAAAGTGATTGAGGAAGCTGGATTATCCGTTTATCGGCGAAGACGTAAGGAGAAAGATTTTATGAAAATTTATAGTGAGTCTCTAGATAGACTTTTACCTAAGATCAGCCCCTCGGCATTTAAAGTCTTTGCAGCATTGGCAAATGAGGTTGGCTATGAGAACACAATTGTTGAAATAACTAAGGCTGAACTTATGGAAAAAACTGGACTTGGAGAAAATACTGTCAGGGCTTCTTTGAATGAGTTGGAGGACTTAGAAGTTATGAAAAGAATTGGTCCCCCAAATCGCCGTAAATACGTCCTTAACGAAATGTTCGTCAAAAAAGGAAAATAAAAAAATTGACTCATAAGTTTTACTTATAAAACAATTATTCCCTAAATAAATCTGTTAAAACCTTTACTGCATCAGCGATCAAGCCCTCTACGTTATCTTAGTGAGCTTTGTGATCCTAACCCTAATTCTCTCAGCGCAATGAAAAGGGGTCTAGAAACCAAATTATATCCCTTCGTGATGAATACACCATTTTTACCTCTCTCATGCCTCTATGATACCTTTAAAGAAGTAATAAAAGGATATTTAAACAGTGATTGGATCAATGTATTGAAATGTATTGATTAAATAGTTTGTTATAAAACTTTACATAATATTTATACTGGACTAACTTAGCCCCTATGGGTTCAAGTAGTATTTATGGTAAATTTTACCATAAATAGTCTATAAGAATAGTCCGCAGATACAAGATAAAATCTATGCTAGTATCATTCCATGAACAAAGTTAAAAGGAGATAAAACCATGAAACAACTGGTTTTCAAGCTTCTAACAGCTTTACTCGAAAGAGTAGCCTTTGTGATGTTTAGAATACTTCTTCACAGACTACTAGAATGTTTCAAGTAAGCTAGTTAGAAATACACTTAATTAAAATGGCCTGAGCTATATACAGCTCTGGCTTTTCTTTTAGTACCCAGTAAAGTAATTGCTTAAACCTTATAAGGTTTAACTAATTATTCTGGATGTACTTACGGTATCTTGTAAACTATAATTTCATCAACTATCAAATTTAGCTGAATTCAGCTAAATTTAACTAAATTTCAAGAAAATAAACCTATAGCAGTAGTATGCAAGTTAGATAAGAATTCATTATTTAAGATATAAGAAATTCTTATTAAAAATCAATAAAATTTACTTAATAGTCTTTAAATATCTGTGTTTTAGGATTTAGTAAATACAAAAATATAGATAAGCTAATCATTCATTTATATTAAGTTTTATTGCTTATTTATCTAAAAGCAGTATCGTTCAGTTAAATATCGTCTCGCTAATCGCTCGGTTTTTTCTTCTGGATCGTTTTCGCTGATCGCGAATGTTATTTATATGGGGGCATACTGCCCCCATACCCCCTGTGTGCTGTTCTCAACTGTACTCCAGTCATTCCGCTCCGCTCCATTCCCTCCGCCCAGTCTTAAACAGCTTTAGAATATTTTTTCTTATATTTCACTTAACGTGAGTTCGACGAGGGGGTGTCCCAGAACTGCTCAAAAATTGTATACATAACCAAGCAAGTTTTGGGACAACCGATCAACATCTGGGGACAGCACACCCCTATTTGTATACCTTTTTAGAGAGTGCTGTCCCCTACTTAAACCCTTATCTAATGCAGCTTTTCCCCACTGGGAAGGAAAATACTCCTATTCTGGCTCGTAACATATAAGCGAGGGACAACTATACTACAATGTAACATAGTTGTCCCTCGAAGAATGTAGTATAAAAAGTGGCACGACAGACCGTATACACGAAATTATTCTCTCGTCCCATTCTTAGGAAATTGATCGGGTCAAACTTGGAAATCCCCTTAAAAAAGGGCAGCAGGTAAAGCTGGCAAACCTTTTGGGTTCAAGTCTAGAGAGGGCTTTTGAGGCAAATAGGTGTAGGCAATCAATCCAGCAAAAAGATTGACGAAAAAGTTCCAAATACTGCGATGCCTTGAATGCTCAATCTGAGAAATATTTTTGAGTTGATCGTTAACCGTTTCAATCAAAGAACGCTTACGAAGAAGAATTTTATCAACAAGTTTAACTAACTTCTGTTTCATTTTTTTCTTATAACGAGTAATGAGTTGTAGCCCTTGTTCATACAGTTTTTCAAATAGTTCTTGGGAAATATAGCCGCGATCACCAAACAATTTTCCAATCAGATCCTCAGTCATTTCGGGAACAGGTTTACGGTCATCAGTATTGCCTGAAGTTAACTTAAAAGCCAATAGCTCTCCCCGATCATTAATAATAAGATGAAGTTTAAAGCCATAATGCCACCCGACTGAGTTTTTCCCCCAACCAACTAATCCTTCAAAAACTCTATGTGATTGACTGCGACAAGGATGACATACTTCTATGGGAGTAGAATCAATGAAGCTAATCCCAGTAATTTCGCCTTTTCTGGTATGCAAAAAACAACAGAGTAACATCATTGACCAAGGCATTAGTTCCACAAAGCGATTATAACTTACCAATTTAGGAAAAGCTTTTTTCCAATGAGGTAAAACTTGTAGAGTATAAAATTCTTTGAAAGTCCGATAACCTGACCCATGAAAAGCAATTACAATGGTCATTACTTCACTTAAGCTTAAACGAGATCTACATAACTTTTCCCCTACTGATGATGTCAGAAGAGGGAGCATTTGAGAGTATTTTTGAAAAGCTTTATAGAAATCATCTACATCACAAAAAACTTCAGTAAGATCGCTTTGGAGATTTTATATCCATAGCACCAGACCTTGAGGAATACTACTTCCAGCATAGGTCTGGTGTTCTCTGTTGACTACAAAAATCTCGTCGAACTCACGTT
>JBFRWO010000322.1:0-5609 GCA_051439625.1 Crocosphaera sp. | reverse complement strand
TCCAATAGATCATCATGGGATAGTAATTACAGCAAGAAAAAAGTTTTCCCTACATCGAGATTTCCTCCTCAGATGTACCAGATGACCTCCTCCACCCTAGATAATAGGGTGGTTTTCATTTTTTAAGTATTCAGCTAAGAAATATAGCAGAAGATGTTTATATTGTAGGGTTCAACTGTCGTTGACACCTATAGAAGTGTGTAGTCAGACTTTAGGAAATTGAGATAAGATATAATGAAGCATAAAAAGGATAAATTTATTTTGATCGATGCAAAATCAACCTTTAACTCGCTTTGTACCTTCAACAACTCTCGAAGAAATTTATTTAACTCTATCCCCTAGACCTTTAACCACAGTAAAAGAGATCGAGGCTTTTTATCGCAAAGAAATGAATGAAGTTAGGGGTGGCGATAAGATTTGTCATCTTAAGTTAGGATTACAAAGAGTTGACGAAAAAAGTTATTATAAAGGGTGTTTTATGGGACATCCAGGGGTTGGTAAATCGACAGAGTTAACTCGTTTAATTAATGATGAACATATTATTAAAGCTTTTCGGGCGGTTCGTTTTAGTGTTTTGAGTGATTTAGACCCACTCAATTTTAATCCGTTGGATGTGGTGTTATTAATGGTGGTTGAAGTTATTGAAAAAACTTATGAAGTTACTAATAAACAACCCAAAGATGAAACATTACTAAAATTAAAAGATTGGTATAGTAAAAAAGAAGTTACCCGGAAAGAAATTGAAGAAGCTAAGTTGAATATAGAAGCAGGGGCAGGGGTTAAAGATAATTCGATTTGGAATCAAGTTTTAGGGTTATTTGCTTCTGTAAAAGGGGAATTAAGGTTTGCTTCAAGTCGAGAAAAAAAAGTTGTCGAATATCGAATTAAACGATTTAATGAGCTAGTAGAAATTACTAATACTCTTTTGGGAGAGTGTAATCAATTATTACAAGAAACAGAACAACGTCAATGGTTATTAGTTGGGGAAGATTTTGATAAAGCTGGTGTTTCAACGGCAGCTATTGAGGCTTTATTTATTAATTATGGAAATATTTTTAAAGATTTGAATGTTCATTTAATCTTTAATATTCCCATTGGTTTATATAATTCTGCTGCCGGAATTCAACTAATTTTTCCTTTTGCTAATTGTCATTTAATTCCTGATACAACAGTTTTTTATCAAGATCATAGTCCGAATGTTGAAGGACAAAATGCTCTGCAAAAAGTTCTGGAAGCAAGAATAAATCTTAATCTGTTTGAAACTGGACAAGTTAAAAGATTAATTATTGCATCAGGAGGAAATATTCGGGACTTATTTTCCTTAGTAAATTATGCAGCAGATATGGCAATTCTTGAAGGTGAAAAAACAATTAAAGCGGATCATGTTACTGTGGCAATTGGTAATTTACGCACTGAATATGAGCGTCGTTTAGGGGATAATCCTTTTGATAAAGATGGGGTTACTTATGAAGAAAAATCAAAGCTTCTTAAGCGAATTTATGATCAGGAACCTGACGCACAAATTCCCAACGAAGTCTTATATGTTGTTCTTTATAATAGAGCAATTCAAGAATTGAATCAAGGAGAAGGTAAACGCTGTTTTGGGGTTCATCCCCTAGTAGTTGACATTTTAAATGGTCAAGGAATTATTCCTTTTTCTGCTCAAGGTGGTGTAAAAGGAGGGACATCAAGTGAATAAAAAACAGTTAATTCCAGGAACAATTGATCATACTATAGCGCATCTTATTTTATGGGGAACTAGACCTTTACCTAGTTTAGCAAAAGTCGAGTTCTCCTCAAAGTTTTCCCGTCAAAAAGTAGTTAGAGAAGTTGCTTATCAATTTAAACAAAAAGACATTCCTTTCCATGAGATAAAGTCACCTTTAAGGGAAGAACCTTCAGTGGTTTTTAATATACTGTTTTCACAGTTAAAAAAAATACCATCGGGGGTAGTTTCTGTTACAGGTTTTGAAACAGCTTTTAAAACAAATATTCCTTTATTTGAAGCGGTTAGAGTCATTAATTTTAATAGAGAAAACTTAGCGCAATTTGATTTAAGACAAATTTGGTGGATGTCTCGTCCTTTTCATAGCGAAGCAATTAAAGTAATGCCAGATTTTAATTCTTGGTTTTCTTTGCGATTATTTTTAACAGAAGATGCGTCCAATAGTTTAATTACCCTTGATAAGTATGAGCAGCGTTCCCCAATTATTATTAAAAATAATTTACCACAGTTAGATAAAAATTTTATTGCGAGAAACGAAGATTTTAAAAAGATTACTCATGCTTTATCTACTAATGATATTGTTGCTTTAAGTGGGATAGGAGGGATTGGAAAATCTCAATTAGCACTGCAATATGCGTGGCAGCAACAAGCTAAAAATAATTATCCTGGGGGAATTCTTTGGTTAAATGGTTTGAGTCAAAATGTGGGAATCCAAATTATTAACTTTGCTGCTCAATATCTAAACATAAATGTCCTAAAAGAGCATTCTTTAATCGAAAGAGTTCGTTATTGTTGGACTCATTTGCCAGAGGGAAAGGTTCTAATTATTATTGATGATGTTCGAGACTATGAAGATATTCAACCTTATCTAGCAAACTTAGATAATCGTTTTCAGGTTTTAATTACCACTCGGTTTAATTATCTATCCTCAACCATTAATACTCTCAATTTAGGAATTTTATCAGCAACAGAAGCTCTGGAATTACTAGAACTTGCCATCGGGAAAGAACGCTTAGACAAAGAATTAGAAACAGCAGAAAGATTATGTCAAGAATTAGATTATTTTCCCTTAGCGTTGGATTTAGTAGCACAATTTTTAAAGGTTAATCAAGATTTTTCTGTCGAAGAAGTTATTACAAAACTACAAAAGCAAAACTTAGATTTAACGAAACGAGACCCAACAGGAGAAAACCAAGTTAAAGCGGCCTTTGAACTTTCTTGGAATACCTTAGAAACAGAGGTACAAACCTTCGCTTATTATCTAAGTTTATTGGCATTTGCTCCTTTTTCGCTGTCATTAATTAAAAAGTTGTTTCCTGACAAAACAATTGAACAGATAAATAACAATTTAACCCAATTAATTAATTATAGTTTGCTGCAAAGTTTGGGAAAAGATGAATATGAACTCCATACCTTGACCCGTCGTTATTTACGGGATAAGTTAGAAGCGTCTCAACAGGCTAAAATTATTAAACGCCAATATTGTAAGGTAATGGCAGACCTGTGTAGAGAAATTCCTGATACGCCAACTCTAGAGAGTATTAGAAAGATTACGCCTTATATTCCCCATATTGAAGTAGCAGCCAGGGAATTTCAACGTACCATAGCAGAAGATGATATTGTTGCCCTTTATGGAGGTTTAGGACGTTACTATAGTGGTCAAGGCTTATATTTCCTTGCTGAACCTTGGTTAGTAGACTGCTTAACCCTTACTAGAAGTCGTTTGCAAGAGAATCATCCTGATGTAGCCACCAGTTTAAATAATTTAGCCGAACTCTACCATGACCAAGGAAGATACACAGAAGCAGAACCCTTATACGAAAAAGCTTTAGCCTTGAGAAAAGAATTATTAGGCCATCGCCATCCTGATGTAGCTACCAGTTTAAATAATTTAGCCCTACTCTACGATAACCAAGGAAGATACGCAGAAGCAGAACCCTTGTACAAACAAGCTTTAGCTTTGATCAAAGAAATATTAGGAGATCGCCATCCTGATGTAGCTAGCAGTTTACATAATTTAGCCGGACTCTACTCTAACCAAGAAAGATACACAGAAGCAGAACTCTTGTACAAAGAGGCTTTAGCCTTGTGTAAAGAAACATTAGGCTATCGGCACCCTTATATAGCTATCAGTTTAAATGATTTAGCCGGACTATATGATAACCAAGGAAAATACACAGAAGCAGAACCTTTGTATAAACAAGCTTTAGCCTTGTATAAAGAAACATTAGGCCATCGGCACCCTTATGTAGCTACCAGTTTAAATAATTTAGCCGGACTATATGATAACCAAGGAAGATATACAGAAGCAGAACCCTTGTTAATTGAAGCTTTAGCCTTGAGAAAAGAATTATTAGGCTATCGCCATCCTGATGTAGCTACCAGTTTAAATAATTTAGCCGAACTCTACCATGACCAAGGAAGATACTCAGAAGCAGAACCCTTGTATATTGAAGCAGTAGCTATTGCAGAAGAGACATTAGGGGTTGATCATCCTGATACTGTTATTATGCGGGATAATTTAGCTAGGTTTAGAAATGCTCAACAATAAAGATTATATTCGTAGGTTGGGTTGAGGAACGAAACCCAACAATCATTAAACCTTGTGTTGGGTTTCACTCTCGTTCAACCCAACCTACAAATTAAAATAAAGACAGTTAGCCGCAGGCAACTAAGAGAAAGATCAAAATTAAATTTATTGAGAGTGTAACTCATGAACCAGACACTATCAGAATTAACTTACGAAAAAGATTATTATCAATGGACAATAAAACAGTCTCAAGCTTTACGAGAACTTCTCAATACTCACCACGAATTAAAGCACAACAAAACATTGGACTGGGACAACATCATTGAGGAGATTGAAGCTTTGGGACGTAGAGAATATAATGCAGTCGTAAAATTGCTGATGAGGCAAATTGAACATCGTTTAAAGATAGACTATGTTCCGCTAGAAGAGTGCTATAAAAAATGGCAGGTTGAGATACAAGCGTTTAGAATTGAAATTAAGCGTAAAATTCCACCCAGTATGAAGCCAAAACTTGAATCAGAGTTAGAAGAAATTTATCAAGATGCTGTCAGTTTAGTAGTCTTAGAGTACGGTGTTAAAGTACCTGCTCAATGTCCTTACAGCTTAACTGAATTACTACCTTAAAATAAGTTAACAACAAAGTTTATTTTAATAAGTTAATAAATTCTTCTGTGTTAAGTTCAGCATCCCGAAGTATTTTTCTTAATAATCCTTTGCCCAAATTTTGTCCTGAATGTACTGGTATCGTAACAACCCGACCATCTATATGTTTAAGTCTAACATGACTCCCACGTTGACGAACAATTTCAAAGCCAATTTTTTTTAAGACTGAAATGACTTGTTTTGCTCTAAATGTTGGTAGTTTTGGCATTAAAGAGTAACCTTTTGAATTCCAATAAATTCAGAAGTTTCTTTAAAGTCTTCTTCTTCTAAACACATTGCAATAACTTCTTTAATATTTGCCACAAGTTCATCAATAGTTTTTCCCTGACTGTAGCAAGCTTTTAACTGAGGAATTTCTCCAATAAACATACCGTCTTCATCTTGTTCTACAATCATGTAAAATTCACGTTTACTTGTCATATTTGTTCTTAAGTTTATTCTATCTCTTGCTTCTATATTATATTGTAAGGTGGGCATTGCCCACCTTATACTAAAGTTTAAGCGTTAACTAAACTACGAGTATGACGTTCTTTTAGATAGGCCATAAACTCTCTTCCTTCCCGTAAACGACGCACTAACATTTGGGGATCACCTAACATTTCTTTAACAATAGGAACGATGGTACGACGACGGAAATAGAAACGACGATACATCTGTTCAACTCCCTCTTCAATTTCAGCAGCAGAGAGA
>JBFRWO010000321.1:0-3209 GCA_051439625.1 Crocosphaera sp. | reverse complement strand
TTGCAACAGGAGATTTACAGAAAATAACAGTAGAAAGTCGCTTAAAATGGTTCCAAGAAAGAGACACTAACCATTATCCTATTTGGGTGATTGAGAATGATAATCAAGTGGTTGGTTGGGTCAGTTTACAACATTTTTATGGTCGTCCCGCTTATAAAAATACAGCAGAAATCAGTTTATATATTGCTGAAAAATGCCGAGGTCAAGGAATAGGAAAAAAACTCTTAGGATATGTAATCGAAGAAAGTCCAAAACTAGAATTAACTAATTTACTAGGATTTATTTTTGCCCATAATCAACCCAGTTTAAATTTATTCAAGAAATGTAAGTTTCAACAATGGGGATACTTGCCAAGAGTAGCAAAATTGGATAATATTGAAAGAGATTTGATTATTATGGGACTACACTTAGATTGTAAGAAAAATAAAATATAACTAAACTAAAATTATGACTCAATCACCGATTACAAAAGACCAAATATTGAACCCAGAAGAATTAGAAAAAGAAGAAGATTCTGATTATTTTGACTACTTTTTTGATGAACCCGGTAGCGAACCTGGAAAGTTAAATATAGAACCAGATGCGAAACCTTCTCGTATTGTTTTAATTGATTATGATCAATCTCACGCTGTCCGAAAAGTAGACGTAACCCCCAACGCTTTAACACCCTACTTAGGAACAAATACTATTTCTTGGATGGATGTTGAAGGGTTAGGAAGTGAGAGAGTTCTTAAACAAATTGGAGATATTTTTAAGCTTCATCCTTTACTTTTAGAAGATGTTGTTAATGTTCCTCAAAGACCAAAATTAGAAGATTATAACGAACAATTAGTATTAATTGTACAGATGGTTCGCCCCAATGCTAACGAAGAAGGATTTGAAAGTGAACAAGTAAGTTTTGTTTTAGGAACTAGATATTTACTAACCTTTCAAGAAGAAGAAATAGAAGATTGTTTTGATATTGTTAGGGAAAGAATTAGAGCAAATCAAGGAAAAGTTAGACAGCAAGGGGCTGATTATTTGATGTATTTATTGTTAGATTCTATTATTGATGGTTATTTTCCAGTATTAGAAGATTACGGCGATCGCATTGAAGATATAGAAGACGAATTAGCTATAAAACCTAATACCAATCAATTGAAAGAAATTTATGTAATTCGTCGGGAATTATTAGCCTTACGTCGCTCGATTTGGCCTTTACGAAATGTGACCAATATGTTAGTTAGAGGAGAAAGTTCTTTAATTAGTTCCGAGGCACAAATTTATTTTCGAGACTGTTATGACCACGTTATTCAAATCTTAGATATTGTCGAAACTTATCGAGAGTTAGCTTCTTCTTTAATGGATGCTTATTTGTCTTCTATGAGTAATAAAATGAACGAGGTTATGCAAGTTTTAACCGTTGTTTCTACTATTTTTATTCCTCTGACTTTTATTGCCGGGGTTTATGGTATGAACTTTGAATATATGCCAGAATTAAAGACTCGTTGGGGTTATATGAGTTGTTTAGGGTTGATGGCCGCCATTGCCAGTGGGTTAGTGTTCTACTTTTGGCGGAGGGGTTGGTTTGAACCGTTTGCCCGTCCCAAGATTCCTTTATCCAAAAAAGATTAGAATAGAATTAGAAAAGAGTTGGCGCGAGAGTTGCGGATGGGTCTTATGAACTCATTCGAGGAAAGTCCGGACTCCCGAAAGATCAGACTTGCTGGATAATTACCAGTGCGCGTGAGCGTGAGGATAGTGCCACAGAAAAATACCGCCTTTTTCAGTGAACAGTGAATAGTGAACAGTTAATTACTGATGACTGAAAACTGATAGCTAAAAGAGGTAAGGGTGCAAAGGTGTCGGGTGCGATTCGTTGGTTAGAAACCAGACCTGATGAGGGTTTGGGGGATTAACCGCAAAGGTAAATGAACCTTTACAACTTTATAACCATGATAGTGAGAAGAAGTATCCTAGAAACTTCAAGTCTATCTCCTCCGGTGTATGAGGTAAAAGCTCAACCCTTACAGTAGAGAATGGTCTTCAATCTGTAAAGCAGGGTTAAAAGTTAGTGTCTAACAGCCGAAAGTTAGAAAACTTACCGAGCAAGAACTCATGGATAGCGAAAGCGAAGACTATGACTGTCGTAATGATTGCGCAGTGGCGAAACGGCTGAAACGCCACACCAAAAGGTAAATGAGAATGGGGAAACCGGTCTGCATACGGTTTCCATACACTCCCATCTGGTTCCTAGCACGCACATAGGAATCATACACCAGATAATTCTCCGGCAGCGAAGGGTCATCCTAAAAGTTCAAACCAATGGTTATAAGGAACGAAGTAACCTTCTTGATTTCTCTCTAACAAGAGTAGTCAACCAAGACGCAAAATCTGGAAATACCAGGAAACAAGAAGGCAAGATTAGGTCGGAAGCAAATGCTTAGAGTAATGTCTAAGATACGCTAACAGACCTACGATTAATTGGAATGTAAAGTCTCTAGTAGCAGTATAAAAGTTATGAACACGGCAAAACCGATGTATAAATGGGACGAAATCAACTGGCGAAAGCTAGAAAGAAGCGTCTTTAAGCTGCAAAAGCGAATTTACAAAGCTGCTAAACAAGGCAAAACCAAAGTAGTCCGCAGACTACAAAAACTACTGATTAACTCATGGTCAGCAAAATGTCTCGCAGTCAGACGGGTAACACAACTAAACCAGGGGAAAAGAACGGCAGGAGTGGACGGAGTTAAGACTCTATCCCCAGTAGCTCGTATCAAACTGGTAGGACGGTTAAAAATCGGCTCTAAAGCTCAACCTTTACGCCGAATCTGGATTCCTAAACCTGGGAAAACAGAAAAACGTCCATTAGGAATACCCACTATTCATGACCGAGCATTACAAACCTTAGCAAAAATGGCTCTAGAACCCGAATGGGAAGCTAAATTTGAGCCTAATAGCTATGGATTCAGACCAGGACGTTCCTGCCACGATGCCATAGAAGCAATTTGGGTATCCATCAATAAAATGCCAAAATACGCATTAGATGGAGATATCCAACAATGCTTTGACCGCATCAACCACAAAAAACTGCTGGACAAACTAAATACTTCCCCCACCTTACGAAGACAGATTCGAGCTTGGTTAAAAGCTGGTGTATTAGATGGGAAGAACCTATTTCCTACTAACGAAGGAACCCCCCAAGGAGGGACAATATCACCTTTACTAGC
>JBFRWO010000320.1:0-8832 GCA_051439625.1 Crocosphaera sp. | reverse complement strand
ATTCTTATCAACTCACTGCCATGTTTAAATTATTAGATACTATGGTAGATGGATTAGGTGCTTGTGAAAGAATCCTTAAAACCCCCATTCCTTTAGCCTATACTATTCATTTGAAACAATTAGTTTTACTTTATTGTTTAACATTACCGTTTCAATTTGTAGATGAGTTAGGCTGGATGACAGCACCCATTGTTGCCTTAATTAGTTTTACTATACTTGGCATAGAAGCTATTGGCATAGAAATTGAAGATCCCTTCGGTTACGATGCTAACGATTTACCTTTAGATCAGATTTGTTATACTATGGAGAAAAACATAGAAGACTTGATTACCCTAGCCCCATCTGTTGGCTATTTACCAAAAAATCAACCTTAATAATTATCAAAATTACTGACTAACAATGAATTGGCATATTCCTAATAATCTTTCCTTTGAAGACGCATTACAGTTAACTGAAACTCTCACCGAAGCAATAGTTAACAAGAAACTAAAAGACGACGAGATTGAAGAAATAGTTACTACTTTAGTCAATAGCGAAAATGGTGCAAGGGGGTTTTTTGTTATCTATTTAACCAGCGATCTTCCTTTGGCGGATAATCCGAGTGAGGGAGTAATTAATGCTTTAAAAACTTCCCCAGAGATTGTTAGTGAACTATTAGTAAAAAATCTCGCCATGTCTTCAGCTATGGCTGTCACCCATCGTCGTAATAATGATGAAAAACAAGCACAAAGTTCTGAAAAAGTTGCTCAAAGAAACGGAAATTTAATTAAGTTAACTAATTTAGATTTAAGTTCCCAAAAATTAGAAGAATTAAAACAAACTATTATTAATAGTAATGGCAGTTATCAAGCATTTTTAGAGAAATGGGAATATGACGAAGAACAAAAACAAATCATTAAAAAAAATATAGAAAAAATCTAACTTTAGACTTAAACGTAATCCGAGGAACTTTATAGCGGTTTGTTAGTCTAGAGGGTTAGAACTGTAGTTAAATTGATGATGAGATGAAACATAAAGCTTCCATTTCTGTCCTAATAGCTCTTATTTTATTTTGCTTTTTTCCTCGTTTTGTCTTAGCTGAAACTGTCTTAGAAAAAATCAAACGGACAGGAGAATTAAACGCAGGAGTTAGAAAAGATGCTATCCCTTTCGGTTATGTTAATAAACAGGGAAAATGGACAGGATACTCTGTTGATCTCATTCGTTTAATTCACAAAAAACTAGAAAAAGAACTCAATCAACCAATAAAGTTAAATCTGAGAGAAGCAACTATAGATAGTCGGTTTCGTATTGTCCAACGGGGAGATGTTGATATCATGTGTGGTGCGACAACTATCACCCAAACCCGTTCAACAAGAGTCGATTTTTCTGTTCCCTTTTTTATGACAGGAGCGCAATTTTTAGTTAAACTACAAGATGCTCCTAACTTTAACTATAATGGCAACTTAACCGACATTCCCATTGCCTTTTTACCAGGAACCACCACTCAAGAAATTATTCCTCAAATCTATCCTTTAGCCAACTGGAAAGATATCAGAAGTCGAGCAGAAGGGGTAAGAAAACTCAAACAAAATGAAGTTAAAGCGGTTGTTAGTGATGGTATTTTGTTATTAGGTGAAATTGTTCAACAAGGTGGTAGTATAGGAGACTTTGTTTTATTGCCTTCTCAACCCATTACTAGAGAATTGTATGGCTGTATTTTACCTCAAGAAAATACGGAATTTAAACAATTAGTTAATTTAACTATTCTTAGTCCAGAAAATCGTATTCTACAAAAAGAATGGTTTAGCATTAATAGCGGAGAATTCCCTTATATCATCGAACAAACCGACTAGAATCACGGTAAGATGTTCCTTAACAAAAATCCACCGACCTATAATCGGTATATTTGAATTTTGTGTTATGATGACTCTAGGCTGATACGCAAGGCGACACCGCTAAGAAGAACGTAGGTAACGGTTTAGTTTTCGTATTCTCAACCCAGAAAAATTAGGTAGATATCGGTAGCAATTTGGTTTTGGATAGTGGCTCTTAAAATACTCTTCAGAAGAGCCACATAAAAAATATATAGATCCAGTGGTTGTCAATGTTGACAAGACTTGACAACTTTTTACTTTTGTTTTTTGCCTTTGGTAGCTAATCCTAATCCGCCTAAAGCAAGAAGTCCGATAATAGTTCCGGGTTCGGGAACGGGGATAGGTTCATTTGGGCTCCGTTGTATTTGGCTAAAGTCATTACTAATTGAGTCCAATTGACTCCCTGCTGAGAAGGTTAATGTATCCATTACAGAAATTTTAGTAACACCTACAGGAAAGAACTTCGCCTCACCGTCATTCACTGTTAGAGGTGTACCTCCATCTCCTGCATAGCTGACTTCTTTCACAGCATCAATAGGGGCTGCCAATCCATCGATATCTAAGCCCATCGCAACACCATCAAATTGGGCATTCTCTATGCGATTAGCTTCGGGAATAAGCGGATCATTAATTGTGACATCATAGGAAAATGAAGCAATCTGGGCTGTAGTGACATTGAGTGCGCCCTGATACTGGAAGATAAAATTTCCAAACTCAGGACCTTCAGCAGCCAATTGATTATTTCCAATTGTCACTTGTTCAGTGGGGGTGTTAAAGAGGGCATCAAATGCAAAGTTGTTAAACAACTTGTCCCCACAAATTACTGAGTCTTGAGCTAAAAGGGTATCGATATCACCCTGAAAACAGACTATATTGGCTTGTGCTGAAGAACCAATTAGAGTGGAAGCAAGAGCAACTACAACGGCTAAGGCAGAATTTGCTTGAATTTTGTTAATCATGATTGATAAGTAAACACCCTTAAGTAACAACACCAAGATAACAACAAGATTCTCAAAAATAGGTCAAACTTAATAAGTTTTTTATGATTTTATTTACTTATTTGTGTTATCATATTTTTCAAAAGTGTCAAGAGCAAAATGAAAAAATAGGTCAAACTTAATAAGTTTTTTATGATTTTATTTACTTATTTTTGTTATCATATTTTTCAAAATTGTCAAGCAATTGCAGGTTGCAGAGTGCAGATTGTAGATTGATCCCTGCTTAAAAGACAGGGAAAAAGAAAAGAAAAGGGTATATTTCAGATTTATTATTGATTCAAGAGGCTTTATTATAGATTTACAAATGTTTAAGAGCAAAGGCTTATATTTACTCAATCTCCAATCTTAGGTCAAGAGCAGAATAAGAAGATTTTTAATATTAGTAAGAATTTAATATTTTTAAATAAAAAAAGAAAAAACGCTATAATCTTGAATTATCCAAATCATCCCTTGATTGTGCAACACCGAAATTTCTAACAGTCAACTGGAAAAAATCCCCCACTAAATCACAGATTGTAGTGGGGGAGTATGTAAAAGGATTGATATCGCACCCACCTTTAAGGAACTTTCAACTCCACTAATTGGTTTTCAGGTAAAAAGCTGCGGAATTTACCGTGATCAGCAAATACAGCTACTAAATGCAACCAAGCGTCCGGTTCACGGTGTAGATCACTCCAAGGAATAGCAATTTCTAAACATTGATTAAATGCCACCTCAATGCGGTGATTTTTGGGATGCCAGTCATTACTATGCCAAGCTTGTTGTAACCAGGCCGACTGAGAAACCAAATTAATGCCTACATGATGGTGGAAAGTATAGTTAACCGGCTCTTCGTCCGGAACATCCGCTAAAGGAACCGTACTGGTAAAGACATCAGTATCAGCATAATACCAGAGTAAATGTAACTCATTGGGTAAATCTCGACCAGGTTGAGACCCCATTTTCACATCAAAGCGTAGATATAAATTGAGGTGATCTGCCCCATAATAAATACGTTGTACGGTACTCGCTTTGTGCATAGTTCCGGTTGAGCCGCCAATTTCGATGCGTCCGGCTTTTTCCCAGTCTTCTTCATCAACATTACCATCGATCACTGGTTGAATAAAGCCTTCTGGGGGGCGATCGCCTTTTTTGGTGTGATCGTCTAAGGGTTCATATAAGTTGTCAGGAATGGGTTCACCCAAGGCCGAATAAACTCCCCGTAAATGTTCGCGGTACAATTCATCAAATAAAGCCCCATGACTGGAAGAATGCCCTTCCCCAAACCACCAACACCAGTCCGATCCTTCGGCTGCGTATAATGCTTCCCAGGCTTCGGGATTGGTTTTTTCGGTAGCTTCGGGGTGTTTGGCCATCACCTTACGAGCATCGGTTAATAGGTCCCAAGCCTTATTTTTGACGGGATCACCGATCCAAGTGCTAAAGCTACCATCTACCCAGGAACCACTGTGTAATTTCTGGGGTTTAATTTCTTGTTTCGGGGGAAACTTCTCGATAAATTCGGAAACAGTAACTAATTCTATATCATCAACTTCGCTTAACTGGGAATATAAGGCTCTGAGGAAGTGTAAGCCATCGTCATGATAGTATTCCCAACAATTTTCCCCGTCTAGGGCGATGGTGACTAACCAGGGATCTTCCAGGGTGGTAACTTTGCTTTTTTGACGTTCCACCAAAGAACGAGAAATAGCTTGTAAATGTCCGAGGAAATCAGAAGCAGCCTGACGGGGTTCCATCCCACTATAACTAAAGCCGATTAAATCGGATAAACGGTGATCACGGAAGACAATGGCTAAATCTCCGTATTCCGTTTCTAAGCGATAGGGGAGATACATTCTGTGGGGATCACAAACATTGCCAGTTTCATCCCGATAGAAATAGTGTTCCACACTCCAACCCAAAACCGATTCATCGGAACACAACCAATTAAAGTTTTCTTGCGCTACATAGGGTAAAATGGCAGGACTGACGGACTGTTCAGAGGGCCAGAGTCCTTTCGGTTGGCAACCAAAGCGATCGACGTACATTTCTTTGGCTTTACGTAGATGACAGGGAATATCTTGAGGATACTGGAACCGTTTTTGGGGTAAGGTCATTTCAGGAATGGCAACCTGTCCTGAGTCTGTATCCGCTAGTAAAGGTAAAATTGGGTGAGTGTAGGGCGTTGTCATCAATTCTAACTGCCCAGAATCCTGCATTTTTTTGTGTTGCGGGATAATTTGTCCGATAATTTCCCGATGTTTGGCAATAATTTTTTTACGATCTGCTAAAGAAAAGCCTTTTCCTTGTTCAAACCAAGCAGCAATTTCGGGGTCTTTTTCTCGGAAAATGGGATCGATCCAAGCTAGGTTATGCCAAGCCAAAAGATCGCTATAATCATGGACACTCCAGTTTTCAAAGCACCATTCTCGACCTTTATCGTGCTTTTGCATATTCAATTCAGAATAACGATAATAGGGATCGATTAAGGTGCGATGGTGGGCATCAAAAAAGTGATCAAAAATGAATCCTTTATCTTCATCTGTGAGATCGATAGCAGAAGTTAGGGTTAAGGCCATGTAGCGATCGAGTGCAGTTCCTCTGGCATAATCTTCTAACTGTAGAATCAAAGAAGGAACCAGGTTAACGGTTTGGTGAAGCTTGGGAAACTCTTCTAAGACAAGAATTAGGTCTAAATAATCTTTGACACCGTGTAAACGGGCCCAAGGCATACGATACTGTCCATTGGGATCATTAATCGCTTCACGGGATTTATACAAGGGTTGGTGTTGATGCCAAATAAATGCAACGTATAGAGGATGAGCCATTATATTTTTTAATCTCTGTGGTTGTGATGAGTAATAGCAAAAGTGAGTGATTAATGAAGGTGTATTTACCTAAAATGTGAGAACCGGCCTTATTGAAACACCCAAACTTGAACTGCCATATCTTCTAGATTACCCTGAAATCTCCCCTTATTTGTTGGAGAATAGGGCAACAGTTTTCTTTATCATATTAATTTAATAATGTCAATAGAAAAGATCATATAATCTTAGTAATTTTTTTTCTTGAGTCTGAGAGCCTTCGCTTCAATAATTAATTAAAGTTAGGTGAACTGCAATTAGTAATATGGTGATGACTCAAGAAGCATTTGGTAAATTAGAATCTCTATACAACAACTCAAGCAATACTTACAGTCCAATATCTATGTAGTATTACTTAATCCTTTTTAGGTTCTTTTAGCTCATACCAAATGCCTCCTATTTGTGAAACAATAGGAGGACAATATTGAGTTTAATGTGCTTATCATAGTTTTAGTTAAATGTCGATAGAATATATCACATGATCTTGTTGATCTTGTTTCTTGAGTTTATCAGTAATTTCCGTAATAATTGGGTAAAATTATCTGAATGGAAGTAATTAATATGATGATGAACCAAGCAGCATTTGATACATTAGCCTCTATATCTGAAGAAACTATAATGATGGATGATAGTCTCTATCAATATTTTCTCAGATTGATCAAAACCAAACCTAGCTGTGAGGTATTGTATAGAATACGTTTACTATTAGTAGAAACAGAGAATTATCCTGATAGTGAAGTTCAAGAAATGGTAAAAAATCTAGTTTATTCACCAACAGCTAAAACTAATTGCTCATCATTTTTCAATCGTCTTTGTCAAGTTTGTATTGCTCATTGGATAATTAGTGAAGAAACTAAACAAGCAATTTTTGAGTTATTAGATTTATTTAAAATAACCAATATTTATCAACTAGAGCAGCAAAAATTTATCACAAGATGGCAAGAAGAGAGTCAAGCTTTTTCGGAAACAACTGAATATTTAAAACTACAAAGATTAATTAATATTACCAATCACAGTAAAAGTTATCATCAAGAAAAACCCCAAGTTTTGGGAGATTTATTAGGACGTTATCCCTTTTTATATAAAGATTGTTTACTTAATAATCATAGCGTTCAGCAATATATTGATTTTTTAGGTTGTTTCAAACGGCATCAACAAAAGTCTTTTAATCAAAAATTAAACAGAACTATCATACGTCAGAAACAAAAAATTGAAGTTGCTCGTCTCCGCACCTTAGAAAGTAAAGTCCCACAAATAATTGAGTCTGTTCCTAATCCTACCTTGTTAAAGAATCAAGCTTTCAATAAAGCGACAAAAACTTTTACAGAATTAACCAAAAATAACATAAAGAATCGGAAATCAAGTCTTTTTTTTGAAAAAATTAAATATCTATCCTATCAGGACTTTAAAATAGAGTTTATAAATTATTTAATCGAAGATATTAAAGAAGAACGTAAGCAGCTTCAAGTATATCAATATTTAATAAAAAATGTCGATATAAATCTCACCAATTTACACGAAAAATCTGTCAAAGAATTTATAATATTGCGCATCGGAAATCAATTATTAAATAAACTAATATTTAATCCAAATCACCCCTCAGATCGTCTTGATATGATGAACTTGAGAAGCTGTTTAGGCTCAAGTGAGTTAGTTGCGTTACTTTTAAAATTGACTTTTTTGAGTCCCAAACTGAAATATTCTTTACGACAAAAATTAGCCCATCTCTTTGAGTATTATGAGTTAACTTCTATAGATAAATCTCGATGGTTAATCCAAGTGTTAGAAAATTGTTTGCTGGCCTTTGCCATTGCGCAACAAAAGGCTACCATCGTTGAGAATGTAGAATTTAGAATGTAAAATTTAGGAAGAAGAACCCACAGAGTTAAAACGATCAAAGTTTTCACCATCAGATTATGAGTCAAAACTACGAAATTTCTCGACCCCGTCCCCCCCTTCCCCCGAATGTCAAACGCGCTGCGAGAATTCTGCAATGGTCTGGAAATATCGGTTTCTGGGGACAGTTAGTATTAGGTGTACTAGCTGCTGCTCTGTTATTCTTGGCCTTAGCTGGTTTAGTGGCCCAAGAAACCTCAACCGAAGGAACTTCTTTTAGTGTCTTTTGTTCCATTGCTGGTGTTATCGCATTGGTGATCAGTATTTTGATTTGTTTTCGTTATAAAAAAATTGCCCAATTGATGCGCAACCCCGAGGCAAAATCACGACCCAAAAAATCATCTACACTACAATTAATTAGGGCTGGTTTATTATCCAATTTAGTAGGTATTTTCCTCTCAATTATTGGTGCAGAAGGTTTTGTTGGTATTTTGTGGCGCAAACTTTCTAATATTCCTCAAGGTGCGGCGGTTTATGATACCAGTAAGTTGCCTACTCCTAGCGAAATTTTATTACTTCTTGCTAATACCCACACCATTCTCTGTCACTTTGCTGGTATTGTTGTAGGTTTATATTTATTAGATCGTTTGGATCGATAATTATAGCAATACAAAAATTAGTTAGGACATTTTTTATCCTCTGAACTGTCATAGGTGAAGAAGGAAAAATTTACTTAACTTCCTAAACAAAATGCGTAATGTTATAGCTAAAAAATGAGGAAATTTAACCTATGCAAAGAACGAGACTAAATACTTTAGTGGAAGTAACTCAAACCAAGTTTAATGAAACTTTTAGTAATCCTTGGCGACGTATTTCTTTGAGTTTGATTAGTGTTCTTTTAGGCTTTTTTGTGGGTCAAGCTGTTTCTATTACCGCAGGACAAGAAGCTTATTGGGATATTACTGTCGGCATTTTTTTACTAATTTTTACCGAAGGAATTAGTAGAATTGTCTATAGTAGAAACAAAAAAGAAGGGCGATCTCTCAGTCTCGATATTCTCAATCTTTTTAAAATTGGGGTAACTTATAGTTTATATATTGAAGCCCTTAAATTGGGATCATAAAATATAAACTGTTAAGCATCTAAATTACTATACTAGACTGACACCGGAGACGGGGGAAAGGGATACGGGGAGAGGGTTTGCTAATTTGTTGCTTAACTTGATGATATGCGGTTTAAATGCAAAACAGCTTAGCAATCACCGAATAATTCATGAGATATCTTTTTTCTTATTTCCTG
>JBFRWO010000319.1:0-3332 GCA_051439625.1 Crocosphaera sp. | reverse complement strand
CGCACCAATTACCTGAAACACCGCTTCATTATAGTCTCGGTCAGAGCCATTGCGATCAACACGAACTGCTTCAAACCCAAAAGTTCCACTACCATCAAGTGCTGCAAATTGTTGAGGAGCATTACCAGTGTAATCAGGATTAGCTTCTGCAATGGAAAATAAAGGCAATTTTCCCCACTTATTGTAGCGTTCAGGGTTATCTGCTAGTTCCTGAATAGATGTATGCTGAGTTAACATAAAACCGAATTGCTCACCAGCATTCATAGAAAAAGTTTTGATGCCGAGATATTCTCCTTGGTTGTAGTCACCCTCCCAAGGTAAAGCTGTGCTGTATTTTGCTCCTTCGGTTCGGTCTGTCATGACAACATAACCATTGTTGGAGTTACTCAGTGCTCTTTTAGCAGCTTCTTGAATATATTCAACCGAACCTGGGATATATGCATCCATCCCTGCCAGATTATAAATTGCTAGTTCTCCTTGAAACCAACCACCATCAAAAAGGTATTCAAAAGTAAATTGTCCTGATTCACTAACAGTAAAAATTCCGTTATTTGAAGAAGTTGTTGTCATGATATTTTATTGGATTAATTTCAATATTTAAAGATAAATGTCCTTGTTTATTAGCCAAATTCAATGAGTTAGTAATTAAGATTATTTCCAGTTATAAAAAAACAGTAATTATATTTTAAAATTGGGTAATTCAGGAAAAATGATTTACAATACAATCCCTGGATAATAATATTTTCTAAGCAAACATCGGGATTAAATCTACTGAACCTATTAGTTCTTCGGTGAGCTCTTTTCTAACTAAATCAGTTTCAAATTGTTCTTCTAGTAAAAAACTAGCTTGAGTATAATATTCTGCTGGTGTTACGGAAAACTCAGCTACAAATGGTTCGGCGAGAAAACTAACTAAATCTTCCAAACAATTAGCAATAGGAATTCCTTGTTGAGCAAGTTGCTCTGCTAGCTCAACTTGATGATCGTCTACGTGTTCTTGGAAGCGATGGCTACGAGGTACTAAAATAAAGGGCTTATTAATTAAAGCAAGTAAATCGATTGTTCCTTCTCCACAGTGGGCAATGAGCAGACGAGCTTTTTTGACTAAGCTTAAAAAATCAGTTTCTTTTAATACAGAATAACTTTTGACTCCCTTGGGGATAATAGTACAAGTGCCGTACTGAATCACAATTTCTTCTTGTTTTGGTTGGATAGTGTTTTGTGCAATTAGGTTTTCAATCCAGGTCATCAGACGATTAAAGGGAAATTTTTCGGTGCCAACGGTAATTAAAATCATGACTATTAATTTTTAAATTTTCTTTTCTTTATTTGCTTATTTTTAGTATCACTGATGAGTATTTACGTTCGAGTTTGTTTATAGGTTTGACTTGAGTCAATTTGGTATAACTTGTGTATAACT
Organism: Crocosphaera sp.; assembly: GCA_051439625.1. GTDB lineage: Bacteria > Cyanobacteriota > Cyanobacteriia > Cyanobacteriales > Microcystaceae > Crocosphaera. Next base: position 1,912 of record JBFRWO010000319.1, on the reverse strand, counting down.
TGCGCTGGACAATTAAATAAGTAGGGTTAATTTACTTAAAAACTGAAATGATATAATTCTTCTGCTCAAATAACCTAAATAAAAAAACTCCCTCTCGCGCTCGATGCTTGAGGAAGAAAGTAGCAATTTTAAATCTTGAATCAGTTTTTCAAATTTATGTGATTATTGATAATTAAATACGAATTAATTTTGCTTGGGGATATTTAGCTTGTAATTGCTCCCATTGAACATAGAGAGCATCGAGGAAAGGAAGTACTAAACGAGCAGATAAACTCAACTCTTTCACACGAGTAAAAGATTCTATAAAAGCAGTTTGGATACCACATAGTTTTGCCAAAATAATAAAAGGAACGACAACGCCTGCTCCTGTGGAGAGAACTAGTTGAGGGCGTTCTTTGAGAATTACATACAAAGCCAGAAAAAAGTTGCGTACTAAGTTAGGTATATTGCGATTAGTAGGACTATAAGCCCAATATACTTTTTCATTACTTAAAATTAGTTCAGTAGAAGGTGTCTGAAAAGTAACCCAGCAACAATCGTGTTTACTCCAAAAAGTATGTAATCTTTGTAGGGCTTGAAAATGACCGCCAGTAGAACTAATAAGTAAAATTTTCATGTTTTTTTGCTTATACTCTTAATTATTTTTAGTATCCTGGGTTGAGATTAGAGATCGCGTTCGTCTAAGTGTTTTACTTTCAGGAATTATGTATAACTTGTGTATAACTTAAGGTAGTGTTGTCTTAACACTTGCTGGGGTCACTACTAGATTAGATGGCATCCGAGTAGCAAGCGTCCAAAAACCCCGCTAAGGCTGTAGCGTAGTCACAGTGATGGTTTTAAGCATCATTATTTGTCAACTAATAACTTTGAATTGCCTCTGCTATCTCATAAACATCTTTGGCTAAAATCCTTGCCTATTAATTTCGCAGCGAACGGATCAGCACCAAAACTACAAACTCAATCCCCTATCCCGTTTTTGTTCATGTTGAGGCTGGTTTTGAATTTCGGCTCTTCGACTCTCCTTCAACCAATTAAACCGATTCACAAGTTCTTCATTCCAATCAATAGCTTTGGGTAATTTTCGTATAGCAGTAGGTAACTGAGATATCGTCCTTTGCGCCATTAAATTCCCCTGTTTATCATTATCATAAGCAACCACCACATCCTTTAACTGCCGTAAAAATTCACTAGGAATAGAACCCTCACCATCAGTAGAGATATAAATAGTCCGACGACTATCATTACGGTCTAACACCGCAAAAGACATCGCATCAATAGGAGACTCTACTAACACTGCTCTGGTTATCAAGTCACTAGATTGTCCTCCCTGTGGGAAATAAAACCAGCCCTCACTTCGCTTTGTTCCTTTGGCTAATCCTTTAAAGGTGTTATCTTCTCCTGCCGTACCTCTTAGGGTAGCTCCTGTTATCTCGTTGCTTTGTGAGTTGGCTAAAGATAATTGATGGGGGGACGCGGTGACACGGGGACGCGGGGATAGATGGGGAGAATTGTTTTGAAGATTTGATGTGATTTGTAACTCATTTAAAGAGCGACGAATAAACACCGCATTTTGTTTTTCATCGGCATAAACTAACCCCTCTTTATGTAGCTCATCTACCAAACCACTAGGTAATTTACGAGAGCGAGTTAAATACTTTTTCACCTCTAGCCATTTACTCTCTTCTGGAACTAGTGGAGTAAATTCAAGTACGGGTTTTTCTTGAATAATATCTCTAGTCTTATAGGTAACAGCTTCTAATGTCGCTCCTTCTCCAAAACGGTCATTTAACCAAGCTACCGACTGTTTAAAATCACATTCATTAATGTGCATTACTAAATCAATTGCACCACCACCACCCTTTAATTCTTTCCAATCATAAAATTTACTACCAGTAATATCTGTCTCTTATAC
>JBFRWO010000318.1:0-6675 GCA_051439625.1 Crocosphaera sp. | reverse complement strand
ACCAATCTCAACCGTAGGAAGTTTCAGCCAGATACATGCCCTTATATGTCCTTAAAAGCTTTCCAAAGAGATGATGCAGATTTTTTCTTTGGCAGAGATAAGATTATTGAAGAGTTACTGAAAAAATTAGAGAATCGAGAACAAGAGCGTCTGGTTGGTATATTAGGAGCATCGGGCAGTGGTAAATCATCGGTGATGCGAGCAGGGTTACTGGATGAACTGAAAAAAGGTCAAAAGATACTTGGCAGCAAGAACTGGAAGATTATTGACCCATTTAACCCCACTAACAAACCTCTAGAGGTTTTACAAAAAAAATTGACTGCTGCTGAATTTAAGAAGATTGATGCAGATAGACCCATCATTATTATGGTGGATCAATTTGAAGAATGTTTCACCTTCTGTGATAAGCAGACAAGGAAAGATTTTATTAACAAATTATTGGAATTACTAGAAGATAAACCTAATTTACAAATTACTCTAACAATGCGTAGTGATTTTCGCAGTCGCTTAGTAGAATTTGAAGAATTTTGGCGTAAGATGTCTAAGGTTGAGGTCAAACATCCTGAACCTGAGGACATTGAGAAAGCTATCATAGAACCAGCGAACAAAGTGGGTTTATATATTTATCCCGCTTTAACGAATCAATTAGTCAATGATGTAAAAGATTATCAAGGAAGTTTACCTTTGTTTGAATATACCCTGACTGAGTTATGGAAAGAAGCGCAGAAAAAAGGGGAAACGAGTCTTCGCTTAGAAACCTATAACCAGTTAGGAGGAATCGAAAGAACGCTACAAAATCGAGCCACGAAGATATATGAAAGTTTATCAAAAGCAGATCAAGCAGTAGCCAAACGCATATTTTTGGCATTGGTGCAACCTGGTGATATTGCAGACACCAGACGAAGGATGAGCTTAGGGGATTTGAAAAATTCTCGCCATGATCTAGATACATTAGATAGGGTAACAGACTTTTTAGCTAATGAGAATAATCGTTTATTAACTCGTACTAATATTGACCAGAAAGACAACACCTTAAAACAATACAAACAGGAAGATCCAAAAAACAAAATTGTCATTGAAGTGGTACATGAAGCTTTGATCAGTAATTGGAACCTGTTAGGGGAGTGGAAGCAACAATATCGAGAGGCAATGATTAGTGAACGCAGAATTGAGGACGCAGCGCAACAATGGGATAAAGGTAACGGTAATTTATACCAACCGAAAAATTTAAGGTTTGCAAATATATACCGTGAAAAACATGATGAGTTAGGGATGCTCAGTGGTCTAGCAGAGCAGTTCATTGAGGAAAGTCGCAAGGACGTTATTTGGAGCAAATGGTCTAAGACAGCTGTTTCTATACTATTAGTCTCACTGTTCTTGTCTATCTTCTCCCTGTCGAAGTATACCGATCAAAACAAACAAATCGCTGTAATTAAAGAACAATCTGCGATCGCACAGAAAAAACTGCCTCGAGCCAAAGATGTCAAACCTTTAATTTTCGTGCTTGATGCCGTTGCCAAAAATAAAAAGTTAAATAATTCTCTACTGTCTAGGTTAGAAACTTGCTTAGAAAATGGCTTACAACCAAAATCAGGATTGATGAGCGAAGTTCACAGCATTCTCATAGGAGCAGTTCATAAGAATTTGAATTCCATATTTATTAAGGATAATTATGGTTTCCCTTCCATGGCCGTTAGTTCAGATGGTCAGTATCTTGTCTTTGGCAGTTACAAAACGGTTAAACTCTGGGATGTTCAATCTCAAACATTAATAGACACTTTTAAAGGTCATCAAGGTTGGGTCACTTCCATCGCCTTTAGTCCAGATAATAAGCACATTGTCTCTGGCAGTTATGACAACACAATCAAACTCTGGGATTGGGATATTAATTCTAAAAAATTAATACATACTTTTGAAGGTCATGAAGATTGGGTCAATTCCGTCGCCTTTAGTCCAGATGGTAAGTATCTTGTCTCTGGCAGTAATGACAACACAGTGAAACTCTGGAATGTTCAGGATAAAAAATTAATACATACTTTTAAAGGTCATCAAGATTCGGTCAATTCGGTCGCCTTTAGTCCAAATAAAAAGGATCAGTATATTGTATCTGGCAGTGATGACAAGACAGTAAAACGCTGGGATGTTCAGTCTAAAAAATTAATACACAGTTTTGAAGGTCATCAAAATTATGTAAATTCCGTCGCCTTTAGTCCAGATGGTCAGTACATTGTCTCTGGCAGTAAAGACAAGACAGTAAAACTCTGGAATATTAAGGATAAAAAATTAATAGATACTTTTGAAGGTCATGAAGATTGGGTCAATTCCGTCGCCTTTAGTCCAGATGGTCAGTATCTTTTGTCTGGCAGTTATGATAACACATTAAGGCGATGGACAACTGATCGACAATCTCAATTTCAGGCTCAGTCTCAGTTTTTAACTTTTCTGAGGGGACACCAAGATTATGTAAATTCCATCGTCTTGAGTGCAAATGGTCAGTATCTTGTCTCTGGCAGTTATGACAACACAGTAAAACTCTGGAATGTTCAGTCTCAAAAATTAATACACAGTTTTGAAGGTCATGAAGATGATGTAAAGTCCGTGGCCTTTAGTCCAAATGGTCACTACATTGTCTCTGGCAGTGATGACACAACGGTAAAACTCTGGGATGTTCAGTCTAAAACATTAATACATACTTTTAAAGGTCATAAAGATTGGGTCAATTCCGTGGCTTTTAGTCCAAATAAAAAGGATCAGTATATTGTCTCTGGCAGTGATGACAACACAGTAAAACTCTGGGATGTTCAGTCTAAAACATTAATATACACTTTTGAAGGTCATGAAGTTTGGGTCAATTCCGTCGCATTTAGTCGAGATGGTCAGTATATTGTCTCTGGTAGTGATGACAACACAGTAAAACTCTGGAATATTAAGGATAAAACATTAATATACACTTTTGAAGGTCATGAAGATTGGGTCAATTCCGTCGCCTTTAGTCCAAATAAAAAGGATCAGTATATTGTCTCTGGTAGTGATGACAACACAGTGAAACTCTGGAATATTCAGTCTAAAGACCTAGAACACACTTTCTATGATCATGAAGGTTGGGTCAATTCCGTGGCCTTTAGTATAGATGGTAAGTATCTTGTCTCTGGCAATGCTGATGGAATAGTTATACTCTGGGATGTTCAGTCTAAAAAAATCTTATACTCGCTATATAATAACTCATTATCTAATGAAGATTCAATCAATTCTGTTGCTTTTAGTCCCGATGGTGAGTATATTCTCTTTGGAAGTAATAATAGTACAGTACGAATTTTGCCTAGCGGAACAGATATTAAATGGCAAGAGTGGGTTAAACCTGTTTGCTATGGATTGCATGACAACCCTTACTTCATCTCTACTATTACCCATAACCCCTCTGATTTATACAGAAAAGCCTTACCAGATGCTATAGAAATATGTAAAAACGAAAGCTGGACAGACGAACAAGAGGCACATTTTTTATTGAAACAGGGTTTAGCTATTGCCAAACAAGGTGAATTGAGAAAAGTTCAGGAAAAATTTGAAGAAGTTGAAGAATTAATTAGCAAAGAAAAATTAGATCGGCAAGAAGTTTATAATGATGATTCAGTTGAAAATTTATTTTCTACAGGTAAACTAATAGCGAAAAGAGGCTTAATTGAAGAAGCAATATTTCTCTATAAAAAGGCCGAAAATTTGAACCCAAATCCAAAAGATTATGCTAATTATGCTAGTTCACTGAATACTTTATGTCGGTTTGGTTCACTTTATAATAATGATGATGAATATGTTTTAAATAGTTGTGACAAAGCTGTTGACAAAGCCTCTGATTATCAAAAACCATTTGTCTATGATAGTCGTGGTTTAGCTAGAGCATTAAATAAGGATAGAGACGGTGCAATTGAAGATTTTGAGGTTTATGTTAAAGATAAGACAAGAGATGAAAACCTTAGAAAACAGCGTCAACAATGGATAGATGAACTGGAAAAAGGTACTCCAATTGATGAGATTTTTACCGACGAAGTGTTAAAAGACTTAAAGAATGAGTAAGACTTTAATTATCATTTTTTAATTGTCATTCGGAGGTACGAGGAATCTCTTGAAGATTTTAATTATTTAGCTAGTTTTATTTTAGAAAAATTTTAACCCCAATGACACATAACACTGCTTCTATATAGCAATTAGGTTTCAGTGGTGAGAAAATCAGCTTTCTGGGTAAAACACATTATTAACTGGGTTTAACACTGTTATGTCCTGATATATTTTTCCTCCTCACATATCATTACTTATTACTATATTTTTTTCGTTGTTATAGTTCACTATCACTGTTTTTATTTGCTACAAAAAGTAACTACAGCAATCAGGTTTAAGTTATAAAAAATCAGCTTTCTGGGTTTAACAGTGTTAAACCCCTACAAGGGTATATTTGTAGGGACATAATACTATTATGTCCTGATATATTTTTCCTGCTCAGATATCATTACTTATTACTATATTTTTTTCGTTGTTATAGTTCACTATCACTGTTTTTATTTGCTACAATAAGTAACTATATAAAGTTAAAATACTTATTTATTTCATTAATGAATAAATCACAAAATATTGTACGTGGAGCCTTTTTTATTGTTACTGCTGAAGTAAGTTTTGCTCTGAGTGCAGCCCTTATTAAGTTAGTATCAGATTCATTACCTAATCAATCAATTGTTTTTTTTCGCAATTTATTTGGCTTATTTATTCTCCTTCCTTTATTATTAAATGCTGGTCATAACATATTAAAAACAAACCGCTTACATTTACATCTTTTTCGTTCAGGAATTGGCATGGGAGCAATGTATTGCTTTTTCTATGCTTTAGCTAATCTTCCCTTAGCTGATTCAATGCTAATCAAATCAACTATTCCCCTAATCATTCCTTTTATCTCCTTAGCTTGGCTTAAAGAAAGTCTTTCTAAGCGTATAATTGTAGCAGGTTTATTAGGATTTGTTGGCGTTTTTGTTATCTTAAATCCAGATGGAAATAGCACTAATTGGGCAGTTTTAGTGGCCTTGAGTAGTAGTTTAATGGCCGCCTTAGCTTTCGTCACGGTTCGTCAACTTTCTTCAACCGAACCACCATTAAGAATTGTCACTTATTTTGCTATTGTTGGTCTTATTATCTCAGCTATTCCCCTAACTTGGACTTGGCAAACTCCGACCCTGGAACAATGCGTTATGTTATTAGGAGTAGGATTAACCACCACCATTGGTCAACTACTATTAACTCGTGGTTATCAAAACGCCCCGGCTTCCAGTGTGGGAATTTTTACATATACTTCTGTCCCGTTTGGTACATTTCTCGGTTGGTTGTTTTGGCAAGAATTATTAGAACCGGAATTTTATTTAGGGGCTATCTTAATTATTTTAGCTGGTGTACTTGTGTTAAGGAGGAAACTACCTGACACCAATAATTATTGAAGAAAAAATTAAAGCAAAATATTAATAAATTATCTTTACTTTTATCGAAAATAGTTGGGTTTAAAACCCCACCTTTTAAGGCGCATAGTTTTTGAAACGGAGCATAAATCTCTATTTTAAAAACAACTTCTTACTTCTGACTTCTGACTTCTGACTTCGTTAAGGATTGGTAGTAAAAAAGAATCTAATCACTGCTACTCCTAACCCTAGAATTGCCGTAGCTAAAATCCCAATCAAAGTCCAAACCTGATTCTTTTGGGTTCCTTCAACTTTTTCAAGTCGTTTATCCATTCCATCCACTTTCTCAGTTAAGGTCGCAATATTTACCTCAATGGTGTTTAGTTTCTCTGACTGTTTATCTAGTTTGGTGTTTACGTCTTTGATATCCTGTTTTAGCTCTTTCAGGATGTCTGCTAAATCATAAGGTACGGTAATCTGTTCATTCATGAGTTAAACTCCTAGTGCCGCTACGCGTAAGTCAAAAGGCAAAAGGCAAAAGGCAAAAGTATTGATTGGTAAGGGTTTCAGCCTTTGGAGACTGGTGGGTTATTTCCACCACGCTGCACTAGTAATAATTATTTTTAGATGTCCTCAAGGTGTTCGCTAGGAGACTGCTTTTATTGCGATAGTCGTGGGATGGTTATTTGTATTAGTTCATTATCTTTTGGGTTATATAGTATCCAAAAGCAAAAATGATTAAGTATTTTGGGTAAAGATAGCTAGTCTTGCCACTACCGTGACTATTCCCCCAATAACCGCACTAATACCACCAACAATAATGGGGAGAATTAGGGAACGAAACCCTTTTAAGTCAGATACTTCTTTAACTAGGGTATCCTGGGTGTTTTCTACCCTCTCTAACCGTTTATCCATTCCCTTGAGTTCTGTTTGAACGGCTGTCAGCTTAACCTCGATGGTTCCTATCTTTTCTGACTGCTTATCTAGCTTGGTGTTCACTTCTTTGATATCCTGTTTTAGCTCTTTCAGGAGTTCTGCTAGGTCATACCCAACTGTAATCGGTTCATTCATGAGTTAAAATCCTAATCATAATTATGTTTAGATGTCCCCAAGGTGTTCGCTAGGGGACTGCTTTTATTTTACTCCACTTTCCAATCTTTAATATTCCAAGTATTCCTATCCCAAGGTGTTAACTCAAACCCTTGTAAACGGTTACTAATAGCAGTAACATCAGCGCGATGAA
>JBFRWO010000317.1:0-7028 GCA_051439625.1 Crocosphaera sp. | reverse complement strand
CCCAACACCTTGTTAACGAAATTAGACATTAAACAAGCTAGGGACTTGATTGCTCAAGGCATTGTTGCTGGTGGGATGATCCCAAAAGTCAATTGTTGTGTGCGATCGCTGGCTCAAGGGGTGCGGGCCGCCCATATTATTGATGGTCGTATTCCCCATGCTCTTTTGCTGGAAATCTTCACTGATCGCGGAATTGGGTCCATGAGTGTTGCCTCAGAGTACCAGTCTTAAGGTTTTTGGTAGTAATTCCCGAACTTTTGAGCAAAAAGACTTGCAGAAAATGAATAAATCGGTTATAACTGAGAAAGTGAAAATACTTCTCAAAGCATCCGCTCGGACAAATACCTACGATTTAAGAAAACACGAAACCTATCAAGAGAAGTGTTGCTCAAGAGAGCATTTGTAAAATTTAGTAAACGCAAATTAATTGAGTCTATGACGAACCAAGTCGCTCATCCTATGATGAAGTTTCAACGAAAAGTTTCCTCCCTGGTGGAGTCAAACGTTCTTAAACCCGGCGATAGTATCTGGAAACTAGCCCTCCTTTACTGAAATGACTGGTCTTACTGGAAGAAAGAACTATTAGAGTTCGGTTTCACTATGCAAGATCCCGTGAGTGAGGTATTAGTGGTTGAAGCATGGGATGAAGAATAATTAAGCCAGTCCCTAACGTCAACGAATAGCAATTGAGACATCCATTGCACCATTTTGGCTGGATCATCCATCTTTGCAATCATAACCCGAAAAAGATGTGATCCATGCTATTGAAAAAACAGGCTTCTTAACATAGCCTAGAGAGGATTTTTAATGTTAAGGTAAAGTCATCAAAGATTGTTACCTGCTCAGGAGATAGCTATGCTACACCGCAAGATTTATCAACTTTGTACAGAGGGCCGAGAAGTTTGTCTGTTCTTGCGGGATCAGCAACGTTGGATCGAAGGTGCGACTATTGTTTCTCTGGAAGGGGACTTAGTAACCATTCGCTATGAAACCGAAGAGGACGAAGAAATTAGTTCTTGGGAAGAAATGGTGAGACTCGAAAGTATTGGTTCAGTGAGCCAAAAATTAGCTTCTGTTCCCAGATACAACTCAGAAATTTTCGTCTCTGATGATTGTCCTGAAGCAGAACAGATTCACCCTAAGTCTACGGACTCAAATCAAGACCCCAATGGTTGAGTAATCTGAGATCAATCTCTTAACTTACCCATGCTTAACTATGCCGGAATTTGCCGGCTCTTTTTTTGCTGGGATAATAATTTGAGATTGCTCTACAATGGGGGGTGAGACAAAAAATTTTTGCTGATTATTTTTCCTTATCATTAGCTCTTATCATGAGAGCGTTAACTTCAGTATTTTGATATTGTAAAAATAGAAAGATTATGTTGATGAAAATGTTAGCATTCAGTGTTCAGCTAAGAAATGAAAGAGGTAAACATTTGTTTAAACATTAAATTAATCAATAGTTAATTATTAATTGTTAATTGATAAAGTAAGCTGATAGCTGAATGCTTATCTTAAAATTAAATTTCATCCAGAAAATTAAATGTTACAGTACGCTTATTATCCAGGTTGTGTTGCTCAAGGAGCTTGTCGTGAACTGTCTTTGTCAACAACAGCTTTAGCAGAAGCTTTAGGGATAGAATTAATTGAATTAAAAAAAGCTGCTTGTTGTGGTTCCGGAACCTATAAAGAAGACTCTCAACTATTAGAAGATACCGTCAACGCTCGTAATATTGCTTTAGCAGAATCTCTAAATCTCCCCTTATTAACCCATTGTAGTACCTGTCAAGGGGTTATTGGTCATGTGGATGAACGCTTAAAAGATGCCAAAAGTAACGATCCCACTTATCTTGAGGAGGTTAATAGATTCCTCAAAAAAGAACATTGTTCCCCCTATAAAGGTAGTACCGAGGTTAAACATTTATTATGGGCCTTAGTCGGTGATTATGGCTTGGATAGGTTAGCTAATCAGGTAAAATATAAGCTCTCAGGGTTAAAATGTGCAGCGTTTTATGGCTGTTATTTATTAAGAACTCAGGATAAACTTCCTTACGACAATCCCTTTCAACCAGAATCTTTAGAAAACGTTTTTCGTGCTGTAGGAGCAACTCCTATTTATTATCAAGGAAGGACACAATGTTGTGGTTGGCCATTGTCAAGTTATGCTAAAGAACAATCTTTTAAAATGGCAGGAAACCATATTAAAGAAGCTATAGAAGCAGGAGCAGACTGTATAGTAACCCCTTGTCCTCTTTGTCATTTAAACCTAGATTCTCGACAACCTGAAGTAGAAAACGTTATCGGTGAAAAACTGGGTTTACCTGTGCTACACTTACCCCAATTAGTTGCTTTATCTCTAGGGATTGAACCAGAAAAATTAGGGTTAAGTCGTCACGTTGTTTCGACAAAATCTGTGTTAGAAAAATTAGGAATTTTCTAACTCATTCAAACAAAAATACAAGGATTCCTTAAAGCTTCTTCTAACAATTGTTGGTATTGTTTATCGCTGATTAAATAGGAGCCAAATCTAGCTAAATGCTCGTTTTGCAACTGAGCATCAAAGAGGGTAAACCCTCGCTCTCTCAGATGTTCAACTAATTTAACCATAGCAACTTTTGAGCCGTTAGGGATACGAATAAACATCGATTCCCCAATAAAAGCACCACCAAGGGTAATCCCTAAAATCCCTCCTGCCAACTCATCCCCTCGCCAAGTTTCAAAACTATGGGCGTATCCTGCTAGATGTAGTTGATAATAAATATTAATAAGTTCAGGTGCGATCCAAGTAGTTTTGCGATCGGCGCAACCATGACACACCCCTAAAAAATCGCGGTCAATGGCTACAGAAAAAATATTTTGATTCAAAACTCGTTTCAGGGATTTTGGATAGCGGAAACGCTCATCTAGGGGGATTATGGCACGTTTACGACTAGAATACCATCCCAATACATTATTTTCATCCCCCATCAAAAAGTAACCTTGGGCATATCCCTGTATAATGGGGTCTACATTTTCTGTAAATTCCATCCTTGATTTTCCGCAGTTAATCCATTGTTATGACGGCTCAACCTATTTCTTCTATTACTTTACCCCCTATTCGCGATCCCCAACAAGAAGGGGAGTGGCTACAAGTTGCTTTGCAAACCTGGCTTAATCAAGAGTTTATCCCTGAACAAGTTAACGAAACCATTGCTCAACGGGCAGCGCAAATTTTTGTGCGTCAACGACTTGAAGGGGAAAATGATCTAGGTAGTCTAGTGATTGCTATTGTCACAGAAATGCAAGCTTTCGACTTTACAGAAAGCTTTTTTAGTGAGTTTGCCGTAGCAAACGCTGTCAGTGATCTAATTCTCGATAGTTTAGGAATCGATCGCTGTTGTGGACAAAGCTAAACAGGTCCTTTTGTAATGGATAATGAACAGGTATAATTCTGAAAAAGTAAACTCTAAATTCTCATTTCTCCTTGAAACGAGGCATTTCCAACCGAGTGAATAATTGTCAATTATTCATTATCCATTATCCATTATCCATTGATAATTTCAGCTACCAACTTGATTTGACCACACCGGGTAATAACCCTTCGTGCGCCCATTCTCTGAGAACATTACGGGATAAGCCAAAATCACGATAATAACCTCTGGGACGACCGGTTAACCAGCAACGGTTACGGTGGCGACTGGGCGCACTATTACGGGGAAGACGTTGAATTTGACGATGAATTTCGATTTTTTCTTCAAAATCTTCTGCGTTCTCAAAAGCTTCCTTAAGGGCTGCTCTTTTTTCAGCATATTTTGCAATTAAACGCTCGCGCTTTTTTTCGCGCTGAATCATGCTTTTTTTAGCCATAGCACTTCAATTTAAAATTCTCTGTTTAAAGACACCACTCTCCATTGTATCCCAACATCAGAATTTTTAGTTAAAGATTTGTCTAAAAGTCATCTAAACAGGTGGATTTATAACCTGTTTAGATAATCTTAAGAATATCTATCAATTGATCACGATTATTCTTAAACAGTTGCTAACTCACGTTCAGGACGTTTGCTGTTGCGAATACCATCGATCGCTTCTGCATAGTCAGCAGCTTTAAAGACAGCAGATCCGGCTACAATAGCGTTAGCTCCGGCTTCCAAGACCTGCCAAGTGTTTCCGGGCTTGAGTCCACCATCCACTTCAATCCAAGGATCTAGTCCTTTTTCGTCGCACATCTGACGTAATTTACGGATTTTAGAAACCATTTCAGGAATAAAGCTTTGACCCCCGAAACCAGGGTTAACACTCATGATTAAGACTAAATCACACAATTCCAGAACATACTCAATTAAGTCTAAAGGAGTGGAAGGATTAAGAACTACTCCTGCCTGTTTCCCTAATTCACGAATTTGACCAAGGGTACGATGTAAATGGGGTGAGGCGTTATGTTCTGCGTGGACAGAGATAATATCAGCCCCTGCTTTAGCAAAATCAGCCACATATTTTTCAGGTTCAACGATCATCAAATGAACATCAAGGGGCTTTTTTGTATAAGGGCGAATCGCATCAACGATTAATGGTCCAATGGTGATGTTGGGAACGAAACGACCGTCCATGACATCTACATGAATCCAGTCTGCGCCAGCTTGATCTACTGCCTGAATTTCTGCGCCTAAACGGCTAAAATCAGCCGAAAGGATGGACGGGGAAATAACAGTAGATTTGGTGGATTGACTCATAATAGTAGTGTTCCTCTGATCGGATTGCTTATGCCAACAATACTAACAAAGTATTTAGATTAATTTAATATTTTTTTTCTTAATGACCAAATGACCACTAAAAAGGTAGGGTAAAAGCTCTCCCTTTCCTATTGTTACCTTACCTTATTTCTTCGATAAGCTCCAATTAATTACTTAAACAGGGCTATTATCCTAAGACTTTTAATTTTTTTTAACAGCAATAAGGTAGAACTTAGGATCTCCCTTCACCTATTTAACTTGTTTGGAATTCCTTGACAACCCCCTGTAATAGTCTGACGGCTTTTTTCTCCACACCAGGCGCATAAATAATAATGTTGTTGGGGGGTCAAATTTTTCACTTCGGCTAAATTGCAATTTTCAACCACTACACCCGTATACGCACCGGTAGTGTAATCAGGAGGATGATTTCTTGAGCGAGGACTGGCGGTTTCTCCTGAACCGTAAAACAAACGAGTGCTTTTGAGATCAGCCCCTTCAAGGTTAGCATCGTAGAGGACGGTACGGGATAGATTAGCTTTAACCAAATCACAACCGCTTAAGTTGGCCCGAACAAGATTAGCTTCACTTAAATCAGTCCAGCGTAAATCTTGACTGGATAAATTTGCGCCGGCTAACATCACCCCTAAATTAATAACTCGAACCCCATAGGCTCTATCTTCAGCATAACCGCCAATACCGTCTAACATGGGTCTTCCCAGACGGCTATCTCGCATTAATGGGGTTAAAAGTCGTGATTGGGAGAGAAAACGTAAAATTTTGGCTTTTCCTATGCCATCAACACTACTGAGGATGGCTGCGGTTCTCCCTTCAGCGATGGAACGTTCTTGGGGCCAATCTTCTAACATTCCTTCTCCGTTTAAGACTAAATCGGAAACTCCTTGAAAATAGGTGTCGATGGTTTGTTGTTGGGTAATGCGGTTTTGCTGTAGGGTTAAATCCTTGGAAATAACGTACTGGGCCCAGGCTACATACACGGCTAAAATAGCGATCATAATCTGCCCTAAGGCCCCAACCCAATCGGCCCAAGACCCAAACTCATCGTATTTGAACTGATTGAGCCAGTTACGGATAATTTGATAAATGCCTAAATAGTAAAAAACCCCTGCCAAGGAAAGAGCAAAAACGCTAAATCCAATTAGGGTTTCTCTTTCTTCTGGGGTCAGATATTGGAGAAACCAATTTTGCACAGAGGGAAAAATGACTTTTAAAGATAAAATGAGAGCTACGATCGCAGAAGTTAGGCCGATCCAACGTAAGTTTAAAATTAAACCAATTGCCATCATGGCAATGGCGGTTAAGAGTAACCAGGGATTAGAGGACTTAACTTCTTGAAGATATAAGGGTTTTGGAGACTCTTGAGGAGAGTCTAAATTAACAGATGATAAAGAAGTGTTTAAGGAGTTAGGTTTAGGTGAGGAGTTAATCTCTTCTTTGTCCTTAGCTTCTGAGGATGAAACAGAAGAAGACTCAGGAGGGATCGTCATATAGTTTTAGTTATAGTATTGTGGGCTTTCTTGATTTTAGCGTTGATTGAGCCTCAAGAAATAAGTTTTCTGCTAGTTGAGACGACCCACAACTTTTCCCCAGTCTTGCCAAATTTCACCAATAATTTGCAGTTGTTGAACAGTCAATGTTTTGGCTGCTTGTTCGGCTTTTTTTTGGCACACGCCGGCTTTGACAAGTTGCTGTTGATAAGATTTTTGCAGTTGTTCACAAGTCATCGTTTTATCCTCTTGAGTTATTAATGATGATTATTAATCATCAGTTTAAAGGGTGATCTTAGCTTTGTGTATAAATTGATTAACCCTCAAACATTAACACACTTCACTCCTCAAGATTCTTCCTAACTGACCTCAGTTGCCCATAACATAAGACCTTTTTAAAAATCGACAGGTCTCAAACTACCCATGATCTTTAGGCTAATTCTCTCAACTCATGTAACTAGGCTTAATATTCCCCAAGAGTTGTCAAATTATTGATCTGTATTTACAATACTTTACAGACAATGCTATATTCTAATCTTTCTCATGAAAAGCAACAACCAAAACGAAGGAAAATTTGGCTTTACAGGCTACGCTGAAAACTGGAATGGCCGCTTAGCAATGATTGGCTTTGTCTCGGCTTTAATCGTAGAATTAGTAACGGGTCAAGGGGTATTGCACTTTTGGGGCATACTCTAAGCGAAATAGTAACGAAATTGATCAATCTCATTGTTTCTGCTGGATTTTTGTTAAAGTCCAGTTTTTTTAGTTCAATATTATTTAAACCCCGTCGTTAACGACGGGGTCTTATTTTTTC
>JBFRWO010000316.1:0-5151 GCA_051439625.1 Crocosphaera sp. | reverse complement strand
TGTTTCCCCTGTGGAAAATGTTACCCTCAATGTCACCGATGTGGATGATACCGCCCCCGCAGTAACAGGAAGTCAGTCCTTTGATTATGCCGAAAACCAAAGTGAAGGGGCAGTAGTCGGTACAGTTACTGCCAATGATGCCGTGGGAGTAAGTGGCTTCCAATTCAGCAATGGCACCAATACCACTGACGATGGCTTCTTCACCATTGCCAACGACGGTCAAATCAGCATCACCCCAGCGGGTGTCGCCTCCAATGATTTTGAGACCACTCCCCAGAGCTTCACCTATGGGGTACAAGCTATTGATGTGGCGGGGAATATGTCCCCAGCAGTAGATATTACCCTCAATGTAACAGATGTAAAAGACCGTCGCAAGTGTTGCCTACCCTGTGACCGGAATAATCCCAACGATATTCTCGCCCTCGAAGGTGAAGCCGAAGCCGTCCTGCTCAAATTCACCCTCACCGGGAGCAACGCTAACTTGGTCAATGAAGTTGGGGTCTTCAAAGTTGATGATGAGTTGGACAGCATCAATGGCATTTTCCCCGATGAGGCTGGCTATCTCCAAGCAGCTCTTGGGGAGGGGCGAGTGCTTTTTTCTGCCCTCAGCCAAACCCCCGACTTGTTGGACCAGATCTAGCGAAGCTGGTGACTTTTCTTGACAACAACAACAAATAACAACAACAAACACGACAGAGAGCTTAACATATCTTATTTCTTTGATGTGAACAAATAATAATAAAATAACAACAACAACAAATAACAAGCATGAATGAAAGTTCAAAAAGGTAAACTACCAAGTACAGGTCAGGTAGTTTGGTTTGTGTTGGATAGAGGATACAAACCAATAAAACCAATACAAAGCTACATTTCTTATCTGGCCAGCTTGAATCGTTCATCCAAGACTCTTCGGACTTATGCTCACAATTTGAAGCTTTACTGGGAGTATTTAGATAAATATTCAATAGACTGGAGAGAAGTTACTTTAGAACAATTATCAGGATTTATTAATTGGTTACGTTGTCCAGAATATGACCCTAAAATTATTTCAATAGACAATAAAATAGCCAAACGTAGAGAGTCAACAATAAACAACATAATGAGTACCGTATGTCAGTTTATTGATTATCATCAACGACTAGATAATATGAATGGTGATATTAATACAACTCTTGAAAAATCTCCGGCTTCTCGTAAGTTTAAAGGATTACTTCATCACATCAACAAATCTCAACCTTTTTGGGGAAGATTTTTAACTCTAAAAGAAGCCAAAACTTTTCCTGGTTGTTTTACAGCAAAACAAGTAAAAGCAATAATTAATGCTTGTAATAATCGTCGTGATAAGTTCTTAGTTAGTTTATTTTATGAGAGTGGAATTAGAGTAGGCGAGGCTTTGGGTTTACGTCACTCAGATATTATTTCAGATGGCCAATATAATCAACTGAAAATTTTAGCACGTGCTGATAATCATGAAGATGCAAATGTGAAGAATGATGCTGAAAGAACTGTAGATATACCAGTCAGTATTATTAAGCTTTACTACGACTATTTTGTATATGATTATCCAGATATAATTGATTGTGATTATGTGTTTATCAACTTATATTCTCCAAATGTAGAAGTAGGCACTCCAATGAGCTACAACGGAATAAATGCTTTATTTCGTCATTTAGAAAAGAAGACAAGAATAGAAAAAATAATACCTCATTTATTTAGACATACTCATGCCACAGAATTAATTCAAGCTGGATGGGATATGACTTATGTTCAAAAAAGATTAGGACATAAGCACGTTCAAACTACTATTGATACTTTGTTTAGAACTTGATAATAATCATAAATGGTGGATTAAAATTTACCGAGTCAAGATAGTAGAAGAAACCCAACTACCTATCTCTGAAGAATTAGCACAAGAAATTAAACAACAGCAGCATTTTTTAAGACAGTATTTTGATAAAAATGAATATTTATTTACTGCCAGAGAGCCTGGTTCAAAGACATTCATTCCTGTCCCCCATAAAGTAATGTCAACACCTAGTTTTTGTCGTTATCTTAATGTATTAGCTAGGAGTTGTGATATTAAAGATGAAAATGGCCCAATCTGGAATTTTACTTCTCATCAATTTAGACATACATTTGCCACTGAAGCAATTAATAACGGTGTTCCACAACACATACTACAAAAATTACTTGGGCATGAATCATCTGAAATGACATCAAGATACGCACATATTTATGATGAAACTTTAAGAAAAGAGCTTGATAGATTTCATCAAAATAGAACAATTGATATTACAGGTCAAATAGTTGAACTTGAATTAGAAAGCGATTCTCAGGACTTAAAATGGTTTACGAAAGAAATATCTGCCATAGCTTTACCCAATGGATATTGTGGTAGACCAAAAATGTTGGGTGATTGCGATATTGCTGGAGATGTAGGATGTTATATTTGTCCTCATTTTCGGACCTCAAAAACTTTTCTTGATATCCACAAAGACCAATTAGAAAGAATCAATAAAGTATTAGATAAAGCTCATAGATATAACTGGCAATTACCAATTAAAAAGAATGAGCCTATTAAGCAAAACCTAAAACTTATTATTTCTACATTGGAGGCAGATAATAATGAGTAAGCACAATAAAGAAGAAAGAATAGCGAGATTGTCTGCTGCATCTGAACAAAAAAAACAAGACGCTTTAGCTGCTACAGAAAAAGCTATTCGTAAGTTACAAAAAGAAGGGAAAGTAATTACTTTTAAAGCTGTTGCCCGTGAAGCGCAAGTATCTACTAGCTATCTTTATAAATATCCTGAATTAAAAGAAAAAATTGCCAAGCTTAGAGAAGAACAAAGACGCAGTGGCAAAAGAGTAATGCCCGTTGCTTCTGATAACTCTAAAACTCGCATTATAGGTCATTTAAAAAAGCGAATTAAAGACTTAGAACAAGAAGTAACTCAGCTAAGACACGCTAACGAATCTCTTGCTGGTAGAGCATTTGAATTAGAAGAATCTGAAAACACTGTTGAAAGATTCAGGAAGCACAATGAAAAACTTAATGCGGAGGTAGAAAGATTAGCCGAAGAAAATACTGAGTTGAAAGATAAATTAGCTCGTCACAATCTAACTCCCAAGAAAAAAGTTACATCACTTCATAGTAAAAGTAAACAGAAACGCCCATTAATTCCCGTACCAGATTCAGGAAAAGAAGAGTTGAACAATCTGGAGATAAAAATCAATATAGCAATCCGATCTGAGTCGTGAAATCAAGGGTAGCGATCGCCTCTTTAAATCTGCGATCGCAGAATTGAGAAGATGATCGACGGATTAGTTAACTAAAAAAGGTAAAATTTAAAAGTTATAGAGACTTTTTTTGATAAATCTTGACGTGAATGCAACAAGTCAATCTCAAATAAATGAACTAAATAAATTTATTAAAAGCCGACGAGATTCTAGAGAATTAAAACGAGCAATTGCCGTAAAATTAGCTTTAGAGAAATATCCTTATTTAGAAATTCAATCAATTCTTAATGTCTCAGCTTCCTTTATAACTAAATGGAAAAAGGCTTTTTTCTCTCAGGGAATCAAAGGTTTAAGTTTAAAATATAAAGGAGCAAAACCTTTACTAAACAAACGGGAAAAACCAGAAATTATTAAATGGCTTAAAGAAAAAGATTGTTGGGATTTTTTAGATTTATATTCTTATGTATTCGAGAAGTATCAAATCCGATTTAAATCCAAACAAAGTTATTATAATTTATTTAAAGAGGCTGGAATAAGCTGGAAAAAATCTCAGAAGAAAAATCCGAAAAAAGACCCTAAACAAGTGGAGGAAATCAAAAAGGAAATAACTCAAAAAATCTCGGAATTTCAAGAAAAAATTCAGAAGAATAACTTAAGTGTATTTTTAGTAGATGAATGTCATTTACTTTGGGGAGATGTTTGTGGATATGTCTGGGGAAAAACTTCTGAGCGAGTAGAAATTCCCATGACTAATGAACGAGAAAAACAAACTTCAGATCGGGGCTTTAAATTACCAAACAAAACAATTTTTGATGAAACCTTATAAAACAGCAGATTCCGAACAAACAGTAGATTTTGTTAAATATCTTCTTAAAGAATGTCCTGGACAAAGAATTTTACTTATTTGGGATAGAGCTAGTTATCACAGATATAAACATATGAAAAAGTATTTAGAACAAATAAATGAAGGACTTCCACTCCTATCCTGGTCTGTAACTTGTATTTTATTAGCTCCTAATGCTCCTGAACTTGCATCCAGTAGAAGATATTTGGCTACAAGGGAAAAACGAAATCAGAAATAAATATCATTTATGCCATTCTTTTAAACAAGTTAAAGAGTTATTTGTTAATGCTATTGATCGTCAAGACTTTACTTTCCCTAAAGCTTATCAATATGGATAATTTTGATAATTTTTAGATTTTTCTCAACAGAAACTAATTATTTTAATTAACTCAGTACCTGGGCAAAATAAATTTCACACTTCTACATTATAGGAGTAAGCTTTTGGCATATTTCTCTATGTAATTTAATTCTGCATAGCTACTTATTAAATAAGTTTTTTGCCAATTCTCGCTCGCGGTTTTGGTTTTTTGATCGCCCTGCTTGATTTCACAACTCAGATCGGATTGCTATAGCACTTTAAGAACATTAATTCGCGCCAATCCAGAAGAGGTAGTATTAGAAGCTATTGAAGCCTTAAAATATGCTTTGACTAACCAAGACGTAATAAACCCTGGTGGATGGTTAGCAAAAGCTATTAAAAATAGATGGAAAAAACCCGAAAATCTTACACAACATACAGAAAATACACAACAAGAACAACAAGAAGAATTAGTGTTTCCAGAAGGCTTTGAAGAGTGGTACGTTCAAGCAATAGATTCAGGCTTTATTGTTAGCTCCTCTCCAGTAGGGTTGCCCAAGAACATCAAAGGAGAGCTATTGGTTAAAGTGAATCGTCCTACTGCATCAGGGTTGCCTCATAGTTTAATGTCTTGGATTGAAGCCAAGAAAATTATGGAAATGGAATCAAAATAGTGCCAATTATTTTCTATCGTCATGGACATATCAACAACAGTAAAAATTATGCTAGCTGTACGTTGTGGACGTTGTGAGCCAGAAAAGGTGACAGC
>JBFRWO010000315.1:0-3210 GCA_051439625.1 Crocosphaera sp. | reverse complement strand
CAGCTAACCTTCTAGCAGTGGGAGAAGCTGTGGTCATAAACTGCTCAAAAAGTTGCTCTTGTTTTTTACTTTTTTCCTCTACTGATAATGAATTTTGAGGAGAATTCGCTTTTTTTTCAGGCAAATTAAAACCTTGAAGATAAACCCCTGCTAACTGAGTCGTACTTGTTCCGGCAATGGCTTTTGCCCACACTTCCAAAGCATAAGGATCTAGTGTTACGATAGGAACAGGGAAACCGTTATTGCTTTCTTCCTCCCAAGGGGTTGCACTTTCAGCAGTCCAGTGATGATTAAGCGCACCTGGGGTATTAGAACTTAACCAAACAGAATCCATTTGTTCTAAAGCCGTTCTCCGCCAAAAAGAAGGTGGTAACATTTGCAATAGGGTTACAGGATGATACTTCCCAAAAAACTCAATCCAATCACTCCAAAGGTTACTGTACCAAGCCGATGAAACACAATCACTGAGAATGATAATTAGGCGATCCCTATTAGGAAGAATTAACTCTTTAGGGTTACGACGAGTTCCTTGTTGTGAACGAAAATCAAGTTGTCCGTCATCATCAAGACTCGCATACCAACATTTAACATCTCGAAACGAACCCTGAAGTAATAGTAAATTTTTGAATTCTTTAATAGACCTCTTGCAAAAGTGTTTCATGGTATGATAAAGGGTTATTTATTTTTGGAATTAGCCACTGTAGTCAAGCGATCGCTCTGTTAAATTGCGGTGCGGCAGCACTCGCGGAGCGAGACCGCCAGCAAATAGTACATGGATTCTAAAATCATCAACGGGGAATTTAAAAGTGGAAAAATTCAATTAAGTTTTAAAACAAGAATTGTTGTATAATTATTAAAGAGAATTAAATTGATTTAATAATGAAATATTGGCAAGCTAAAAAGTTAACACAAGCGAAATTTAAGCGTTTAACAGGAGTAAAAAAAAACTTTCAGAATGATGGTTCGCACAGTTAAAGCTTCCCTAAAAACGAAGAAGAAACCAGGACGTAAACCCAAGTTAATAGTTGAAGACCAAATACTCATGATGCTTGAGTATTTGAGAGAATATAGGACTTTATACCATATTAGTCTAACCTGGAAAATGTCTGAATCTAACGTTTGTCGTATTGTCCATAAAATTGAAAATATATTAATAAAATCTCGTCAGTTCCGACTACCTGGAAAAAAAGAATTATGGCAGAGTCCTTCAGAAGAAGAATTGGTCGTCATGGATGTCATGGAAAGTCAAATCGAAAGACCATTAAGACGACGAAAACAGTTTTATAGTGGAAAACAAAGAGAACACACTTTGAAAACACAATTAGTAATTAAACAAAAAACTGGTCAAATTGTGTGTCTAGTCAACGGAAAAGGAAAAACTCATGATTTTAAACTTTTTAAAAATAGTGGGGTCAAATTTGGGGCATTAATGAAAGTTATTGCTGATAAAGGATATCAAGGAATAGCTAAAATTCATCAATTAAGTCGAACCCCGATCAAGAAAAAGAAAGGGAAAAAGTTAAGCAAAGAAGAGAAAAGATATAATCGGCAACTGAATCGATTAAGAATCACAGTCGAACATATTAATAGACGACTAAAAATCTTTAAAATTCTTTCTTATCCTTATCGAAATCGTGGTAAGAGATTCGGATTAAGAGCGAACTTAATAGCTGGACTTCATAACTATGATCTGGCTAATTAATTTGTAAAAAAAATTCATTAAATTTCTAGTTAGTTGAGCTTTTAATCATTAGCTAGACTGATTTGTGCTGCCCATTTTTAATCATTTTTGTTTGTGGCGATCGCTCTTTAGTATCCCATTCAAAAAAATCAGGAATCCTGGGTGTCTTGTTACGTAAATTTAGACAAAAAAATAGCCTCCCATTATATCACAAAAGACTTTTGCAAGAGGTCTAATTAACTCCTGACAATACATTGGGGGCGGAGAATTCGAGAATTACAAATATCGATCAATTAAGGCAAAGAATTGATGGGGGAGCAATTCGTGGAAATAGTTTATTTCATAGTTTTTTAGAGTTTAATGTGGGAGCCAATGGGAGCGTCTATTTTGCCAATCCTGCTAATATTCAAAATATTCTTTCCCGTGTTACAGGGGGTAATGCGTCTCATATTTTAGGTACGTTAGGGGTATTAGGAAACGCTAATCTATTTTTGATTAATCCCAACGGTATTATCTTTGGGGAAAATGCAAGCTTAGATATAAATGGTTATTATCATGCTACTACCTCAAATAGTATTCAATGGGGAGAAGATGGCTTTTTTAGTGCAGTAGAACCGGGAAAAAGT
The DNA here is from genome assembly GCA_051439625.1 of Crocosphaera sp. GTDB lineage: Bacteria > Cyanobacteriota > Cyanobacteriia > Cyanobacteriales > Microcystaceae > Crocosphaera. Next base: position 903 of record JBFRWO010000315.1, on the reverse strand, counting down.
AATTTATTATCTGTTAATCCAAACACTTTATTTTTAAATCACGCTGCTAATCATCAAGGCAGTATTATTAATAATGGGACTTTAGAAGTTAATGCAGGGGAAGATATAACTTTTTTTGGTAATACTGTTGTTAATAGTGGTAGTTTAGTTGCTCCTGGGGGAACCATTCAATTATTAGGCGATCGCATCGGTTTATTAAATAATGCTTTGATTGATGTTTCTCATACCAATAATGCCGGAACAGTTTTAATAGGTGGCGATTTTCAAGGTCAAGGAACCTTACCCAATGCGACTTATACTTATGTTGGTTCTGAGGCAATTATTAAAGCTAATTCTACCTTAAATGGGGATGGAGGAAAGGTCATTGTTTGGGGCAATGACTCAACTCGTTTTTATGGAAAAATAGAGGCAAAAGGAGGATTATTATCTGGTAATGGTGGCTTTGTGGAAGTGTCAGGAAAAGACTTTTTAGATTTTCGAGGACAGGTTAATACTAGCGCACCTAATGGGGAAATGGGAACGTTATTAATCGACCCCACTAATATCGAAGTTGTTGAATTTTTTAGTCCCGAAGCAGAAACTTTTGATCTGAATGATGTCGACGAATTTTCTGATATTGATATTGGAGGAGATGGAGACACCAAGATAGATGTTTTTGCTATTGATTTGTCTTCTTCTGATGTGATACTTCAAGCTACCAATAATATCACTTTTAATGCTGATATTGATACGATTTTTGATATTGATTTAGAAGCAGAAGCAGGCAATAATATTATTGTTAATAGGCAGATTAAATTAAGTTCGGGTGGAAACATTAATTTTACAGCTGGTAATGATATTATTCTCAATCAGTCAGTTCAATTACCTACAGGTGGAAACATCAATTTAACGGCTGATAACAAC
>JBFRWO010000314.1:0-2551 GCA_051439625.1 Crocosphaera sp. | reverse complement strand
TAGATCAAGTCCCATTGTGGTTTATTTGCCATAGTTTAGGTGGATTAGTGGTTAAGCATATGTTGAGGTTAGCAGACACGAATGACTCCCCAATTTTAGGGCAAGTCAACGGTGTTGTCTTTTTGGCAACTCCTCATGTGGGTTCTGAAATGGCGACATTGGGGCAAATTATTGGGAATATGTCGGCGGATTTGTTTAAATTATCAAAAAACGCAGAAGAGTTAAAATTTCTGAATGAACCATTATTACCAGAATTTCTCACAAATTAATTTGAAAGCCCAATTCGCCAGATGAAAAATGATAATTTTTAGGAATAAGAGAAATTTTAAGATAGATGAATAAAAAATTTTAGTTTCATTCTCTAAAAACTGAAGTTAAGAGGGAACAATTGAATTAATTATTGATTATTTTCACAACAAATGGGACTGAATAAAAGTATAAGTCAGTCAACAAATTATGATAGTTCTCTTTGAAAAAATAAAACTTATGCTAATTATCCAGTATCAGGAATAGTTTGAATTCTTTTATTAGCGATCGCTAAAATTTGTTGATAAGGACAAGCACTAGCTATAGCTATAATAATTCTTCTACAACTAATAGTTATTCTGGCTCCCAACTTAAGAAGATTAAGACGAATTCTTCCCACAGTTGCTTTCGCCAATGAAGTTTTTTTTAAACAGTTCTTCCGAAAAGCATTTATGATAACATAGGCGAAAGAATGTATCCATAGTCTTAGTTGATTACTTTGAAATGTTTGAGTTGAAGTTCTATCAGCAAACAAGTCTAATTGTTGTTCTTTTATTCGATTTTCCATCTCCCCTCTTGGACAATATTTCTTTGTATAAAGTTTTGACGGTGGAATTTTTGAAGCGGGTAAAGATGTTACCACATGACGTATTTTTAAGCCATCATTTCCATAACAAACTTTTGTGACAACTCTTCTTTGACCAAGGATTGTAGAATGTAGATTGCAGATTGCAGATTGAATAAGAACAAGCCTTTGTTTTTAAACATTGGTAAATCTACAATCTTAAATCTCAAATCCCAAGCCCCTGTCTTTCAAGCAGGGGTCAATCTACAATCTACAATCGGCAATCTGCAATTGTTTGACAACTCCATGACTTTTCCGTTTGGTAACAAATAGAACGATACCAAGTAGAAATTGGGACTATTTTTTTGACTTCTTCTAAATCTTCATCTTTCTGAAAATACTTATCCATTAATTCAGTTACAGGAGTAAGTTTTTGCTCATATTCATGTTTGGCTTTTTCAATAACATCAGATGCTCGTAACTTAAGAACGCTATTAGTTCCCATCGCTATAACATAATCAACGAAAGGCTGATTTTCACAAAATTTGAAGATTTCTTCACGAGAATATGCACTATCGCCCCTAACTAGGATATGAGTCTCTGGCCATTTTTCTCTAATTAATCCGATAATTCTTTGTAATTCCTCTAAGGCTCCTTCGGCTGGATCTACATTAGAAGACCTTAATTTAGCTGCCAATAAATGATGCCCACAAAAAATATATAAAGGGGCATAACAAACCCCATGATAATAACTACTGAAAAAAGCTCCTTCCTGATTACCATGTACTTGATCATCAGTTACATCCATGTCTAATATAATACTTTTTGGAGGGTTTTTATAAGATTCTAAAAAAATCTCGACAAAAGATTTTTCAATGGCTTCAAAGTTGGGTTCTATTTTATGATAACGACTCGTTTTTTGGTCGAGAATAGTCTCAGGACAATATTCCAATCTATTAATTGTGCTTTTTCCGGCTAACCATCCTTCTTTGTCTTCAAGATTCTTCAACTTTTCTAAGGCGAGCGCCAAGGACGGATCGTGACGTAATTTATCATGATCATTAACATCTTCATAGCCTAAAATAATTCCATAAAGTCTTTGAGCCAACAACTGGTGAACGGAATGATCTACATAAGATTGATGACGATGATCTTGAAAACAGTTAGCAAACTTCTCCGTAATTCCCAGTTTTTTATCTAACTCAGCTATCCAAACAATTCCTGCATCTGAAGTGATTAGTCCTCCCTCAAAATTAGCGATTATCTCTTTTCCTTTCTGTTTACTAAAGTTGATTACTTTACGAGTTTTTCGAGAATTACGGGGACTCATTAAATCAGTTTTCGGGGAATTGCTTTAATAATTTAATTGTAGCATATTCTATTCAATTAATCTAGTATTATTAGAGATTTCATTGATGAAAGTTTCGGAAAAATGAGTGATCGATTTATCTTTTTATCTTCGTCTAATTTGAGTTGATTTTAACTTAAAATCTGACAACAGACTGTTGATTGGGGAAATTGGCGATCGCACTGGTCTAACCCAACTCCTGTAAGGCTTTTGTTGTTGGCGATCGCAGATTTTGTGAGAAAAGCGGGACGAGTGTTCGCTCGAATTGACGCGTCTGAATTTGAGCAGTGTTTTCGAGATTGGGTTAGTTCAATCACAGAATTGATGCCAGGAGATGTGGTTAATATTGATGGAAAAACAGTAAAGCATTCAGTTAACAAAGCAGAAGGAAA
>JBFRWO010000313.1:0-5275 GCA_051439625.1 Crocosphaera sp. | reverse complement strand
GTAGCAATACCGCCATGTACCAAGGATTCTACCACCGATAAATAAGCATCGCTGAGTTGAACATATTTCCCCACCAAGGCCACTTCAATTTCTCGTTTCGGGGACTGCATTCTTTGGATTAAGGTTTGCCATTGACTTAAATCCGGTTTACGGGGTTCTAAGCGCAATAATTCTAGGGTTTGTTGGGCTAAACCTTCTTTTTCTACCACTAACGGCACTTCATAAATACTACTAGCATCTTGCGCTGTAATTACAGATTCTACGGGAACGTCACAAAATTCTGATAGTTTTTCCTTCATCCCTTCCTTTAAAGGGCGATCGCAACGACAGACTAACACATCTGGTTGAATACCAATCGATCGCAACTCTTTAACGGAGTGTTGAGTAGGTTTAGTTTTCATTTCCCTAGCTGCTGGTATCCAAGGAATTAAGGTAACGTGCATATAAATAACGTTATTGCGTCCCACATCCTTGCGAAACTGCCGTATTGCTTCTAAAAAGGGCAAAGATTCGATATCTCCCACCGTTCCGCCAATTTCGGTAATCACAATGTCAGGACTGGTATTTTTGGCAACACGATGGATGCGTTCTTTAATTTCGTTGGTAATATGGGGAATAACTTGCACAGTTCCTCCCATATAGGCCCCGCGTCGTTCTTTATTGATAACTGCTTGATAGATCGATCCAGTGGTGACACTATTGAGACGGGACATAGGAGTATCTGTGAAGCGTTCGTAATGGCCTAAGTCTAAGTCGGTTTCGGCCCCGTCATCGGTAACAAATACTTCCCCGTGTTGATAGGGACTCATCGTACCGGGGTCAACGTTAATATAAGGGTCAAGTTTAAGGATGGAAACGGAGTAATTTCGGGATTTGAATAAGCGGCCTAAACTCGCAGCTACAATACCTTTACCAATACTGGAAACAACACCACCGGTTACAAAAACAAACTTAGTCATAAAAATTTTTCTAGATTATGGGATCGAGATGATCATCATTAAAAGTATAGGGAAAAATTCAGCAACAATCTTGAGATTTAATAAAGTCCTTGTACTTATATAAAATCAACTTCTTACAATTTTGCTTAATATAAAAGTCTTGCTTTCTCAGTATTCATTTTTAATTGTCATTCCAACGAACGAGGAATCTCTTTAACTTCCTAATCATAATGGGTGGTGTTATATATAGCAATCAGGTTTCAGTTGTGAGAAAATATTGAGCAGGGTTTAACAGTGTTAAACCCCTACAAGAGTGATTTGTAGGGACATAATATTATTATGTCCTGAGCAATCATAAATCATTACTGATTGCTATATGTGCTTAGAATGAATTAAAAATTTGCGGTTCAACAAGCTATTGACTCCTACAAAACATAAAAATCTTCATCTAATATCTGTTCAATGGTAAAAGGACAGTTTTCAGGAAAAGAAGGAAGGATATATAAGTTAGATCGTTGTACTTTTTTATTAGCTACTTTTAAGGCTTTATTATAATTAATATCTAATTGAGTTAAAAAGTAATTGTAATAAGTTTTACTCTCCAATAAAGCTAATAAATCGTTGCGAAAATTATCAATTTCTTCTGCCCAACCATTAAGATATAATTCCCGATGATCAGTCCAATAGCTATAAAATAGTAAATGAGACAAAAGACGATAAGTTAGACTATTAATTTCTCTTTTGTCACGATTACCCAAGTTTTCAATTTCCTCAATTAAATTGTCCCAATCGATGGCGTTGATGTCACGATTCTTAATTGCGATCGCTTGTTTTTCTAACCACAAACCAAAATCTGTCTCGTAAATATTCGTTATCATTTGATCTTAATTTTTCTATATATGTTTAATTGTCATTCCCAGGAACCTCTTTAACTTCCTAATAATCAAGTTAAGTGGCTAATTTTGCCTACCATTTTATCAAAATTTGATAAGAACGATGATGGTGGGCAATGATAGAGAATATCTTGATTAAGCTATCAATTATCCCTATTTGCCCACCCTACAGACTAAACTTTTTCTACAAGCGAGTAATTAACATTCCTGTTAAGGTTGCAAAAGAACTTTGAGCAAGATGACTAATTAGATTAGGGGTTGCTTTACCCTGGATACTTAAGACGATTGATCCCAATATACAAAGGATTAACGTCAAAGAGAGAACTTTAGCAATGGTGAAGCTTAGATAATGCTGATCATTGTCTAATTTTTTGGGTTTATTCGGTTTTTTGAAGAACATAATACATTTCCTAATTCAACAGTAAGGCGGATTTAGCCTGGTAGCTTGACACCTATATTAGTTAGTTTAACTTAAAAAATCGTTTTTGACTAATGTTTGAGTAATTTTAGGGTGGGGTGATGTCAGTCTCATTTTTTCTAAACACCGAAATATATCCCGAACCAGGATTTCATATAGAAATTTTATATACCAAATTATTTTATGATTGCTTTTTGCGTTTAAGACCTAAACTTAAACTCCCCACTGCAAAAAGTCCAATAATTGTTCCTGGTTCGGGAACATTAGCAGGTTCAGTCTCATTTTTTCTAAACACCGAAATATATCCCGAACCAGGATTCCATATAGAAATTTTATATACCAAATTATTTTATGATTGCTTTTTGCGTTTAAGACCTAAACTTAAACTCCCCACTGCAAAAAGTCCAATAATTGTTCCGGGTTCGGGAACGTAGCAGGTTCAGGAACATGAAGTCTTTAGCCTCTCAATTTTTTCGCTTTTATGGTGGTTGTACCGACAAGAATTTAAGGCAAGTCTGAAATTCTTCACCATATCGCTATAACGCTTAGTAAGTCTGCTTTTCAAAAATTATATGCGTCTGCACTGTTCCCCATTATAGCAGGGGAAAAAGATGATGTAAATGTTGTGATAATGTCAAGTTCATTTTATGCACTTGACGTGTAACGTTATCCGTCAAATCTTGCTCAAGCAGATGTGTTATTCCAAAATCTCTTTAAGCTGCATTAATAAAGCTTCCAGTTGAGCCTTTTTATCTTCATCTTGCCAAGCATCGGATTGAATTTTGGTGATAGCTTTAAACTCTGCATACAAATCTTTTGATTTACTAACCCTTGTCACTGTTTGTGTTTCTTCTAAAATTTCTTGAATCTTTTCCTTAAGTTGGCTCAAGGTTAATTTTTCAGTTATGACTAACTCCATCAAATTTCTGCGGTCAATCTCACTCTCAAGTTTAGCGATCGCCTTAGCCTTGGTATAGTCTAATCTCCCTTGCCTCAACACTTGTAAGACATCATCAGGCAAATTCAATAACGGTAGACGATTGGTGCGAAAACTCTCCCGATTAGATCGCCCTATCTTTATGAACAGTTCATCAATAATTTGTATCTGACGTGTAACGTTATCCGTCAAAGGTTGATTTCGTCTTTGAGCATTGGCAGCTTTGTTTAAAAGTTGAATTACCTCTTGATTAGAAGCAATATCTAAATTTTGACGAATCAACTCCAGCATCCCTTCTGTTTCATCAATAGCGTTAAGGTCATCCCGTTGCATATTTTCTAGCAAAGCTAACTCAAAAGCTTGTTGTTCATCGATATCTTTAACAATCACGGGAATTTGTGTTTTTCCTGCATTTTTCGCTGCACGATAACGACGTTCCCCTGCTACCAACTCATAAAGGCGATCGTTAAGGGGTCGAACAATCAAAGGTTCTAAGATGCCATACTCTTCTATAGATGCTGTTAATTCCGCTAACTTTTCTCGGTTAAAAGAGCGTCGGGGTTGCCTATGTGGGAGTTGAATTTGTTCAATATCGAGCAATTGACCAATCGGCGCAATACTTGGGTTATCAATACTTTGGGAGGATGCTCGTTTTCTAGATTGAGCCATAAAATTAACTGATATAGAGATTAATCATTAATTTTAATTTTAAACGATTTTCTGTAATGCCTTACATTAATCTTTGCTATACTAAGTAGTAGGGATCTAAAATAAAATCCCCAATACATTTTCCAACCCAATCAGAGGCGGTTAGCACAATAGCCTGGTAGCTTGGTTAACCTTACCCTAGATTGGGTTTTGTCGTTCAAAACTATTTCAAATACATAAAACAGTTGAGCAACTAACGACCCAAAGTTAATTCTTCTTTTTTACCTAGAATACCTTGGGGTCGCCAAACCATTAAAATCATCAAAATTAGACCAATAATCATGATTCTAAAATACCCCAATTGACTAGGACTTAAAATTTGTAGTTGAGGTAAGACAAAGCGAGTTAAAGAATCATAAGCCCAAAAAATAACCGCCCCTAAAAGGGTTCCTGCGTTGCTTCCCGAACCTCCTAAAACGACAATAATCCAAGTATTAAAAGTAATCAAAGGCTCAAATTTATCCGGGAAAATAGTAGTTAATTGCCAAGCAAAGAAAGCCCCAGAAATTCCTGCGATCGCACCTCCTAACATAAAGGATTGTAACTTATATAAGAGAATATTTTTACCCAATGCTCTAGGCACTTCTTCGTCTTCTCGGATGGCTTTAAGAATCCGTCCCCAAGGAGAATGAACCAAAAATTCTAAACCAGCATAAATAACAGCTAAAACTGATAAAACTAAGACCATTAACCCTGCTTTATAAGTATAAAACCAAAGAGCAGTTGTCCCTGTAATATAAACCAATAAAATTAAAGAAGTGGCAATAATTCCCCAAATAATTAAACTAAAAGGTTTTCTCGGTTGATAACTTTTTCCTTGTATTTCTTTATTTTGTTTCCACTGAAAAGCTAAACTTTTATAGAGTGTCCATTCTGCATAAACAGCCAAGAATGTTAACACGAGAATTAATGATAATTTGATGGGAAAATTTGGCTCTATATTCAAAGGTAAAGGGTATTGTCTTAACCCTAATGCCCCATTAGTTAACCATTCTTCATTTAAGGCAACTAAACGAACTAATTCTGAGACACCGATAGTAACAATAGCCAGATAATCTTCTCGAAGACGTAGGGTAGAAAGTCCAATCAATAACCCTAAAATAGCTGCTAAAATAGCCCCTGCTAAAACAGCGATGATGAAGGGAAACCCTTTTATAGTTAATAAGACGCTAGTATAAGCCCCCAATGTCATAAAACCTACCACACCAAAATTAATTAGTCCAGTAAACCCCCATTGTAAGTTTAATCCCAGGGCAAAAATACCGTATACTGCTGCTGAGGTGGTGATATAGATGATGTAACCGCTAATGCCAATGATTTGCTCTAATAAGGCGTTATCCATAAATAAAAAAGTGAAGATTAATGGCAATGAAATTATACA
>JBFRWO010000312.1:0-3179 GCA_051439625.1 Crocosphaera sp. | reverse complement strand
TCCAAGGCCAGTTTTATCCCGTTTACAACGTCATCGGGTTATTTCAGGGGAAACGCTCGAAACTATTGCGCAACAGTATAATTTAATCCCTCAAACTCTGATAGGTGTCAACCCTGGTTTAGAAGGGGGACAAGTTCAAGTGGGACAGGAAATTTTAATTCCTCCTTTCAATGGGATTTCAATTACAGTTCCCAATGGGGCAACATGGCAAGACTTAGCCACTGCTTATGGTGTTCGTGCTGATGTTTTATTTGAGATTAATGGTTGTGTGGAAACCCCAACAGTGGTCTTTATTCCTGGGGTTAATTGGCAACCTGGGAAAAGTCCTTCTCAGGATAATTATACTGGATTGAGGGGTTATCCTTTGCCAGCGATCGCACAAGTTGGTTTAAGTTATGGATGGCACGTTGAACCCAATACGGGAGAGTCTTTTTTTCATGGGGGAATAGACATTTTAGCTGAAGTGGGAACCCCTGTGTTAGCAGCAGACTCAGGAAAAGTGGTTTATGTGGGCCAAGAGGGAAATTATGGTTTTTTGGTGATTGTGGACCACGGCAATGGGAGGCAAACCCGTTATGGTCATCTCAGTCGTTTTGAGACTCGTATGGGTCGGTCGGTGCAAGTTGGAGATGTTTTAGGGTATGTGGGGAAAACGGGACGGCCTGATTTATTAAACCCTCATTTACATTTTGAAGTCCGTTTTCAATCTCCTGTGGGTTGGGTTGCACAAGATCCGGATATTCATTTATCAAAAACTTCCGATGAAGACCCTAGCTAAAAATTGTATCTGAATATTAGGAAACCCGCCCCGTAAAAAGCTGTTTCGGGGTCGGGAAGATATCAGGACATAGCTTGAATCATGTAATCAAAGTAAGGGGCAGTTTCTTCTGCATCCTCATTACTCAAAAGTCCTAATGCTGCATCTTTGAGGCAGCGAATAGCATCAATCATTCCAGGTACAGGAACGTTGAGGGAGTTATACATTTCTTTAACTCCAATCAAACCAATTTTTTCAATGGGTTCTTTGCTTCCTGCTAAGACACCGTAGGTAACTAGGCGTAAATACCAGCTATAATCCCGTAAACACTGATTATACTGCTTTTGACCGTAGGCGTTACCCCCAGGAGAGCGATACTCGGGTCGTTTTTTAAACAAATTTTTCTGAGCTTCATCAACGATTTTTTTCTCGTTTTCAGCAAGGGTGTCAGCAATGCGAACACGCTGGGCCCCTGTACTCAAAAAGTCTTGGATACCCTTGAGTTCACCACTGCTAGGATATCGGAGTTCATCGTCTGCTTTGAGAATAACTTGGCTAACTACACTCATGATAATATCAACAACAATCTTTTATCATACTGTAGTTTATCTCGAAAACGAGAAAAAACGTACAGGGATCTCAGATTTTGTTTGCCATAGCAGGAGGCAGGGGGTAGGAGGCAGGAGGGAGGAGGTAAAAACCTTGCTGCTATTAGGTTTGAGTTTAAGGGTAAAAAGAGGGTATTTCTGAGACTTCAGCACGAATGGAGAGCGATTATCGGAGAATTTGCCCCTAAATCATTTTCTATCAAGCTTTTGATCTACTATATTCTTTTTTCTTTGGCTAACACAAAAACACTTCCTTCATTACCTCTTCCTATGCGTAAATCTTCATCTAAATAGGTAATATCTAACCATCCTTGTTGTTCTCGACTTTCGATACTAAAATCTAGGGGAAAGAATTTTTTTCCTGTTTCAATGTCTTTAATTAATTTATTAGGAGATTTATACCCTAAAACCCGTTGTAATCCAACAATAGACCGTTCAAATTTAACTTGTACCCTTTTTTCTGATGTTGCTTCAAACGTAGCAGCAACACTTACAATTCCCTCTAAAAAAGGAACCCCAACAATTTCAGCAATATTATAAAGTTTAGCTTCTTCAACTCGAAGACATTGATAAATTTGACCTAATTGCAACACAGGAAAACGATCTAATCCTAAAATTGCTTTGCTAGTTGTGTAGAGTAATCGCCAATTTCCGTCTAATAATTCAGGGGTTTTAAGGGGGGCTGGATTGCTGTTATGATCTTCCAGTTGTTCAATGGCCGATAATACCCTCACTCGATCCATTTCTGTCGCTAATAACCCTCTATTTTTACCAGCAATTGTTTCTAGTAATTTGGCCTTTTCATTCATTATGAACTATCTCCATTAAATAGATAAATAGTGAACATTAAACAAAAGATTTAACTGATAATGATTAACTTATCAAAGTTAATTGTTAGGGATATCAAATAATACCTCAGTAATATATCTATTAGCCCAACTATCGCCAAAAGCTTTCTCCAAAACACGACGAGTTTTATCGTTTTTTTGTTGTTTTTGACAATAATATTGTTGACTCTGTAGATTAATTTCTCTTTGTTGAGTCGAAACAATTGGAGACTTGTTTGCTTGGCTACAATGTATTTTCAAAAAGTCGCCTACTCGTTGCAGAAATAGTTTTTCTTCTTCTTGAGTATCGGGACGAATAAATAAACAGTATTCTGAAAAAATATCGCCCCATTCGGGTAATTCTCGCTGATCAGAAAATGATGGGGTTTTCAACTGAGATAATGCTTGATTATACTCATCAGATAGGGTTAACTCAGGGTTAGTAGGAGATAAATCTGCGATCGCTGCACTAACACCTCTTTTGCTGGCCACAATGTCACAACCAAACATTGGTAGGGAATAATTGGGGTTGGGAAACATGACACAGTGGAGAATATCTAATCCCTGCCCCAGTCTAGCCAATTCTAGGTGCATTTTACGAAATTGGGGAGATTGATAGCAACGATTTTTGATAACCAATCTTTCCCCTTCTAGTTTCCCTTCTACATAGCCTAAACCATCTGGTAACTCGTAGGGGCTTAAATCTAAATATTCTTGCCAATGGGATACGATAACCTCAGCTAACTGATGAATTAATGGGTGTAGTGGTAAAGTAGGGGGTGAGGTTTGTAAAGTTGTCATGTTTAGGTAACCGATGCAACAAAAGACAGTATTCTCAGGATATACTGAGAGTGTACCCTTATGACAAAATGCAGACATAACTTAACTTTTGGAGATATCTATGTTGGGACTGGGATGGCCCGAAATTGCTATTATTCTTATTGTTGCTTTATTAATTTTTGGACCGAAAAAAATTCCTGAATTGGG
>JBFRWO010000311.1:0-12215 GCA_051439625.1 Crocosphaera sp. | reverse complement strand
GTCAACAAATAAACAAGTGTCCGTCCCCAAGCAAAAAAATCTGACTGGGGAACTGCCTGACCATTTAACTGTTCAATGGGGCTATAGCCCGCCGAAAATAGCCCTGTCACCCCTCCACTCGGTTGTTTTGACAAATAAGTGTCTGTCACCTCCCGAGCGGTGCCAAAATCGATTAAAACCAATTGTCCCGTAGAACGCAACATAATGTTGGAAGGCTTAATGTCACGATGAAAAAAGTTATGATGATGGATCTCTTCTAAAATTCGTAATAACTGCATCAACCATTGAATGGCCATCTTTTGGGAAATACAGGTACCTCGCTGAGCAATATACTGCCTCAAATTTAGTCCCTCTATTTTTTCCATCACTAAACAGTACAGGGGTGTATTACTATTTTTTACGAAAAAGGTGAAATGAGCATCCCGTTCAACCTGGGGAATCCCTGGATGGTGAAGACGACTCAAAACATGGACTTCTCTTTCAAATAGTTCAACATACTTAGAATGATTATGGAGAAGGACTTTGAGAACTTTATTAATGGGTTTGTTACTATCGGAGTTTTGGGGGTTACTATCCTGTACCTCGTAGGTTTTACCAAAACCGCCACCACCTAGCTCTTTAAGGACACGATAGCGTCCATCAAGCAGTAGCTCCGAGCCACAGCTTTGGCAAAATAGGGATGTGTCCTGGTTATCAGGATTAGAACATTGAGGGTTAATGCAGAAGCTCATCTGGACTTGCCACGAGTCAATCTTTCTTTAGTTTAGACTCCCAGATTAAGTTATGCACTAATTTTTCTCAGATTCCATCCGAGATTAATAATGAAGACTGGTGATGGTAGTTAAATGAGAAAGTAAATGATATTATAAGAGGTTGGAGTATTTATTCAATTATTTTTATGAGTTTAACCGCTAGTGAAAAGCAAACCCTGATTAGTGAATATCAGGTTCACGAAACCGACACCGGTTCAGCCGATTTACAAGTCGCTATCCTCACCAAACGCATTACCCAATTGACGGATCATCTTAAGCAAAATCCCAAGGATCATGCTTCACGTAGAGGACTCCTGAAAATGATTGGCCGTCGTCGCCGATTATTAGCCTATATTAATGGCAAAGATACCAATCGTTATCAAACCTTGATTAAACGTCTTGGCATTCGTCGCTAATATATTCCCCACCCAAATAACAAATCATGGGTGGAATTTCCCGACTCACGACGGGATATATCTGCCCCCTCCACTACTCGTAATTAATAATTAACAAATAATAATTACTTCTCATTAAAACAAAGAGCAATAGACCCTCAAAATCATTAATTTTGTTCCTTTGATTCTTCTAGGATTAATACAGCTTTATATTTACCTGGTTCTAGATTTGAAGGAATTTGTATTATTAGTTGACCTTCATTGTTAACGATCGCTTCAACTTCTATAGTTTTGATTGTAACGTATGTATCTTGATTCTCACCGATAATTCTGACAGCAGAAGTATCACTATCTGTTATCGATTAAGAATAGTTTCCTCTAACTGCATTTTTCATATGCGACTTGGTTAAAACCTCAGAATAATCTTCTAACAGATCATCATTTTTGATATTATTATTCATTGCAACGATCTTCTAAAACTATAATACTTAATTGAGATCAAGTAGAAAATTTTAGAGGAATGATGGGGACATCTTGATCAACTTCAATCCAGACCCTAGCACCCCCTGAAATGGATTTATGAGGGGAATAGGTCAGCTTACAAGGTCCGTTAATCTTAACTTCGTCACAGTAAGTGATGTGATTAGAACCTTGGCGAATCATAATCACCGGAGCAATAGAGTCTTGATTGATATTGGCTCTGATGCGATCGCCGTTAACATGAATGCGCGTTGGCATGGTTTGAGGACGTTTGCGCCAGGTTCCTTTCGGCCCTCTAGTTCCAGGAATAATCTTCGGGATGCCTTTGTATAAAGGAATTTTCCAGAACCGTCCATCTTTAAAAGCTCCTTTAATTCTCCCGTCAGCTAAAAGTTGGCGCACTCGTTGGGGACATATTTTGAGAAGAGATGAAGCTTTTACCGTCCCAACATACTCTATCTTATTTTCCATATCATTACCCTAGCACTATAGTTTTTTTCAGTTTAACAGACTTTTCACGAGTCTTAGAGGTAAGAGCATGATCACGCAGTAATATAATAGAGAAAAATTAAAATCTTTCAAATAATGGCTAAAAGCTATCAAAATATTAATCAGAAAGTTAACGCCGTGATAGAGTCAGTAGATATCACTTCATCGGTTCCAGAAAATGGATCTTATGAAGCATACGGGATGAGAAATGGAAATCATATTGTATTTTCAGGAAACAATAAAGAAAGCTTAGAGCAACTTATTGATTTAGCTTGGAAACAAAATCCTGAAGTTTATGAAACTCGTTCTAGAGAAAGAGTTAAGCAACAACTAATAGATTTAATCTGTTCATGTATTAATCGGGAAGTTAAATCAGAAAAAAAAGATATTGAAAATCTGTTTAAAAGATTAGTTTCATTCCCTGCTGAGCAATGTGAAGTTTTTAGACCTTTATATGGCGCAAAACTTTCTAGTCCATTACCGATAAAGTTAGGAATTTTCACGATTTATGATTTTTCAAAACACTCCTCTTTAATTTATTCTAAATACCCTCATCCTCAAGACACACAAGAATATTGGAGAAAATTGTTATTACATAATCAAGAAAATATTTTAATTAGTATTCAATTAAGGGGTAGAGACTCCGAAAGAATTCAAGAAAGAGCAGAAAAATATTTTTATCAATTCGATAATATAATTAGATATATGTTGGCAGAAGGTAATATCAGATTTATTTACTTTGATAGGGATGAACGATTTGATATCGCTGTTTTTGAGCATTATCAAAAATCAATGTATCAATCTATATTATTATCAAGTTCTACTGATAGATTTCATACTGATTTAAAAATAAAAGGTGCAGGAAGACTATTTGATATGAATCTTCCTGTTTTTACAGATCAACGAAAAGGACATGATATAATTTGGAAAATTCATAGTGATTCTAATCCTTCTGAGATAAATAAACGAGTTATCACAGCCGTTGAATGGATTGGCAAGAGTTTGCGAGATACAGATTTCGCGAGATCATTTATTCAAGTTATGTTTGCTTTAGAAGCATTATTAACGTTTAGAGAAAAAGGTATTTTAATTTCTCCAAGTATTGCCAGTCAGTTAACAGAATTCGCCGCTTTTATTTTGGGCAAAAATAATGAGACTCGTTCGCAAATTGAGATAAAAATCAAAAAATTATATGAAACTCGATCCTCTATCGTTCATTCTGGAAACAGTAAGGTTTCTAAACAGGAGTTGATTGAAGCTATTTATATGATAAAAGGATTAATCGCTCATTTAAAAATTGATCCTCAACTCTCGACTTTTCAGTCTATGAAAGAACTACAAACATGGGTAAAATCAAAAAAGTATAGTTAGTGCTTATATACTTTTTTTCAATTTCAGGAATTTTTTTGAGAATTTTGTATATTTTTTCCTGCTTGTTGATATTGGAAAAAAGAAATTAGTCCTGATGCTAATAAGCTCATAGAAATTGTAACACCTACTACAGTAATTATTATTTCAAATTTCTCTTTTTCTAAAAGGTGGGCATTGCCCACCCTACAATATTAGGCTAATAATTCGCTGGCGCGCTTACTTAAAGCGTCTGCGGTTAAACCATTAAATTCCATAATTTGTCCTGCACTAGAAGCTGTTTCTCCTCGCTTCCAAGCAAAGGTATCACGCTTACTATTGCTGCGTAACATAACCGGTTCTAACATAGCAGAAGTTCCACCGGTTACCCCAATTAAAGCGTCACCGCCAAACAATTTTTCAAACCCTTGATCATCTAAGAAATGACTATCCTTTTCGCTGCAAGTTTCCCAAGCAACGTCATGGGGACGGTATAAACGACGGGGACTAATAACGGAAACGATTCTTACCCCAATACCTTCATTTTCTAGGTGTAAAGCAGCATCAAATACAGGAATTAAAGTCATGTCGCCAATGACAGCAAAAACAACTTTTTTCTTACCTTCACTGTCATGTAAAATGATGCCCCCATCCTCTAAACCTTGACGGTTTTGTTCTAAAGTAGTTCTGATCGGTAAGGGTGACTTACTGGCAGTAATAGTGATGCCTTTATTACTTGTTTTAACCGCCCAATCATAACAAACCTGAATACTATTTGCATCGCAAGGAAAGAGAGGAAAGATGTTACCATTTCTCATCATTCCAGCAAAATAATTTTCAATTTCGGGCCGTTGATGAGTCCAACCATTACGCCCTTGTTCCAAGGCACCGGCAGTGAATAAAGTAATAGTAGAAGGAGTGGGACGACGTAACTCAGCCATTGCTTGTGTTACTGTCTGCCAGATGGGTAAACCATTGATAGCAAAAGACTCATAGGAACACCATAAAGTTCTTGACCCAAATAAAGCTAAACTGGCAGCTAAACCAGAACAAGCATCTTCGCTTAAAGGTTCATAAACTTGTCCTCCTGGCCCTTGAAAATAGAGATCGTCAACCGTAGGATGAACAATTTTTAAACCAATATTGATATTATTAATGCCAGAAGCAGCATTTCCATCAGCATTGGCAATGACAAAGTTAGGGTCTTTTTGTCCCACATGAACCACTAACTCACCCATAGCGGTAGTAGCAACTTTTTTGTCTCCATGTACCTCATATTCTGTTAAAGGTAACTCTCCCAACTCTGGCAAAGGTAACACCTTCTCTGTAACCACATTATGAGACGCAGGGCCACCAGCAGACCGTTCAAAGTTTGTACGGACAAGTTGCCAAGCTTCAGGTGATAAAGCGCGTTCTTTTAAAGCATTAACAATGTAATCTTTTTCTAAGTTATCCCCAGGATATAAATTATGAGATTTTGCGCCCCGTTTGTGAACCCCGGCCCCTTTGAGTTGTTTGACGATGAGAACGGTTAATTTTCCGCCTAAAGCAGACTTAGCTGCTTGATCCGTTGCTTCTAAAATAGCTTGGGTAAAGGCTAACCGTTTGGTAAGAGAAAACTGGGTACTATCCACATATTCCCCTGCTTGGTTGCTGTCATCGTAGTCTTTAGCGTTGACTAAAATGACCTCTGCAAAGCCGTTTCCTTGCCAATAAGCGATCATTTCTTCGTTGGTTTTGGTGGAAACCATACTATGGTGTTCCTGGGAATAACCGTTCCAAACCAGGATGGGTAAGAAGTTAGTTACTTGAGGGTAGGCGGTGTTAAAGTGGGCAAAACTACTCATAATATAGGGTTCCCCTAACCCACCATCTCCAATGGTGACAGGGAAAAGTACCCCAGGATGTAACTTGGCCCCGGCCATGGCAAAGTGTTGTCCTTGTCCCAAGGGTCCAGCAGGGTTGAGAAGTCCGGGTATTTGTCCGGAAAGGTGTCCTAAAAGTCCGTGCATCTCTCGGAACCGTTCTCCCATCTGCTGCACAGTGGTGATACCCATGTCTTCTAGGGAACGGTCTAAAAACATATTACTGTAAAAGCCGGGTGCGTGATGGCCAACTTCAGTCAGAATGTTTTTATGACCTAACATCACTAAAGCTGCAATGGTGTCGGCGATACTTGCAAACCCTCCAGGGTGGCCTGACTGTTTGGTAGCGGCGGTTTGTAGGGTTAAGTAACGTAATGCGTCGGCTGCGAGAAGGGTTTGAAAGACGGCGTTAGGATCGTTAGGAGAGGAAATGGCTTTATTTCCTGATTTTATGGCTGCTTCTGTAGTATATTGTTCGGACTTGGGTAAGTTTTCCCCAAAATGTTGAATTCCTTGACAAAATGTTGGTATTGCGCTGGCAACTGTCATGTGTGAGTTCTTCCTATGTTATATAACGGTAAGTATTAAGATAATCTTACAGGTTTGTGGGGATTTATTTAGAAAATATTAAGGATTTTTAGTAATGGAAATTATTCTATCGTTGTTATAGAGATGATAGGTTATTGTTTAATTCAACATTGATTTATTTTTGTCTTCATTAATATTTTTCCTGACTAAATAACGTTGTTGTAAAGATTGCAAACTATTGATAAAATCTGTTGATGATGATTCTAAATATTGTCTTAATTCGTTTCTAATAATAGCATTATCAAACTTGCCCAATTTTAAAATGAGTTCTTTTTCTTGAAAAATCTAGATGAAGATGAAGATTAAATCTAGTTAAAATCGTACTATAATGAGAGTATCTAATAACGTTTCCTATACCATGTCCATTAATATTATCAAAGAACATATCCAAATCACTCCAGGTATTTGTGGAGGAAAACCTTGTATTGCTGGACATCGCATCCGAGTTCAAGATATTGTAATTTGGCATGAACAAATGGGAATGTCTCCCCATGAGATTATCACTCATCATCCTACCATTACCCTATCTGATGTTTATTCAGCTTTAGCTTACTATCATGATCATGTAGAGGAAATTTCTCAACAAATGAAAGAATCAGAAGCTTTTATTCAGGAAATAAAATCACAAAACCCTTCAATTTTACAGCAAAAACTTCAAAAAATTAATAGTGAAGAAAATTAAATTTCATTTAGATGAAAGCGTAAGTAATGCAGTTGCTTTAGGGTTACGTCGTTACGGAATTGATGTTACTACAACTTCAGAAGTAGGATTAATTGGTGCCACAGATAGAGAACAAATTGCTTTTGCCATATCTGAAAATCGTATAGTGGTTACTCATGACGATGATTTTGTGATACTTCATAGTAAGGGAATAACTCATGTAGGAATTACTTATTGTGATCAAAAATGCCGTTCAATTAGCGAAATTTTGAATATATTAATTCTAATTTGGGAAGTAGTTGAACCAGAAGAAATGCAAAATAAAATTGAATTTTTATAGCATTATATTACATAAATCTCAATAAAGTTTAACTAACCTCTAGTTTAGTCTTTTTAAGATGTCCATCTTCTAATTCTACAATGCGATCAGCTACGTCTAAAATACGGTTATCATGGGTAACAATTAAAATGGTACATCCTTGTTCTTTGGCTAATTTTTGCATAATATTAACCACATCATGACCTGATTTACTATCAAGAGATGCGGTGGGTTCATCGGCCAAAACCATCTTGGGACGACTAACTAATGCGCGAGCGATCGCAACTCTTTGTTTTTGTCCTCCAGAGAGTTTTTGAGGATAATAATTGATTCTTTCTCCTAACCCTACTGCTTCTAATATTTCTTGGGTTTTTTGTTTAATTTCTCCCTGAGAATATTGAGGATGTAACTCCAAAGACATAGCTACATTTTGTCTTGCTGTTAAACATTCTAAAAGGTTATGGGACTGGAAAATATAACCGATATTACGTCTAATTTTAACTAATTGATGTTTCTTTGCACCCACTAATTCTTGTCCTAACACTTTAAGACTACCATTTTGTGGCGATCGCAGTCCTCCCATTAATGTTAATAAAGTTGTTTTACCCGAACCAGAAGGCCCTTTTAAAATAACCACTTCTCCTGATTTTAGGGTCAGGTTAATATCAAAAAGTATTTGTTTTTTCAACTCTCCTTTTCCAAAATAATGATCAAGTTTTTGAATATCAATTACAGGATTATTCTTCATAATTTATTGACCTTAACAATAACTAAAAAACTTATAACTGATGACTGATAGCTGATAACTGTTAAAAGATATCTGCTGGATCAGCAGCGCGTAATTTACCGACAGCAATAACACCAGAAATACAACACATTAAAATGGTTAAAATTAAAACAGTAATCGCTCTTGAAGTTACCATCATAATGGGTAAACCGGTGGCTTTAGCTGCATTGTAATATAGTAACATTGAAAAAGAAAGACCAGGAATAAAGCCAATAATACCTAAGATAATTGCTTCTTGAAACACCACAGTTAATAGATAAAAATCCGTATATCCCATCGCTTTTAGGGTAGCATATTCAGGTAAATGATCAGCGACATCTGTATATAAAATTTGATAAACAATAACCGTTCCCACCACAAACCCCATAATAGTTCCCAAAGTAAAAATAAACCCGATCGCTGTTCTCGTTCTCCAGAACTTTTTTTCGTGTTGTATAAACTCTTCTTTAGAATAAAAACTAATATCTTCATAAGCAAAATTCTTTCTTAAAAAATCAAGATTTTCTTGTAAATTTGCTTCTGATGTTAATTTAATTACCCCAATATCAATTAACCCTTGTTTTCTCTCAGGAAATAAGCGCAAAAAGTTAACATCGCTGGTAATAATTGTCCCATCTGCACCAAAAGAAGTCCCGACAGAAAACAGTCCCCCAACTTTTATTTGACGGTTTCCTACTTCTGTTTTTACTGTTTCTCCTGAATCGAATAATTCAGGAATAGGACCAAATTCTTGGCGACCCAAACGATCATATAAAACAACATCTTGTTGTTTAGTAACTGAGATTTTTTCTTGAACTTCAGGCAACATAATTACATTTTGATCAGGATTTAAACCAACATTTAAAATATTTCTAGTTTTTCTTGCTAGGGGATTTTTCCAAGTAGAAACACCGATATAAATAGGTGTAACACTTTCTATTTGATCCACCCCTAATGTTTCGTATAATCTCCGTTGAGAAAAGCTTCTAATTCCTGTTAAAGTATCAGTTTTAGAATTAAGGATAAAAATGTCACCGTCTAAACTTTGATGAAGTTTCACAGAACTATCAAACAAAGCATCTCGAAAACCCAACTGCATAAACATCAAAACATCAGCAAAAGTAATCCCTGCTAATGCCACTAATAAACGGGTTTTTTCATGGGTTAATTGTAACCAAGCTAAAGGAGTTTTCATGATATTTATAATTGAATTTCTGTAATAACTTTGGCATAAGTGAGTCCCGAAACTTTAGCCGATGACTCAGGGGTTAATAAGATGTCTACTTCAATCACTCTGACATCAACATCCGCAGCCGGATCCGTATCTAAAACGTCTTTTTTACCAATTTGTAAACCAATTTTATTAACCGTTCCTTCTAAAGTTCCTGGAAAGCTATTATTATCGCTTTTTATAATAGCTTTTTGTCCTATTTTTACTTGATTAATTTCACTCTCATAAACCTCTGCAACTACCATCATTTGGTCTGTTTTACCCAGTTCTAAAACCCCATTATTATCATCAACTTTTTCTCCTGGATAGGTATGAATTTTTAACACTTGTCCATCCAAAGTAGACTTAATATAAGCTAAATCTAGATCGGTTTTGGTTTCTGCTAATTGAGCGATCGCCCTATCTAATTCTGCTTGTGCTTTTTGTACATCAACGGGGCGAATTTCTGCGATACGATTTAAGTTAGCTTTAGCTGTTATTATTTGTTGCTGTAAACTATTAATTTCTTTACGAGATTGTGATTTTTCTGTTAATATTCGCTTCCCTAATATATTAATAGTTTTATTCAATCTTGCTTCGGCTTCGCTTAAACTTTTTCTAGATTGATCTAATTCTAATTCCCGTTGTTCTAATTCTGATTGAGAAATGACCCCATCTGCTGCTAAAACTTCATATCTTTGATACTCTCTTTGAGCATCTTTTAATTCAGCTTTGAATCGTTCAATAGTAGCAGTTTGTTGTTGTTTTTCTCCTGCTAATTCTACTTCTAACTGTGTAATAGTTGCTTGATTGATAGCAGTTTCTCCTGCTAATTCTACTTCTAATTGTTGAATAGTAGCTTCTTGTGCCTGAATTTCCCCTAATTGCGCCCCTGCTTTGACAATTTCTAAGTTAGCTTGGCTGACCTTAACCTCTTGTTCTGCCGCCTTAACAGCAGCTTTTTTGATGTTAATATTATCTAAAATAGCGAGGGTTTGTCCTACTTTTACCCTATCCCCCTCTTTCACCAATAATTGTGCAATTTTTGCTCCCCCTTGGGTTGGTGGTGGGGCTAAATTAATCACTTCCCCCAAAGGTTCCAGTCGTCCCAAAGCCGAAATAGTTTTTATTTTCGGTGGGTTAACCTCAGTATTGACCTCAGACTGTTGCGACTCAGTACGACTAATATTCAAAGCGTAAAACGTTGTTATTCCCATCAGAGTAACCCCTACAAGAGAAACAACTATAACCCAAGGTTTTCCTTTCTCAGAGAATAAGGTCTTTTTCAACTGCATTGCTTATCCCATCATCTTTCATTACATTTACGGAAAATTAGACTAGACTGCAAAGCTTCATTATAATACCTTTGAAAAAACAACTAGGGGTTAACCAGTGTTAACCCCTAGTTAGAAAGAGCAGTTTTTTGAGGCTTTAACGACCAGGAATACCCACATACCAGAAATAAGTAGCCATAGGAATAACCGTAGCCAAAACCATAAGAACCACAACCCAAATAGTTGCGCTAGTATCGTCTGTATCTTCCGCGCTGGTGAAAGTGCTTTCGATGTTTAACTGTTCAACTGATGGAGGGCCGGGATCGGGGTTTCCTGATAAAACAGCAACCAAGCGATCGCCGGCTTGGAGAAACGCTTCGTTATATTTAGCACCCTGACGCAAAGGAACCGCAACTGTCTCTTTAACCACACTCGTAGCAATATCATCGGTTAGCAAGGACTTAGTCCCTTCTCCTTGACGGAGGGCGGTTTTATTGGTGAAGGTATCTACTACCAAAATGACTTGGTTAGCTTGTTCTTCGGGACTAGGATACCATTTAGCGAAAATATCGTCCGCTAACCCTTCCATAGTCACACCGTAATCTAAGCGACGCACAGCAATCAGTCTAACTTCTGTCCCATTGTTGCTGGCTAATTTCTCTAATTGACCACTCAAGCGGTTTTCATTGCTCAAACTAATAGCATCCGCTTGATCAATAATCCAAGTATCAGATCCCTGGCCCAATACCGGCAGATCATAGACCCCAGTAGCAGTAGCAGGGTTGACGGCCGTAGTCAAAGCGACGGCTAAACAGAGTATCAGTCCTATAAAATATCTTATGGGTTTCATGGCAAATGCTTGGCTGACAATAATAGCTAAATTTTTAATTATTTTCACACATAAAGGCGTAGCTGCAAACAGGTTATACTGAGTTGATGCTTGATCTGTAATAAAGTAAATTGTATGCTTACCCGTCGTTCTTTTGTCACCACCACAGGAATTTTAGCATTAGCGCATCTTTTATCAGGTTGTGATAGTTCTGGTGCTGATTTACGGGTACTATTGTTAAAAGGTTCTGTTCCTCCTCAATTGTTGAGGGTTTTTCGTCAACAAATCTCTTCGGGATCGTCTCTTGATTTTAAGCCCCAAGGCCAATTAAAAGAACTCTTTTCGTTGCTAGAAACCTGGCAGAATAAAGATGAGAAAAAAAAGGGTTTATTAGCAGATTTACCGCAGATTCCTGTAATTAATCCCCCACCACCTTCTTTGAGTGATTTTGTGACTTTGGGAGATGTTTGGTTAGGGGAAGCGATCGCAAAAGAGTTAATTGATCCCTTAGATATTAGTGAGATTGAAAATTGGCAAACTTTACCCTCTGTTTGGCAAAACTTGGTAAAACGGGATAAACAGGGAAAATTACAGGAAAATGGGGAAATTTGGGGCGCACCTTATCGTTGGGGAACCACCCTAATAGCCTATCGCTCTGATAAACTGGACTGGCAACCCCAAGACTGGTCTGATTTATGGGATCAACGTTTGAGCGATCGCATTTCTATGGTCAACCAACCCAGAGAAGTGATTGGTTTGACTTTGAAAGAGTTAAGAGAATCCTATAATACACAGAATTTAGAACAAGTTGCTGAGCTAAAAAGCAAACTTTTAAACCTCAATCAACAAGTCAAATATTATAGCGATCAACATTATTTACAACCTTTAGTTGTTGGAGATGTTTGGGTAAGTGTGGGATGGTCAAATGAGATTATTCCTTTGATGGCTAAAAATCGTAATATTAAAGCAGTGGTTCCTGCTTCTGGTAGTTCTATATGGTCGGATATTTGGGTGAAACCAAAAGCAAAAGAAGGAAAAATAGAATTATCCCAAACTGCTAAACAATGGCTTGATTTCTGTTGGCAACCTCAAGCTGCTAATCTGATTTCTTTGTTTGCTGATGCTGCTTCTCCTGTTATTAATACTGTAGAGAAAACAGAACTTTCACCTGATATTATTAATAATCCTTTATTGTTTATTGAATCAGCTATTTTTGATAAATGTGAATTTTTAGAACCTT
>JBFRWO010000310.1:0-4856 GCA_051439625.1 Crocosphaera sp. | reverse complement strand
ATGTTATCTTGGGCCTCTTGACGTAAAGTGGGATCGTCTTCCAATTCCAATAATTCAGCGATCGCTTTGGTATCGTCTAATTGATGACACCATTGTTGATAATGTTCTAGTTGGGATTTCAGATCATTTAACTCTTGCAGGGTGGTTTGCGCCGTTTCTGGTTCATCCCAAAACTGCGGTTGTGCTGACGTATTTTCCAGGTCTTTAATAGCTGCTTTGAGTGCCGGCAAGTCAAAGATAGTCCTGGGTTTGCCCCAGGCGCGAACCAATTAATTCAATTTCTCGTTTTAGTTCTGTTATTTCCATAGAAGACTAATTATCTAAATCTATTATCAAAGTTGGTGATAAAGTTACTAAAGCCCAAAACATCTCGAATAGGTTGAGTAATGACTCGGAAAGCTGCTAATACTTTACCTAATAATGTCCGACTAACAACAATAACATCTTCATTTTGTAGGGTAACATATTGAGTCACATCGAGATTTTCTACGGTTTTAATGGGATTTAAGCCCTGTGTCACTACTTTACCCTGCTCAGGATCAAATCTTAGCAACGTCACTTCTTCTCTGGTAATTAAGGGAATATTAGGGGGTAAGTTGGCTGCCGCATCTAAAAAGGTACTACCATTGGGGAGTGTCAAGTTACGAATCGCTAAACCAGCAGAGCGGTTAATTGGCACCAGAACTCTCACAGTAATGGTTGGTTGTGCCAAATTAGTTTGAGCAATCAGATTGTGATCGTAATCTTTTTGTGTGGGATCTAACCTAGACACAATCACCGTATCTCCACCCTGTAAACGCAGTTCCGGTAAGCGAGTCCCTTCAATTAAAGGAGTATATAAATCAACCCTTTCTTCGAGTACTGTCCCATCCACCAGTGGACGACGAATAATAATAGAGCGTAAGTCAGCTTGGGGGGTACTGCCTCCAACCCCTGTGATCACGTTATTTAGGGTAACTCCTGGTCCAAAAAAGTAATAACCTGGGCGAGTGACTTCACCTAAAATAGTTAACTGTACCGGACGCGCTCCTGAGAGAACAGCAATAATTTCTGGGGGTTCTTGTAAAAAGCGTTGTCCTAATTCATAAGCAACTTTTGTTTGCACTTCATCGAGAGTTAATCCCACAATGGAGATTTCCCCTAAAAAGGGAACACGAATATTCCCCTCTGGATCGATCACTCCACCAAAACTAAATTCAGGAAAGTCAACAACCGTAACTCCAATGGAATCTCCAATGGCTAAGCGATAGAGATTAAACTGTTCAGAAGTTCTGACATCAAACAAAGGTGGTCGGGTTGTTTTTGGGAGAATATCCTCGTTTCGGAAGGTACTCGGAGGTTCACCAGTCTCTTCTAAGGGATTAAACCCTTGTTGGTTGACTCCTTGAGCAAAACTAGCTGGTATTGCTAAGCCTTGAATGATCGTCCAACCAAGAAGTCCTTGAGAACAACTGTAAAAAATTGAAGCCAACCAAGATAACTTCAATGGAATTTTTCGCACTTGTTTATATACCATTGTTTTTCTCACACCACACACTATTGAAATCAGTGTAAGATTTTTTTGCTTAAAAGACCACTAACTGAAGAGTAATATTCTTTCTCCCTCTGCTTCCTCTGCTCATCAAGATGATGGCCTACTATCCAAAGCCGATTTAGTATTATTTGGGAGGGGTGGGAATATCTAAACTTCTGAAATATAAAGTTCCCACAGTAAACAAAAATAAGAGATAAAGAACAATTTGTCCTAAATATAAAGTTTGTCTATAACCAAATAGAGATTTGAGAATAATTCCTGGAAAGGTTTTATCGGGTAAAATTTCTGACACATCCCAAACCAATGAACCCAAAATACAAGAGTCACCAGAAAAGAAACACAATTGAGAAAAACTCGGCTCAACTTGCCCTAACAAAATCACTGCTAGATTAAGATGTTTGAGGACTCCTAAGACTAATCCCCCGACAACTAATAAGAGGAAAATTCCCATTATTTTGAAGAAAAGACGAATGTTAATTTTGACCCCCAACTGAAAGAGCAGAAATCCTAAAATAGCTGCGGTTGTTAAGCCTAAAACAGCACCAATACTGGGAATTTTCCAACTGTTTTCAAATTTGGCAACGATAAACAATACTGTTTCAAATCCTTCTCTTAAAACTGCAATGAAAACTAATAAGAAAACACCTTTTCCTGCTCCATTATTTCCTTTTAAAGCTGCTGCAATTCCTTGTTCAACGTCTCCTTTTAAATTTTTCCCTTGTTGGGTCATCCAAATAAGCATCCAACTTAACATGGCAACAGCTATGATCCCAAATAAAGTGGCTAAGCATTCTTTAATTATGGGAGTATAAGGACTTTGGTAGCTAGTTACTCCTTGGAGGATTCCTGCCAATAATAATCCGACCAAAACACTGGCGACAATTCCTCCACCAATACCCTGATATACCCAACGATTGAGTTGATTTTGTCCAACTTTATTCAAACAAGCTAAGACTATACCCACTACCAAAGATGCTTCAAATCCTTCTCTTAAGGTAACAACATAAGTGGGCAATGCAGCACTTAAATCCATGATTTCTAATGGTTTATTGATTATATAATTTTTCTAGAGCATTTACTATAGTGACCCAGATACTATATCTGGGTCACTTTTAAATTACGGGATTTCGATTAAACATAATCCCGTAACATTTTCTTTAATTCTATGTTATGGACTTCTTCTTGCCCAATCATTCCCCGTGCAAACTCCTCGATATAAATACTGGCATTTTCTACCACTTCTAAGAGGTCTTTATACAAGTCTAAGGCTTTTTTTTCGTGGTTGAGACTTTCTACTAAAATATTATGTAAACTATGCTCATTAGTCTCTTCCATAGGAGCAATATTTAAACTAGGATGACCTTCTAATCCTGTTAGAATCTCTCCCACTTGTTGAGCGTGAAGCAAAGATTCTGTAGCCTGTTGTTGAAAAAATTGTACAATAGGAAGACGATGCGGACCTGTGACCATTAAAGAATAATGAGTGTAGCGCACAACACCAGCTAATTCATATTCCATGATGGTGTTAAGAAGCTGATTGGTTTTGTCTCGGTCAAGTTCTCTCATATTTTACCTGCTAAGAAGAAGAATTTAGCTTGCAGTTATAACAGTTTAAGTCTGCTTAATGAAACCTACGCAAACCTAGACAGGCTTGCTGTTCAATTCCTGCTTCACCCAAGGGAGACGGCTCCTCCTTGTCCACAGGCGTTAACCGATAAGCCATCGGCATTTGTCAACAAATTCTTGTTGTTTTTGGAGGTCTATAAAGGGTGTCTAGAACTTATTTATAGATTCTTCTGTGATACTTTCTCTAGCTTGGTTTTCGCTTATGCGAGAAAAGATGAACCTACGAAGTCTCCTTCACGAATCGCACCAATTTCTCCTATCCTAGCACTCGATGTTAAAGTAAGTCAATGCTTAACTGGTTAACCTTTAAAGATAATTCCTAGAAATTAATGTCTAGTTTTGTCTAGGTTTTTGTCTTCTAGAAAAAGCGCACTTTTTTGAGGATAAGTTAGTTTTTTATCCTGAGACTCTAACTCCGGATTATCTTATCTCTCCTTCTTATCTTGTAAAATAAAGCTTAATTTTTTTAGATCATGTCATTGAATGAAGTCAGAAGTCAGAAGTCAGAAGTCTAATTTATACTTTACGATTCTAACGAGCAACTAAAATTAAGCGGACGGGTTATAAACTTTTGATCTGCATTTATCCCCATCTAAAATGTTAGTATTTTCGAGAGAATTTATAGATTAGGACTTCTGGATAAATTTTGTTAAAACTCATTTTAGTTAATATTAATCAGTAAAAAAATATGCAAATTATAGGCTAACTTGGTTTGAGTTGGAGGGGAGAGTTTGTGGGTAACGGTTTCGAGAAGAGTGAACCATAATTAAGCCAACAAAAACAATAATACCCAAAAAAATCCAGAGCAACTGATTATTCTTTTTTGGCCGTTTTATTCTCACTTTTCTAATTCTTCTTTGTCCTTCTTGGTATTCTCTTTCTGTCGTCATGATTATCCTGAAGAATAACAATAGTCAAACACCATTCTATTCTAACAGAAATAAAAAGAGATGGGGAAAATCATAGAAAAAATTTTATCTTTCATTTAGGGATGTTATAGAATAAGCTGTTAAGCATCTAAATTACCGCGCCCTTCGGGCAAAGGCAAAAATAAAAAGGCAAAAGGCAAAAGTAGAGAATAAGCCCGATAATGGTCTAAAGCCTCTTCATTTATGAAGAAGAAAAACAATAAAATAACCATTTTTTGAATCCTCTTACTGACAGAAGAGGTAAACTTTTGAATTTTAACTTCTAACTTTTGACTTGCGAATATACTAGACTGGGGGAAAGGGAGACGGGGAGAGGGTTTGCTAATTTGTTGCTTAACTTCATAATATGCGGTTTAAATGCACAACAGCTTACTGTCAGAACTCCTACGGAGAAACCTAAAAAAAGAGGTTAAAATCTGTTAAAATGGGGGACGTATTATGAAGAAATTGATTATTATTGGCTTGTCATGTCCTCAGTAATTACTTCCGACTCTTTTAATTGGTTATATCGAGGAACTAGCGAAATTTTCCCTAGTCAACCTAACTCTAATAACCCCGAAGAAAACCTAGAAAAATTGCTCGAAAAATCCTCTCGTCCTCTGAGGATTAAATTAGGAATTGATCCCACCGGAACAGATATTCATCTAGGTCATAGTATACCTTTTCGTAAGTTAAGGGCTTTTCAAGATGCAGGTCATACAGCAGTAGTAATTATAGGAGATTTTACCGCACAAATTGGTGATCCTACTGGTAAATCAGAAGTTCGT
>JBFRWO010000309.1:0-9011 GCA_051439625.1 Crocosphaera sp. | reverse complement strand
GTAAAGTTTTATGGCTTTCTTTGATTGGAAATGGTGCTAATGTTATCTTAGATTATTTATTAATTATCCGTTGGGGTTTAGAAAGTGGTGGGGCTGGTTTAGCTACTTCTTTAAGTCAGATTATCATGTGTTTAATTGGCTTATTTTTAGTTAGCAAAGATATTAGTTGGCAAGATTTTAAACAGGTTAGAGAAAGGCTTTCCTTGGAACAATGGAAAGACAATTTAATGTTAAACCGTGATTTATTTGTCCGCACTTTTATTTTCTTATCTGCTTTCTCTTTATTTACTAACATTAGTTCTGCTATGGGTACGTTAACTTTAGCAGAAAATTCTGTTTTATTACAAATATTTTCTTTAGTGGTTTATTTCATAGATGGAGTAGCTTTTGCTACCGAATCTTTAGCAGGTAATTTTAAAGGAAAAGGAACGAAAAAACAGTTAATTCCTTTACTAAAATTATCAGGGATTCTCGGTTTTATGTTCGCATTGGCAGCAGTTTCTATAATAATTATATTCCCTCAAACTTTATTCGGACTCTTAACCAATCATCAAGAGATTTTTCCTTCCTTAAATGCTCATGTTATCTGGTTATTACCAGTTCTCGGTTTCGGTTCAATTGCTTTTATTTTAGACGGTTATTTTATTGGTTTAGCAGAAGGTGTTATGCTGAGAAATACAGCCTTAGGAGCAACTTTTGTCGGGTTTGTTCCTGTTGCTACTATTGCTTGGCATTATAAGGATAGTAATTTACTCTGGTTAGCCTTATCTTTATTTATGGTTGCTAGAGTTATTCTATTAGGATTAAAAGTTCCCAAAACTCTAGAAAATTAATTCTCCATTATCAAAGAACACCCCTCATTAATTAAAACTCATCTAGATTCTTTTATGAATGACTTAGCACAGACCATCAAAAAACTCGATGATCAACTTTCAAAACGTCATATTGATCTTGACCCCGGAGGATACTTTATTATCTATATTGATCGAGAAAATAGCCTTATTTGTACTAAATATTTTACCAATATTATTAATGAAAAAGGTCTAGCAGTTGATCCAGAAACAGGAGAAGTGATTGCTGCAAGAGGTAAAAACAATCGTATCGCAGAAACCCTTTTTACAGGACGTAGTGCTAAAGAATTATGTGTAAAAGTTATTGAACAAAATCCCGATTGTTCCATTACAATGTTAGACCATGCTGCCTATTTGGGAAGAGAATTTATGCGCGCAGAAATAGCCTTAATCCAAGGAACAGAATATATACAAGATTAAGGAAGCTGACTCAGCACAGGATAAATTACTATTTTGAACTATAGCAATCAGTAATCAGTTGTGAGAATTAATGTTGAGTAAAAGAGAACTCCGAAACTCCTAAAGAGACAAACAAAAATCATATCTCATGAATCATTTCTGATTTCTATAGTTTTTTAAACTTTTTTCTCCTATAGAAATTTTGCAGAAGAGGTTAGCATAGAATTAATTGAGTGATTTTGGTAAAATATATGAGTATGGCTTCAACTGAACAGGTTAAACAATATCTTGCCCATTGGTTTCAACTAGGCAAATGTGTAATTTGTCCCAAACTACAAGAAAGAATTTATCCCCAAGTAATTTTTGAAGAACATCATTATTCAATGGAATTTGAACAATGTTGGCAAAAAATCCTTGATACCGATGCTGATTGTTATTTAGAAGGGACAGAACAAACTATACAACAATTATTAAGTCCTGCCTGGGAAATCATCGACTGTCCTCGTTGTGAGTTACCTATCCCTATATCAGTAGCTGGTATCCCTTCTACCCTGTGTACCTGCTTTGACTTATCCACTTGGCCCAACAACGAATTACCAGCCCCGAGAATTCCTTCTAATACAACCACCCATTTACATCGCTTACGACAAAGACTACAGGAAAAAGAAGACAACAACTAGGCCCATAACTGTTCTGCTTTGGAAGATTACTGATATATCTGTAAGCTTGAAAATCTTAAGTAATCTTATGTTTTATCCTTGTTTGATATTATCCGTAAATCGTCTCAGTACCCCATTAATAAAACGATAACCATCATCGTCTGAATAACGTTTTGCCAATTCTACTGCTTCATTAATGGCAACTTTTTCAGGAATATCGAGAAACAAAATTTCTGCTACAGCAAGACGTAAAATATCGCGATCAATTTTAGCTAAACGCTTTAACTGCCAATCTTTTAACACCACTTCTAATTGTTGATCAATTTCCTTTCTCCGTCGGGAAACCGTTGCTATCAGTTCAATTGCGTATTCTCTAACTTCGTATTGAGTGGCTAGTTGAATGATTTCCGGAAATTCTACGGCACTGGCTAAACGATTAATAGCCGTTTGTGTTAAAGTGAGAGCATCTTCAATCATTGTTTTAGAACTCTCTAGAGTCATAGCACGGGTTTCCGATTGAAACAGTTGATTATGTCCTCTTTTTACCTCTGCTGATGCAGTTTCTAAGGTATCTTGTACCTCGCTAGTTAGGGTACGAATGGCAGCCAAAGTGAGATCACTAACGTCAACCTGTTCTAGTTTTTCAGGGTTTCCTTTGATTTGACTAAGACTTAATAAAGCTAGTTCGCGGGCAATACGACGGGGTTGCTGACGAGGAGGCATAAGCAGTTAAAGAACTAAGATTTTTAGATTTGAGAAGGTTTGGTCGTTTCTACTTCTCCGCTTTTTTCCGTCACAGAAGCATCCATACTAATAGGACTATTCTTCTTCGGTTGAGATAAGTGAGGAACGGGGTTGGGAACATTTGGGCTGACAATACCACCAGAAATTAACACTTTAAAAGCATCTTCGATGGAAATGGGTAAATTAATCACATCATCAGCAGCAATAATGGCGTACCATCCTGAGGTGGGGTTGGGTGTGGTAGGAATAAAGACACTTAACATCGGTTTCTCTAAATGGGTTTGTAGAGAAGGACTTAAAGTACCTGTAACAAAGCCTAAACTCCAAACTCCCCGACGGGGATATTCCACCATCACCACACGGCGAAATTTACTTTTAGAGTCTTTGAAGAGAGTTTCTAATATTTGTTGTAAGGTTTTATAAACAGCCCCAGCCAAAGGAATTGATTGTAAAATCCGCTCTCCTACATCTAACAGCCATCGGCCAGCAATATTACGGGCCATCAAACCAATAATTAAAATAAACAGCAAAGGCACAGCTAAGCCAACGCTGAGATTGAAAACAGAACTTAAAATAGGGTCGAGGCCGTCGAAAGGATTAAGTTGTTTGGGAATTTGGGTTAAAAGATTAACAACCCAAGTAGCAATTGTAATAGTTAACCAGATAGTGGTTGCTAAGGGAATAACCACTAACAACCCAGCAATTAGATCATTTTTTAAATCTTGTCTAAAACGTTGCAGCACAGAGTACCAACTCTCCACTCAGATAAAGTATCCCTATGGGGACGATTATTTCAACCCCGTCGTTAAAGACAGGTTATTATCTTGTTTTCACAAGTTCCCAGGCTCACCACATTTGCCTGCTTAGGCGCGGTAATATCTCCTTAAACCCTGCCAATTCAGGTGTTGGGCATAAACTTTCCGAGAGTCCCCCGGTAGGTTTTAAAGTCTTATACTGACCCATCTCATTGTATCATATTTAACGCACCAAGACAGGCTTTACCTTAACTAAAATCTTTCCTTCTGCCTCTTACCCCCTGCCTTCTGCCTCGCCCTAAGGGCTGTTAAAATCAACTTTTGCTCCTTGAGTATCGATCGCTAAAGATCGCACATCTGCTGTAATTTCTAGTTGGCTCCAGGCGTTTTTCATAGCATCTTCAACCCCTTGGATGTGTTCGGAGTTTGCTAAGGCTAATAAGGTCGGTCCGGCTCCACTAATGACCATACCATAAGCCCCTGCATTGAGGGCGCATTCTTGGACAAATTCATAGCCCTCGATCAGTCCTTTACGATAGGGTTGATGCAGTTTATCGGCCATGGCCTTGTTTAACCATTGCCCATTACCGCTTTCTAAAGCCTTAATTAGTAATCCCATGCGCGCTATATTATAGATGGCATCAGCACGGGGTAAAGTTTTCGGCAAGACGGCTCTAGCTTCTTCTGTTGATAATTCAAAGTTGGGTATGGCGACCACGGGTACGATATCAGAATGCCAGGGAATTTGACAAATTTCCCAGTTTTTGGGTTCTCCAACAGATAATTGACAGTTTCCTAACAAGGCCGGCACAACATTATCGGGATGACCCTCTATCTCAATCGCTAATTCCATTATTTCTACTGTGGAAAGCGGTTGCCCTGCTAACCTGTTAGCACCTAATAGCCCACCAATAATAGCGGTTGCAGAGCTTCCTAACCCTCTGGCAAGGGGAACCCCCAATTTGATGTTAATGGCTATTTTTGGGGGCGTTTTGTTGAGATGGTGGTATAAATGAGTAAAGGCTTGATAGATTAAGTTACTACGATCGCCTGTGATGCGATGGGCTTCGGTTCCTGTTACTGTAATAGTTAGATCTGTATCTGCTTCTGGGTTCTCTGTGAACTCAAATTGATTATAGAGGCTAAGGGCTGCACCAATGCAGTCAAAACCAGGGCCAATATTGGCGGTTGTGGCAGGAACTGTAACAGTAACAATAGACATATAAGAGGCTCATTGGGTTATATCCTCGATTTATTCTATACCTAGAGTAGGATTTGATCTGTAAATTTTTTATAATGAAAAGCAAGATATGAAAGCATTTCTTCACATAGGAACTGAAAAAACAGGCACCACTACCATCCAGCATTTTCTTAATAAAAACAAAAAAAATTTACTACAAAATGGTTATCTGTACCCTTGTACACCTGGAAACACTAATCATGAGAAGTTAGCTATCTTTAGTTTAGACTCGGAAAATATTCAAGATATTCATCAACATTTGAAAATAGATACTGTCGAAAAAGTAAATAAAATGAAAACCGAATTTCCACAGAGACTAAAACAGGAGATATCCCTAAATAGTTGTAAAAATGTTATTTTCTCTAATGAACATTGTTCATCCAGACTCATTCACCAACAGGATATAATAAGATTAAAAAATCTACTGGATGATTTTTTCGACGATACCGAAGTTATCATTTATTTACGTCGTCAAGACAAATTTTTAGCAAGCAGCTATTCTACAGCAATTATCAGTGGACAGATAAAAACCTTTGGTATTCCCCCGAAAGTAAAAATTGAAAATCGTTATGATTACTATAATATACTTAATAAGTTTGCCAATGTTTTTGGTAAAGATAAGATAACAGTCAGAATATTTGAATCCAGTCAAATGATTAACAATGATTTGATCTGGGATTTCATGAACACCATTGGCATTGAAATCGATGATTCCTATAATCAGGTCTCCCCTCTTAATACTTCTCTGGATGTTTATTCCTTGGAATACATTAGACTTTTAAATAAACACTTAAACAAAATAGTTAAGCAGAATCACAAAAAATATATCAATAAAATTATTAAGCAGCTAACAAGATACTCTAATGGTTGTCAGCATGAGAAATGTCTACTGTTATCAGAAACAATGGCTAGAGACTTTATGTCTATATTTGAAGAGTCAAATCAACAAGTAGCAAAAATTTACCTAGATCGGCAAGATGGAAAGTTATTCAATGATGAAAGTTTTACTGAGCAAGAAATTGCCCCTACAAATATCATATTTAAACTATTAGAAATTACTACCTTTTTACTCAAAGATCAACTAATAAATCCTCAAATCGGTTAAATCTATATGCTACCCAGAGAAACACTCCTCAAAGGAATTGAAAACCGCGAAGAAATTACCCGTATTATTGATCAAGCTGAAATTGCTGTCAAAACTTGGGAGGTGGTGGTGAGTGATTTTTTCTCCCCTCCTGTAATTGCTGAAGTGGAAAACAGCTTTAGTCGCTTAGCGGATGTAGAAATAGTGGTTTGGGGTGGATATCCTCAAGCGGAAAGAAGAAGGATTGGTATAGCCCGTCCTGAAATACCCCTAGAACAGGCTCAGGTTCCCCTAGCTGCCCTGGATATCGCTGGAAACTTTCTTTTTGACCCGGCCAATCATCGAGACTTCTTAGGGGCTATTTTAGCCACGGGTATCGTCCGAGAAAAAATCGGCGATATCATCGTTTTGGGGGAACGAGGTGGCCAGGTGATCGTTGTTCCTGAATTGGTGGAATTCCTGGAAACTAGCTTAACTCAAGTGAGATCGGTTCCTGTGAAAACACAAAGAATTGAACTCAGTGAGTTGAAAATACGACCACCTAAAACCAAAGAAATGACCACGGTAGAAGCATCAATGCGTCTAGATGCGATCGCTTCTGCTGGATTTGGTATGTCTCGTAGTAAAATGAGCGATGCTATTAATAAAGGAGATGTTCGAGTTAATTGGAAGGAGACTACTCAATCTAGTTATAATGTTAAGTCTGGAGATTTAATTGCAGTACGAGGAAAAGGACGTTTAGAAGTAGGAGAGGTTGGTATCACGAAAAAACAAAGGTATCGCATTCAATTAACAAGATTTCAATAGATTTTTCTCAAGAAAATAATGGTTGTCTTTTACTTTTGTTTACTTGTTTACAAAGTCTTAGTTGGGTTTTTTGTTGATCCCAATGTACTTGATCAAAAATCTCATGCAGTAAACAAAAACCCCTGCCGTCTTCTGATTCGTCGGGGGGTAACGTTTCAATAGTATGCTCTGGACAATTACACTGACGGGAAAACCCTTTTCCTTGGTCTGATATTACCCAAGAATAACCCTCTCGAGTTATGGAAAATTGCACAAAAATTGACTTGGTTGGGTCGAGTTTGTTTCCGTGTTTAGCAGCGTTTACCAGTGCTTCTTGTAGTCCTAGTCTTATTTCGGGTTGCAGTTCATTGGGAATATTCGCTAGTAATAAATCTAGGACAGGACATAAATATAGCGTTGATGTGAAGCTCATTGTACAACCGTATCGCTTAGTTTGCGGTAGGGAAATAGTCAGCACGTGCTGTCACCTCTAATGTAAATTTTTTACAGACATTTATGTGGTCTTGGTTTAAGAACAATGTTGTCTATGGATTTAGACGACAACAGTGTTAAATTAAGAAGGTTTAGTCTAAGCTATAACATGGCTAAGTATTCTATTCTTTTAAGGTTAAGAGTCTGGCTTATATGGTAGTCTTTAAACAAACAATTAGCTCAATTAATTTAATAACTAAATCGATCATAACATATCAGTCAATATTATGTCGAATTAAAGCCATTGATTCTATGTGAGGTGTTTGTGGAAAAAAATCAATTGGTTGTATACACTCGACTATATAAAGGTCTTCTTGACATAGTTTTTCTAAGTCACGGGCTAAGGTAGAAGGTTGACAACTAATATAAATTATGAGGGAAGGATAAATTTTTTTTAAAGTATCAATAACACTGCGATCACAACCTTTTCGAGGCGGATCAAGAACGACAATATCAGGGGAAATATTAAGAGATGGTAAAATTTTTTCTACATTTCCTGTATAAAATCTAACATTATCAAGTCCATTAATTTCGGCATTGTTTTCAGCTTGTGCAATGGAATTTTGATTACTCTCAATTCCTACAACTTGAGCTACTTTTTTAGCTAAGGGCAAGGTAAATGTTCCAACACCACAATAAGCATCAATTAATGTTTCATCACCTGTTAAACACGATTTTTCCAACAGTAAATTTAATAAGACTTCTGCTGCTTCGGTATTAATTTGAAAAAAGGTATCAGAACTTAATTGAAATTTAAGCTGAGCAAATTCTTCTATTAAATAAAGACGGCCAACATAATTAAAAGTTTCCTCACCAAAAATCTTGTTGCCTTTATGGGGATTATAGTTAATAGAAACTCCTACTAAATTAGGATAACGTTGTAGCCAAATTTCTGCTTGTTCTTGAAAATTAGTAAGTTTTTTGCTGGTACTAACAAGGGTTAACAAAATTTCTCCTGTTCTTTTACCAATACGTAACCCTAAATGTCTTAATTTTCCTGTCCCTGTTTTTTCGTTATAAATACTCCATCCTTGTGTTTGTATATCTTGTTTAACCTCAGCCAAAATGGGGTTAAGACGAGTATCTTGAATAGGACATTGATTAAGGTTAATAATTTGATGAGTATTGCGTTGATAATATCCTGCTTGCACATTCCCAGTTGTCGAACGTTTTAAAGGATAAGTTGCTTTGTTGCGATAACCCAGTATTTCTGGGGAAGATAAAATAGGCAACACGGGAGGGTTATCAAAACCACCGAGCCGTTTTAAAGCTTGAATAACCTGGTTTTCCTTGGCTTTTAGTTGATATTCCGGAGCAATATGTTGCCATTGACAACCCCCACATTTATCCGCCACAATGCAGCTAGGTCGGATGCGATGGGGAGAAGGTGAGATAATTTCCTGTAATTTTCCGTAAGCATATTGTGGTTTGACATGGGTTAAACGGGCTAAAATGCGATCGCCAGTCACCGTATCAGATACAAAAATAGCTTTTCCGTCTAACTTACCGACTCCATCTCCACTATGAGCGAGATCGATAATTTCTAATTCAACCAGTTGTCCTTGTTGATAACATTGATTCACAATATTGTCGGATATATATACCATTCCCTCTATATTGTAGTGCAAAAAGGCAGCAGGGTTTAACAATGGATAATTGTCATTGGTGAGTAACGAGGAATATTTTTAACTTCCTAATCATAATGCGTAATGCTAGATATTATCTTTTCTTAAATAGAATTACTTACTGCTTCTGTTCCTGAATCATCTAATTTTTGGGGACTAGGGATGTTTATTTTATTTAGTGTATTAGATTTGATGGAGTGCAAGCATCTTGCTTGCTATGTTTCCAACTTTTCTAGTGAGCTATGTTTCCAGTTAAAAACTTTTAAATTCCCATTACACTGTTATCTTTTCATCCATCTTCCCAAACCTTTACTAATCTAAAGGAATCTCTCGCCAGTCAGCACAAAAGTTATCCCAACAGAGAACACCTTCTTTG
>JBFRWO010000308.1:0-3380 GCA_051439625.1 Crocosphaera sp. | reverse complement strand
AATCGCCAATTTCTTCAAGATCTTGCCAAGAACCTAATTTGGGGTCTACGGTGCGGAAATCGGTAATTGAAAATCCATGATCGGAAGAATAAGGAAAAAAAGGAAGGATATGCAAAGTATCGATCGCCTTCTTAAATCCAGGAACTTGCGCCAAAAAGTTAGCCAAGGTGGCCAGAGGTGAGCTTGACTCACTGTAAAGAAGGTCTCCATAAGTAATTAAAATTAGGTCCTTCTCCGTAAAGCGGTTGGCCCGAATTAAATCTTGCTCCGCTTGGATTAGTTCTGGTGGTTTATGGGCATAGTAAACTTGCATAATCCTTTCCAATTCAGGCAGATATTGACTCGCCAAGTTTTCTCCATAAAGAAAACACAATCGCTCGAAGATTCTTTGGCGAGCCAGTTCGGGAATTTCTAATAGGGGTCTGGTGTAATCTGGTTTTTGGTAGTGACGAATTCCCGTCCACTGCTTGGATTTTAGGTTTTTTTCTCTTGTTTCTGGTTGTGAGTTGATTTCGTGCTCGCTCATTATCACCCTCCCTAATTTATTACATTTTGATTACATATTTATATCGACTTAAATTGGATATTATGCTGTAATAAGCTAGTCAAAGATGGAGTCGCACCAAGAGCGTGTCAAATTGGACTACATCGACTTGAAACTATTGATATATATGGGTTTTAAAATCTGATTTGTTTATAGGTTCTTGATGTCCGCTCAAGGATATTAGCAGAAGTTAATGAACGAAAAACTAAGGTTTTACGTCTGCTAATATTCTTTCCCCAAATAGAGCTTATTTTTATACACTACACTACAATGTGATACTTGGCGTTACACATCATTACATAACTAGTAGCATCCAAGTTAATGCAGCTTCCTTGTCATTATGAAAGTATCAAAAGCGAGCAAAAAGAAATTATGAGAGAGTTGATGATGAGTCAAAAATAAGATGTTAAAAAAGAACAAACTATTGATGTACATTTCCTTACGTTACATTTTAAGCCAAGCCACTTTGATACATACCAATACACTTAAATACACTACATAACAAACAGACAACCGATGAAAAAAGACTGGATGATAGCTGTTACAGGGGATAAGGGAGGGGTCGGAAAATCGACCCTCGTGGCTCTTTTAGCAGAATGGTTACTTCACCAAGGACGCTCAGTTCATATTATTGATACCGACCCTAACCAAACTACCCAAACCTGGGTTGATAAATGTGCGGGTTTTGGACGGACAATTAGTTCTAGAAATGCTGCTATTACCATTGTGGATACAGCAGGGACAAGTGGTTCTAGTTTGACTAAATATATTCGTCATGCCGACTTGATTTTAGTTCCCTTTAAACCTCATGTTGCCGACCTTGAAGTAGTAGTAGGTTGGTTTTTATCTTTAAAAGAATCCCTACAACAAAGAGTATTTTTTGTTCCCAATATGTTGTCTAATACCAAAGAACAACGGACGGGAGTAGCCGAAATTGAAGCCGTAATTAAAGAAGAAACAAGAGGTCAACTTTTACCTGGATTATCAGAAAGAAAAGCTGTTTATCCCCCTCTACTCAATGGCAGTAAAGATAACTTTTTTGCAACCAAGAACGACAATAAAACCCAAGAAGAAACCCAAGAATTATTTACATTAATCACCCATTTTTTATCAAAAGATAATCATGGATTTAAGAGCTAAAAAAAAGAAGATTAAAAAAACTAGCACTCAATCTATTTCTTTAGCAGCAGAAACAGATAAACCTGAATCGAGTACAATATACGAACATTCTATTACTATACAATGCAATGCACTTCTATACAATACACTGCAAAACAAGATCAAAGCCCTACATACAGGCAATGACTTTACCTATACTTCGGTCACAGATTTAATCAGGGCAGCATTAAAAGCCTATCAATCGGGTATGGAACTAACAGAATTAGAACAACCAGGAAAGAAAAAACAAACCTCAATTCGTGTTGATGATTCTCTCTATAAATTCTATAAATCCTTACCCAACCAATTACGAACAAAAATCTTAGAAAAGGCAATTAGAACCTTCATTAAAAATCAATAGATTATCAAATTAGCTAAGTATTACCCTAGCGACGTAGTGAAATATTTTGTTTCCCTATCTATTCGAGAAGATCATTTAATGATCAAACTGGAACGAAACCTTCATATCGAAGGGTAGTACTGCCCCAGGTTTTAGTTAGATTAAACCAATCATAAATATTGTTATAATTTCTAGAGACAAACAAAAGTGCCAACAACAAAAGTCTTATTTTATCAAGACAAAAAAGATGATTCTCCTATCGTTGAATGGCTTCGCCTTCTTAGAAAAAAAGACCCGAAAGGATTCTTAAACTGTTTAGCTAGAGTGGAACAATTAAAGATGTTCGGGTATGAACTCCGACGACCAGCAGCCGATTATCAAGCGTGATGGTATTTATGAACTGAGAGCTAAACATCGCAATGTACAGTACAGACTACTTTATTTCTTTCATGGGGAAAATATTGCTGTGATAGATCACGGAATTATCAAGGAGCAATCTGCTGTCCCCACCACCGATCTTCAAAGAGCATTGTCTCGTAAAAAGAAATTTGAACAGAATCCCACCAAGCATACTTTTGAAGGAGTAATTGAACAATGAGGAAGACAACTGATGCTGTGGAAATTATGGAGGACATGATTGGTGATGATCGACAGCTACATCAAATGTACTCTGAAGCTCAGATTGACGCTCATGTGGCACAGTTAGTTTATGATGCGCGAACTGAAGCAGGATTAACTCAGACACAATTAGCCAACCTGATAGGAACGAAGAGTTCAGTCATCGCCGACCTAGAAGACGCTGACTATGAGGGACATTCTCTGACTATGCTTAACCGAATTGCCTCAGTTCTCAAAAGAAAAGTGATTATAGACCTAGTTCCTCTACAGAGTGAGTTAAATGAAGCAGCAACTTCCTTTTCTGAGTAAGATAATGTTTATGAAGATAAATCCCTTAATTCTTCAGCTATTAAATTATCTAAGTTTAGTCGAGCTAGTTGTTTAGATATTCCATATTGTTCAAAATATTCAACTAGCTTTTCTGTATCTTTTTCGTCCAGAAGCTTCAAAAAATTGTCTAAGTTTCGAGGTTGAGATGATGAGTCTTTCTTTTTACGACTATCGGATAATAATTTAGCAAAGCCTTTTAATTTGCGGAGTTTAGATTTTTTCATATATTACTTTTGAAAGAGCGCTCTTTCAATCT
Source organism: Crocosphaera sp. (assembly GCA_051439625.1). Classification (GTDB taxonomy): domain Bacteria; phylum Cyanobacteriota; class Cyanobacteriia; order Cyanobacteriales; family Microcystaceae; genus Crocosphaera. The sequence goes on along the minus strand of JBFRWO010000308.1, from coordinate 134 downwards.
AATTGGTTTTACACAATAAATGGGCAGTTTGAAAGCCAACCTCATTTATGGGTTGGATGAAAAACGACACGGGTGATTTATCGCCCGTCAAACTAGACAATTTCGACATCAAATCTTTATAGAGCAAGAGCTTG
>JBFRWO010000307.1:0-41333 GCA_051439625.1 Crocosphaera sp. | reverse complement strand
TTGAGCAGGGGATGCAGGGGCAGCAGAGGGAGATGCAGGGGACTTCCTCCTCTGCTCCCTCCGCCCCCTCCGCCTCCTCTGCCTCCCTCAACTGGAGCGTTTCGAGCAAAACCTACGCAGTATTGGGTTCAATCTATCTTGAAGCAGTTTTCTGTGAATCAAAAATCTCCCGATTTTTAATCGGGAGATTATCAATGTAGTGGGTTTATCCTTTACGCTTGCGAGTTAATGCAGTCAAGGAACCAACGGTTAATAATCCTATTTTTAAGCAAAAGACCCCGCTTAATTCCAGAAGCAAAATTAGGCTAACATACACAGATTATTAGGAAAAAAGTAGGTAACAAATCTCCCGTAAAAACCAGGTTGGAATCTTTTACCGAACCTGTTTAAGACTTTCCACCTTCTTATTAAACAGTTCTGTAATTAAACTAAGTACCGTACGATTTTCCCGAACCTTAATGTTAGCAGTTATGGACATTCCCGATTGTAAAGGAATTTCACGGTCAGCAGTTTTTAAGGATTGGTGATCTAGTTCAACTTTAGCAGGAAATCGATAATATTGATAAATTTCATCCGGTTCTAAGGCATCCGAACCAATAGAGATAACTTCCCCTTTAATATCACCAAACTCACTAAAAGGGAAAGAATCAATTCGCACATCGACTTTCTGCCCTACTCGAACAAAACCGATATCTTGGTTAGTGATATTAACTTCAGCGATTAAATTATCGTCAGGAACAATTCTCAGCAGAGGTTCCATTTGGTTTGGGGGAGGAACATAACCAGGTGCGGCGTTAAGATCAAATACCGTACCACTCACAGGAGCTTTTATTTCTTGATATTTGAGAGTTACCTGGGTGCGACTAATTTGACTGGTTAACTCAGCAATGCTTTTATTGTTTTCTACGATAGTTTTATTCAGTTGACTATCAATATCGGCGATTCTTTCGTTATTATCAGAAACTTTATCCCTTAAATCTTTTTCCGTTATCTTAACAGTATTCAATAGTTGGGCTTGAGCTTGAGAAATAGCGATATTTAAGCGTTTTTCCTCTTGGCTAAAACGATCAATTTGCTTAAGACGATCTTGAACCTGTTGTTTTTGGCGATCGTGTTCGATGGTACCATTAGCCCGTTGTTCTGTCAGTTGTTGTCGTCGTTCAGCAATAGTTTGTCGTTGTCGTTCCACCTGCAAACGGGCTACCCCTCCCTCTTCAACTAGGGGCATAATATCTTTGAGGATCTCCTCTTCAATTTCTAAAGCTCTTTCTGCTTCAGCGATCGCATCTGTATTTCTTTGATCAATTTCTGCTAAGACTTTGCGATCGTCAAGTAATTGTGTTTTCGCATCGGCTAATTCCACTTGAGCTTGTCTAAGTTGTTTTTCTAGCTGGTCCATTTCTAACCGGGCAGCTAAAGCCCGAGAATCTGATTCAGCCTGAGAAGCACGGAGTCGGGCCAGTTGTTCGGCAGTAAGAACCCCCCCTGCCGTTGAATTACCCAGTTCTACTTGGTAAAGGCGATTTTCTGCGATTAAAGCCGCACGATGACGGGCAAGGGAGGCCACTTCTATGGGTAAATCTAACTGGATAATCGCTCTTTCTACGTCTGAGGGGTCAAGGGATTGATTCATCAATGTCCGATAGAAGCGGTTTTCTTGTTCTAAGGTTGCCTTAACTTTTTGCAAAGATTTTAATTCGGCGGTGCTGGCTTCGGAGTCTAAGATAATAACCACATCTCCTTGTTTAATTTTATGCCCATCTTCAACTAACACTTTTTCAACGATGGCACCACCAACAGGAGGGGCATGGACTTCTGTGACAGCTTCCTGGGGTTTGAGTTGCCCTTGTGCTGCTACCACCTGTTCAATTTTGGCAATGGATGCCCAGACAATACTAGCAGTTGTCACCCCAATGATCGTCCAAACAACACCCCGAGACCAACTGGGAGATTGACGGAGGATGACTGCGTGTTCAGAGGTAATAGGAGCAAGAGCATTGCTAGAGAAGGAATCATGATTCTGATTCGTGGTGGCTAAGGCCGATGAGTTTTTTTGGGTGAGATCGTCGTTTTGTTCTTGTCTACCATTATTGTTAACCATAATTTATACCTATCAAGAGAATTCAATTGGTGTGGGAGCAAACAGTGATTACTTATCAGTTATTGCTAAAAGAAGATATAGCAGTTCTCACTTTGGAGCAGGAGTTAGGTTTACCTCACTCGTTGCGAGAAACGCCATAACTAAATCAACTTTATTGATTGCCTTCTTGTTGTTTATAGAGGTAGTAATAACGACCTTTGAGGGCCATTAATTCGTCGTGGGTTCCCTGTTCAACCACCGATCCCGAATCCATCATTAAAATGACATCTGCACTTCTGATAGTTCCTAAACGGTGGGTGATGAAGAAAACGGTGCGATCGCTAAAGGCTTTTAAGAGGTTGACACATACTTGTTGTTCCGTGGCATAGTCCAAGGCACTGGTAGCTTCATCTAGCACCAGTATTTGTGGATTTTGCAACACAGAGCGAGCAATGGCGATCCGTTGTCGTTGTCCCCCAGATAGGGCAGAACCTCTTTCCCCAACATTTGTATTGTACCCATTCGGTAAGGTCATTATAAACTCATGGGCTGCAGCTACCGTGGCAGCTTCGATAATTTCTTCCGTGGTAGCATCGGGGTTAGTCAGGGCGATGTTATCCTGTACCGATCCGTCAAATAAAAGGGTTTCTTGGGGAACCACACCCACTTGACGACGCAAAGAATAGAGTTCCACTTTAGAGATATCATAGCCATCGATTAAAATGCGTCCGGCTTCCGGTTCGTACAGTCGTGAAATGAGTTTGGTTAGGGTACTTTTCCCGGCCCCACTGCCTCCTACTACAGCCATAAAGGTTCCAGGTGGAAAGTCAATATTGATGTTTTTCAGTTGTAGGGGCCCGTGTTGTTTGAAGCGGAAGGAGACATTCTCGTATTTAACCGCCCCTTGAATGGCGGGCATAGGAATATTCTTGCGATCGCGTTCGGCTTCTTGGGGGGTATCCACAATATCCGCTAACCGTTCTAAGGATAGGGCGGTTTCTTGGAAGTTTTGCCACAGTTGGGTCAGTCGTAAAATGGGTGAAGTAACGTAACTGGCGATGATGCGGAAAGCGATTAATTGTCCTAAACTGAGTTCTTGTTGCAAGACTAAATAGGCCCCAACCCATAAAACCAATAACCCGGACAGTTTATTGAGAAAGCCACTGGTAGAACTAGCTAGGGTGGAAGTAATTACCGTATTAAAGCCGGCTGAAACGTAACGGGCGTATTTTTCTTGCCATTGCCAACGGGAACGCAGTTCGATATTTTGCGCCTTCACTGTTTGTATCCCTGACATCACCTCTACTAAGTAGGACTGGGTTTGGGCGTTTCTTTCTGCTTTAGTTCTCAGTTGTCGGCGAATGGTGGGGGAGAAAATTAGGGTCATGGCCACGAAAACCGGTACGATCCCTAATGCGACTAAGGTTAAGAGGGGACTATAAAAGACCATTACCGCAATATAAACCACAGAAAAGACGGCATCTAACACCACTGTGAGGGCGGTTCCTGTCAAAAATTTACGGATATTTTCTAATTCATTGACCCTTGTGGAAATTTCTCCCACTGGCCGCCTCTCAAAATACCGTAAGGGCAACCGCAACAGGTGGTCAATAATTTCTGAACCCAAACTCATATCAATACGGTTGGTGGTATCGACGAATAGATAGGTTCGCAGGGTGGTTAACACCGCTTCAAAAATGGCGATAATTAAGAGGAATGTCCCCAATACTTGTAGGGTATCGGCACTATTCTGCACAATCACCTTATCAATGATTACCTGAATCATTAACGGGTTGGCTAAGCCGAATAGTTGTACAAAAAACGAAGCGATAAATACTTCTGCTAACACCCGACGGTATTTTTTAAGAGCAGGAACAAACCAACTCAAACCAAACCGTTGTTGAGGGGTTTCTTTGGTGGGCTGTAATAATAATACTTCTCCACTCTCTCCCCACTGTTCGAGAAACTCACGGGGGTTGCGACGTAAGATTCCTAGTTCTGGTACGGCTACCACCACCTCTTTCTCACTAACATCGTACAAAACCGTCAAACTATCCTGCCACATAATTAAAGCAGGGGTTTTTAGTTGGGTGAAGGAAGAAGCAGGAATTTTGATCAATTGGGAATTAAGTCCCATTAATTCCGTAATAGCCCCACATAAGGGTAAAGATAAGGTTCCTGTTCGTTGCAGTTGTTGCGCTAGAATACGGCGAATGACATCCCGACGATAGGGCATACCAAAATACTGACTTAGCATTTGGAAACAGGCTGATCCCACTCCTAAAGGGGTTTTTCCCTTCATAAAAGGATAGGATTTCCGTTTTGTCTCTTTCGGCGATGGTTCGGGGGTGGGGGCAACTCCCACCACTTCCACATCTGCATAAGGAATTTCTTCTTCTTCAACTTTATCTAGAGAAATATCCCCTGATGCTTGGCCTGAAGGTGAGTGGGTAGGGCTTTTGATTTTTTCGAGATCCAGCAAGGGTAAAATAATCACACGAGCCGGTTGCGGTCCTTTAACTACTACAGATGTTTGCCCATTATTTGAGCTTAAACGATTACCCACAGCAAAATTTTCGATGCTACCGCCCCCACTAACTAACCATAGTTGTTGTTGATGTTCAGGGGGAAGATTATGGGTTCCTGGGGCTAAATAGTGAACTTGTGCATCTTCAAGAAGGTCCTCGGCCAGGGCTTTGATATCGATGTCTGCTTGTGCCTCTTGTGCTAAACGGGTTCCCAGGAGATCATAAAGTTCGCTCAAGGTACATTGATCTTGAAATTGGTCTTTGAGTCTGGGATACTCTTCTAACAGGTGCCAAAAGTCTTCTTGTTTTAGGGCGATGCCTACTGCTTCTGTGGAAGCAATTACGGTTTCACAGGGAACTCCACGTATCAGGTTAACATCTCCCACCACAGAACCCGGTGTTAACCGTTGTAGAGTGCTAGGCATTTGAGTACGGGGATCGTATCCTAATAACCGTCCCTGTCCTTCTAGGAGAATGGTAACATAAGATGACAGTTTCCCTCGCATCAAAATCACTTGACCCATACGATAACGCCAAATTTGGGACTGGTTAGCTATTTGGGTAATGACTGTTTCGGAAAGTTGGTCAAAGGGGTCTATTTGATGAAGAAAGTCTTTGATGTCGCTGGTAGTATGAGTCATAATGCTCAAGTCTAGTGGGCAATTTTATATTAATGTTTCTCGTCTCTAGTTTTAACAGTATTTTGATTTATCAGCACTTCTCAAGATCAAACCCTTCGTTCTAAGCTGATAGCTTACTAAAAAAGGTTGAGTTTTCCTGATAATGAACTCAACCACTTCTGTTTAACAAAAAAGCCTTATCACCCTTTGAGAGCATCTAATCTTCATGATCTTCAAAGGGATCACTCAACTGAGCAGATGGGGGACCGAAAGCCATATAAACGGCATAACCGGTGATCGCAAGCAAAATTGAGCCAATCGAGACACTTAAAACAGTTGCAGGTTCCATAAGTTTTTTTTAACATAATTTACAGATCATCTTAATATTATAGTTAAAAATCGTAACATTATGGGGTGTAATTTCCTCACTGTTGTCACCAAATCCCAAAAATTGAACAATTTTCTAGTTATTCTGTTATTTTTGTAGAGGATAGTCAACAGTAAAATTTATGTCCTCTCTCATTGACGTTACTTTACCTCACACCAGCTACAAGATTGTTATTTCTCCTAACAGCTTAGAAGATATAGGAAGCAATTTAAGTTCACTACATTTAGGTCAAAAAATTCTAGTTGTTTCTAATCCAGAAATTTTTAATTACTATGGAAAAACTGTTGTTAGTTCTTTGAAGAAAGCAGGATTTAACGTTTTTCATCATCTGATACCAGCAGGAGAAACTTACAAAACCTTAGAGAGTATTTCTCAAGTTTATGATGTTGCTTTAAAACATCGTTTAGAACGCTCATCAACCCTATTAGCATTAGGAGGTGGAGTGATCGGAGATATGACAGGGTTTGCCGCCGCGACTTGGTTAAGAGGGATTAATTTTGTGCAAGTTCCTACTTCTTTATTGGCAATGGTAGACGCTTCCATTGGCGGAAAAACAGGGGTTAATCATCCTCAAGGAAAAAATTTAATAGGAGCATTTTATCAACCTCGTTTAGTGTTTATTGATCCCACAGTATTAAAAACCTTACCCATCCGAGAATTTCGAGCAGGAATGGCAGAAGTAATTAAATATGGAGTTATATGGGATCAAGATTTATTTCAACAGTTAGAAACAGAAAAAAAACTAGATAGTTTAGAAAATATAAATGTAGAAGTTATGGAAAAAATTATAACCAAATCTTGTCAAGCAAAAGTTGATGTGGTTAGTCAAGACGAAAAAGAAGCAGGAATTAGAGCTATATTAAACTACGGTCATACTATTGGTCATGCCCTAGAAAGTTTAACAGGTTATAGTAAAATTAATCACGGAGAAGCAGTGGCGATCGGCATGGTAGCAGCAGGAAAAATAGCAGTAAAATTAGGTATGTGGCCAGCAGAAAAGACCGAAAGACAAGATAATCTTATTAAAAAAGCTGCTTTACCATCGACCATTGATAATAGTTTAAAATCACCAGAAATTTTAGATAGTTTGCAACTAGATAAAAAAGTCAAAGCAGGAAAAATTAGATTCATTTTACCCACGAATATTGGCCAGGTAGAAATCAGTGAGAATATTGCCAGTCAAGTTATTACCACAGTATTAGAAGAAATAAAAAATTAACAACGGTGTTTAAAAATCTACCAAAAAAGATGTGCTAAAATATAGTACAATCACAACAAAAAAACCGAATCTGTTAAAAAAGCGACAAAATTCCTGAACAAGACATATAATTGAATCAGGTCGGTTAGTCAGTTGTTGTCCTCAAACCGTTAGCGGTGCAATCAGACAAAGTTTGACCGTAACTACCTAGACAAATGTATTAGAAACATTTTTAACCCAATCTTCAAGGCTATGATGCAATCGCGATCGCTAGATTATACAATATTCAGTAAGCGTCCCTCAGAAATTTACGCAGCCCCTGAAAGCGTTGTGCCGATGGTGGTAGAACAATCAGGCGTAGGGGAAAGAGCCTTTGATATTTATTCAAGACTACTACGGGAGAGAATAGTTTTTCTGGGAACCCCAGTAGATGATCAAGTAGCTGACTCCATTGTGGCTCAACTCCTATTTTTGGATGCAGAAGACCCCGAGAAAGACATTCAACTCTACATCAACTCTCCAGGGGGTTCCGTCTATGCAGGATTAGCCATTTATGATACCATGCAGCAAATACGTCCTGACGTGGTAACGATATGTTTTGGCTTAGCTGCCAGCATGGGAGCCTTCCTCCTATCAGGGGGAACCAAAGGGAAGCGCATGGCCTTACCCAGTTCTCGGATTATGATCCATCAACCCCTTGGCGGCGCGCAAGGTCAGGCCGTAGAAATAGAAATTCAAGCTAAAGAAATTCTCTATATCAAAAAACGACTCAATGATATGCTGGCTGAGCATACAGGACAACCCTTCGACACCATTGCTGCTGATACAGAACGGGACTTCTTCATGTCGGCCCAAGAAGCAGTAGACTATGGTTTGATAGATAAAGTTATTGCTCGGTCAGATTTATCCGATCCCACAGTCCCTGTAACCTCACTCAACTAACTCAACCACTTCTTATGTCTAAATACGACTCCCACCTAAAATGTTCATTTTGTGGAAAATCCCAGGAGCAAGTTCGGAAGCTAATCGCCGGCCCGGGAGTCTACATCTGCGATGAATGCGTCGAGCTTTGTAACGAGATTCTAGACGAAGAACTCATGGGAACAGCAGGAGAGACCGCCGCTAATACTTCTGCTTCCCCTGCTCCCAAACGTCGTGCTGCCAAAAACGGGACTGCCCTCAAAGAACTACCGAAACCAATGGAGATCAAGGATTATCTTGACGAGTATGTAATCGGTCAAGATGAAGCCAAAAAAGTCCTTTCCGTGGCGGTTTATAACCATTATAAGCGTTTAAGTTTGGTTCAAGCAAACAAAGGCGACGGTGATGAGGATAACATTGAACTACAAAAATCAAATATCCTGCTCATGGGGCCCACTGGTTCAGGGAAAACCCTTCTCGCCCAAACCCTAGCCCAAGTTTTAGAAGTTCCCTTCGCCGTGGCCGATGCTACCACTTTAACAGAAGCCGGTTATGTGGGAGAAGACGTGGAAAATATACTACTGAGATTGTTACAGGTAGCCGACCTCGACGTAGAGGAGGCACAAAGAGGAATAATTTATATCGATGAGATCGATAAAATTGCCCGTAAAAGCGAAAACCCCTCCATTACTCGGGATGTCTCTGGGGAAGGTGTGCAACAAGCCCTGCTGAAAATGCTAGAAGGAACGGTTGCTAATGTACCTCCTCAAGGGGGGCGCAAACATCCCTATCAAGACTGTATTCAAATCGACACCAGCAACATTTTATTCATTTGTGGTGGGGCGTTTGTAGGTTTAGAAAGGGTGATTGAACAACGCATCGGTAAAAAATCTATGGGCTTTGTTCGTCCAGGGGAAGGGCAGTCCAAAGAAAAACGCACAGCCGACCTAATGCAGCGAGTAGAACCCGATGATTTGGTCAAATTTGGCATGATTCCCGAATTTGTGGGTAGAATTCCCGTCATGGCTGCTTTGAACCCTTTAACAGAAGAAACCTTAATTGCGATTTTAACCAAGCCTCGTAACGCCTTGGTGAAACAATATCAGAAATTGTTAAATATGGACAATGTAGAACTAGAGTTCTCCCCAGACGCAGTTAAAGCGATCGCACAGGAAGCTTATCGACGGAAAACTGGTGCTAGGGCTTTACGGGGCATTGTAGAAGAATTAATGTTAGATGTAATGTACGAGTTACCCTCTCGCAAAGATGTTCAGAAGTGCATGATAACGGGGGAAATGGTAGAAAAACGCTCAACCTCAGAACTCTTAGTACATCCATCCTCTTTAGCTACCCCAGAGTCTGCTTAGAAGGAGGCAGGAGTAAACCCACCCCTAACCCCTCCCAGGAGGGGAAAACTCGCTACTGCTTGGTAAAAAAATTGTCTCTTGAGAGAGGGGAGTAAAATATTAATATTAGTTCTAGTCTTTCCAGACTTTGAAAACAATTAAATCCAATTAGGTAACATTCTGCTCGTAAACTCTTGTGAAGATAAAGGAAGTCCTAAATAAATAGGCAACCAATAAATAAAAGCCAAACTAATTAATAACAAGAAGAAAATTCCTAAACGACGATTAAAAAGAGAGGAACTAATTAAACATTGTTCAATAATTAGAGAAATTGCTAATAAAGAAAAACTATAAGCAGACATATAATGATATAAAAAAGTACAACGACTTACCAACATCCAGGGCAATAAATTAGCAAAATAATTAATCAGAATAAAACTCAAAAATGCAAAATAAGAATTGTATGTTTGTTTGACTAAAATAATTAATATAAACAGACTTAAAATAATAATTGCTCCCGTTGCCAACCACCACAAAACAGGATTTCCCATAGCATGAACATCATAAATAATCGTTCCTGATGGTGTATTTTTTGTTTGATAAAAATAAGCAATTGGCCGAGCCATAATTAACCAACTATACCATTTAGAACAATAGGGATGAACATCAGAACTATTACCAATACTTTGATGAAAAGACCAGATTTTTTGTTGAATTTCCCAGAAACTATACTCAGAATTTAATAATAGATAAGGTAACCAAAGAATAGCATAAGTAAGAACAGGAACAATGCAGAAATTAAGGATTAGTAACCAAGGTTTGAGGAGTTTTATCTTGGCAAATATTCCTAAGTTTCGTAACTCAAATAAACCCTGAAAACTCGGAGAAATATAAACCATAAAAATGAGTAAATAAATCCCTAATAAAAAACCTAAACCATTCCATTTAATAGTTGCTGATGCTCCTAGAAATATACCACTTATGCTTAAATCAAAATACTTATTTTTATTGAGAAATAAGAGAAAAAATAAATGTCCTAATAAACCAAAAGTTACTAAATAAATATTATTCAAAGCATAGCGAGATTCAACTAAAAATAAACCCTCCATCCCTGCTAATAAACTAACAATTATAGCCAGAGAACGACGGTGAGTTAATTGATAAGCGATCGCTCCCAAAATTAAAGGAAAAAAAGAACCAGTTAAAGCATTTAACCAACGATAACTAATAGTTGAACGCCAAGATCCTGTTAAATCATTAGTGATGTCAGAAGAATAGTGAAACCAAGAACCTAACCACATTCCCAGTGCAATTAAATATTCCGTTAAAGGAGGATGAGAATTAAAGAAAGGGGTTTGAGTTAAATAATTATTAGCAAATTTAGCATAATAAACTTCATCAAATACTAAAGTATTAAACTGTCCTAAATTCCAAAAACGTAATCCTAAAGATAGTAAAAAAATCACTACAAGTATTAATATAAATCTCAGCATTTTAAATAAAAACAGTAACAAAATGGAATATCCTCCAGGAAGAATCTATAAGAATTTCCCTGATTGATCGCTCATAAGTTATCTCATAAAATTTCTCAGGGTCTCCTCCTCAAGAATTAAGGATAATTTGAAGAAAATCTGCACAATAATTAATAAAATATCTCAAACCACGCAACAAAGTCCTTAACTCAGTAGTCTGACAAACATAAAGTGATGCTATTTTCATCAACTTAGACTACATAAGCTTATATTTTAGGGGTCAACGGCCGTTAACCCCTGCATAAATGTATAGCAATATAGAAAAGTTTCCAGATCGCCCCAAAAAAGATTTAGTACACTAAAACAAGAAAATACACTAAAAGCGATCAGCGAGATAGCTAAACTATGTTTTCCATGCCCATTATCTTCAAAAAAAACACCCTAGTAACCCTCAGTTGCACCCTAACGGCGATCGCGGCCATGCTCACCCTGAAAACCATTCCCAGAAACGTACAAGCGCAAACCATAGCCCCCAATAGTCCCCTTACCGTCCGCTCCGATATCCAAGAAGCCAACTCAGAAACCGGCGTAGTCACCGCCAGAGGTAACGTACAATTCTTCTACCCTGCGCGACAAATTCAAGGTACATCCGCACAAGCACAGTATTTCAGCCGAGAACGGCGTTTAGTTCTCACCGGAGACGTTTATGTACTGCAAGAAGGTAACAGTATGCGCGCCGAAACCATGACCTATCTAATCGACGAAGGACGCTTTATTGCCACCCCAGAATCAGCCCAACAAGTAGAATCAATTTACCTCGTCACAGAGAACCAAAACAATCCCCCTCAACCAACCCCCGTGTCACCGGCACCACCCTTAGACACCACCTTGCCCACCCCCGATTTTTAAATGCCGAGCAATGACACTAATTTTAGAAAATATCCATAAAAGCTACGGAAAAAGAGACATTGTTAACCGCGTCAATATTAATGTTGCCCCTGGAGAAATTGTCGGGTTGCTCGGACCCAATGGTGCCGGGAAAACAACCACCTTTTATATAGCCACCGGTCTTATTAAACCCAATAAAGGCAAAGTTTGGTTAAATCAACAAGAAGTGACGCGCTTACCCTTAAATAAGCGCGCCCGTCTCGGTATTGGTTATATGACCCAGCAACCCAGTATTTTTCGTCATCTCAGCGTGGCCGAAAATATTCAAGTTGCCCTGGAACAAACCAACGTTCCCTTTCGCCAAAGACCCCAACGCCTTCATAGCTTACTCAAAGAATTTCGTCTGGAAAAAATTGCCAACACCAAAGGCTCTCAAGTTTCCGGGGGAGAAAGACGGAGAACAGAGTTAGCCCGTTCCTTAGCCGTAGGTAAACAGGGGCCTGACTTTTTATTATTAGACGAACCCTTTGCCGGGGTAGATCCCATCGCTGTTTCAGAAATTCAAACCATGATCGCCCAATTACGCGATCGCCAAATGGGTATTTTGATCACAGATCACAATGTTCAAGCCACCCTAGCCATTACCAACCGCGCTTATATTATGAGGGATGGTCAAATTTTAGCAGCCGGCAGTGCCGAAGAAATTTATAACAATCCTTTGGTACGACAATATTATTTAGGAGATTAGAGAAAATCGGTCAACTCTAAAAGCACACACAAAATTATGGATATTGGTCAAGCAAACCCCCTTAAAATCAAATTAAAACCCAGCATCCCTGGTTTAGCGATCATGGATCGTTACCTATTTATTGAACTGCTGTTGCCTTTTCTGTTTGGCATGGGTATCTTCACCTCTTTAGGTTTATCCATTGGTACATTATTCGATCTGGTGCGTCGCGTCACCGAGTCAGGGTTAATGTTATCAGTCGCTTTAAAGGTTTTACTGCTAAAAATGCCAGGCTTTGTTAGTTTGGCCTTTCCTATGGCCATGTTATTAGCAGCTTTGATGGCTTATAGTCGTTTATCCAGTGACAGCGAAATTATCGCCTTACGCAGTTTAGGAGTCAGCGTTTATCGTTTAATCATCCCCGTGATTCTTTTTGGCTTCGTGGTCACAGGATGCGCTTTTGTTGTCAACGATTGGATCGCACCAGCGGCCACCCATGAAGCTGCTGTTACCTTAGAACGGGCAGTCAATCAAGAACGACCGGATTTTAAAGAGCGCAATATTGTTTATCCCGAATATAAAACCATTCAAGAGGAAGACGGACAAGAAGCCACAGTTTTGACCCGTTTATTCTACGCCGAAGAATACAACGGCGAGCAAATGCAAGGGTTGACCATTTTAGACCGCACCCAAGAAGGAGTTAACCAAATTGTTACCTCTGAGTCCGCTACCTGGAATATTTCCAGCAATACTTGGGACTTTTTCAATGGGACTATTTACTTGATTGCCCCAGATGGCTCCTATCGCAATATTGTGCGCTTTCAACATCAACAACTAGCTTTGCCCCGGGCCCCCTTAGACTTAGCCAACCGTCGTCAAAATTTCACAGAAATGACCATCGCCGAAACCAGAGAATATCTCAAAGCCATGCAATTAAGCGGCAACGAGAAACGAGTAAGAAAGGTTAAGGTTCGTCTCCAAGAAAAGTATGCCCTGCCTTTCGTCTGTTTAATCTTTGGTTTAGTGGGGGCTGCCATTGGTGTTAGACCTCAAAACACCAATAAGGCCACCAGTTTTGGGGTCTGTGTAGGTTTAATTTTCGGTTACTATCTTCTGGCCTTTATGAGTACCTCCCTCGGTATTTGGGGCATTTTAACCCCCTTTCTGGGCGCTTGGTTACCCAATATTCTTGGATTGGTTGCCGGTAGCTTATTATTAGTTCAATCAGCAAGTTTACGATAGTCCACGTATTAATCAATTGTTAATTGCTCTATGTCTGAACCCCGTTCCTTAACCATCGGTTGGCTTTACCCCAACTTAATGAGTACCTACGGCGATCGCGGTAACGTTATCTGCATACAACGCCGTTGTCAATGGCGAGAGATTCCTGTAACTATTCTTCCTTTAGATCAGCAAACGGAAGCAGATTTATTTAAAAGTGTTGATGTGATTGTTGGCGGTGGGGCCCAAGATCGTCAACAAGAAATCGTTATGCGAGACTTACAAGGGGCAAAAGCTGATATTCTCCGCAGTAAGTTAGACGGAGGGACTCCTGGGGTGTTTACCTGTGGTTCACCCCAACTTCTGGGCCATTATTATGAACCGGCTTTAGGCCAGCGTATCGAGGGGTTAGGTTTATTAGATTTAGTCACCAAACACCCCGGCCCAAATGTCTCCCGTTGTATCGGTAATGTGGTCTTTGAAATTACTGCTTCTCCCCTGGCAGAAGATTTAAAAAAAATGTTGGGTCAACCACCGATTATTATTGGCTTTGAAAATCATGGGGGACGAACTTATTTAGGGGATGTACAACCCTTGGGCAAGGTTCAGTCAGGATACGGCAATAACGGGGAAGATGGTTCCGAAGGGGCTTTTTATCGTCATGCGATCGCGACTTATTCCCACGGGCCTTTATTACCGAAAAATCCTTTTGTAGCTGACTGGTTGATTAAAACCGCATTACAGGAAAAATATCAAACAGAAATCGAGTTAATGCCCCTGGATGATAGTTTAGCCCAACAAGCAAGGGAAGCCATGTTAAAACGCCTAGAAAGCGCAGCTTAATCCCATAATTAACTCCATCAACAAATACTTAGTAATGAGCAAATCTACGTCATTTAAAATTTCTTTTCTTAGCCTAGCTTTGATTAGTTCTATTGTGATTACCTTAACAACCTATATTTTAAGAGGGTTAGGAATCTTAGGTTTTATACCAGGAATTGTTATTTTGCTGTTAATCGCTGTCTCAATTTTTATAGCCATTTTCTACAGTATTTCAGGGAGAAGACGTTTCTAGAAACAACCATTTTTGAGACATTTTTCGGAAAAAGCTTTTGACTCAAAGTTGAAATTTGGTTAAAATAACCTCTGGTCAACAAAATACGTTAACCTACCTTAAGTACGGGTAAAATACCTGAAACTTCTAGAGAACACCAGAAATTATGACTGGAAAAGTATTCGATGGTAATCCGACTCCGGCTGCCTTCCTAATCCTTATTCTTCCCCTTGCTGCCATTATTGTCCTTCTTTACAAGGCTTGGATCTGGGTATTAGGATTTGTTGCATTAGTGATTGTCTGGAAATTAGTGGACAATTATCAGTGGCAGCAGTGGAGTGCTAAGATTAACCCCATTTTTAACCAATTAATTCAAGAAAATCAGGGACAAATCACCCCGATGGATTTATCCCTCAAAGCAAATTTAAGTGCAAGAGGTGCTGAACGTTTCTTGGCCAGAAAAGCTGAAGAATTTAGCGCAACTTCTCGGGAATTACCAGAACAAGGAAAAGTATATTATTTCATTACTGCCAGCACTTTGGGCAGTATTCTTGATGATAGCGAACCAGTGGCAGAAGAACCAGAAGAACCCGAAACCTTTGACATTGATGAGGATGATGATGAGCAAATCGAGACCCCTCCCAGTAATCAGGTAAAATCCCAACCTTCTGATGTTTCTTCACCCCCATCTACTACCTCTTTATCAAGTCCTTTTGCTCAGTTGGCCGCCCTCAAAGAAGAACGACTACAACAAGATCAACCTTCACCAACAGAAATACCACAAACCCCACAAACTCTATCAATCCCTCCTGAAACTCCCCCAGAAGTTACTTCTTCTGAATCTGAAAAAAACTCTGCTGATGGCAAGGAAAAGGAGAAATTACGACTTATTCAATCGGATTTGGCTAAAAGACTCGATACAACTCCCAGTACCATTGGCCGCCGTAAAACCGATGCTAGTTTCGCCGAATGGAGTCAAAGTAAAGATCCCGATGGTATCGCCTGGAAATATCTGAGACAGTCTCGGGTGTTTATCCCTGTTGACCCTGATAAGCGTTATGTCTGACAAGATCGCTCCCCCCTTTGTAAGGGGGGTTAGGGGGAGCAAACACGAGAAATATAAAGGTTTGTTAAGAATTCAGTTAGGCAGGAACAAAAATTGATATATTAGTAATTGAAGCAAGGAAAGCTTCCCTGGCAGATCGAACAGCCCAGTGAAGGTCAAAAGTAAAAGAAAGAGGTAAGTCAACGCTGTTTAAACTAACATCTGTCTCGTATCCGACAACAACACCCAATCCGAAAATGGATAATTCCTCAAATGGGTAAATAGGAAGTAATACCGCAAGGTGAGCTTAGGAAGTAGGAAAGATTTAAGCAATTGCTAGGTATCTTCAGATAGTATCACAAAGGAGAGGAAAGAAATCTGAGAGTAGGATATGGGTGTTGTTTGTTACATTAATCATGGAATTGCCATTATCTAGGTCATTGGAGTTAAACTATAAGTAGTGTCGTTTTAAATAGGGTTTTCTCATGTCAACCCATTCCCTTGACCAACAGATTGTTAAACAACGCTTAATAGAAATTATAAGGAAGATTCACGAATGTGTAGAGTTGGCTAAACTGCGGCACTTAATTGCCACTGAACTCAAAGCCTTGCTTAAGGTAGATAGAGTGTTGATACATGAGCTAAGAGAGGAGTTAGACGAAGTTAAGAGAACTCCATCGGACAGAGCAGATAGAGACTCCAACTCTGTGCCTAAAAGCTTGGAAGAAGTTTATCATAGTAATCCGCAATCGAATCTCATAATATCAGAAAATTGGGAGCATTCTCTAGAAATAGGTGGTGAAATTACTCAAATATTCATACCTATTGTCTCAAAAATAGGAGAATGGGGAATATTAGTCATAGAGCATAAATCAAAACTGCGCCCTTGGCAACCAGAAGATAGCAAGTTGGTGCAGGAAGTTGTATTTCATATTAGTATTGCAGTAGAGCATCATCGAATGTACGAAGAAGAACAAAAGCAAGAGCGAATTCTTAATCTAGCAGTGGAAAGAGTTGCAGAAGAACACTTTACTATTGCTGGTATTATCGATAAAATTCGCCGCTCTCTTGACATCAAGACCATATTAAGAACAACCACAGCAGAAACCCGCAAATTTTTCGAGTGCGATCGCGTGGCAGTTTATCGCTTCAATACAGACCATAGTGGAGAATTTATTGCCGAGTCTGTTGCAGAGGGTTGGCCATCGCTGATGAAAAAATCTCCCCAAGATATGGATAACCAGGGAGAAGAGTGCTGCACGAACCTTTGGGATAATCTAGAATTCAGTGAAACTTATTTAGAAGGAACTGCCACCAACACCTTTAACCCTGATGACTTGTTTCGGGTTTGTGACGATATCTATGAAGCAGGTTTTTCTCAAGACTATGTACAAATACTAGAAAAATATCAAGCTCAAGCTTATATTTTTGTGGCCATTTATAAGAATAGTAGCCTGTGGGGACTTTTGGCCGTCTTTCAAAATAGTAGTCCTCGTCACTGGGAAACCAGAGAAATTAACTTTATGGTACAACTAGGGGTAAATTTGGCTATTGCCCTACAACAAGGGGAACTCTTAGCCCGAACCCAAGAACAAGAAAAACAACTGCAAACCGCTTTAGAAACCGCCTTAAAACAGCAAACAGACACCTTACTCAAGATTAACCAAAAAGAACGAGCTTTAGGGCGAGTCATCGATAAAATTCGTCAAACCCTGGACTTAAAAACGATTTTCCAAACCGCAGCTACAGAAATGCAGCAACTGTTAGGGGTGGAATATATAGCTATCTATCGCTTTGATAAAAGTTATGGAGGCGAGTTTATTTTTGAATCTGATCCTGGGGACTTTACTTCTTTGGTGGGGAAAAGTTGGAACGATGATTATTTACAAGAAACCCAAGGGGGAAGATTTCAAAATAATCAACCCTGTATTATTGACGATGTTCGCCGAGATAATAACGTCTCTCAGTGTTATTTAGCAGCTTTAGAGGGTTTCGGAGTCAGATCCCTGGCCATTGTCCCTTTATTTCAAGGGTCACAACTATGGGGACTGTTAGCAGGGTTTGAGCATAGTCGTTGTCGACAGTGGCAAACTGAGGAAATTAAGCTATTACAGCGAGTTGCGCGTCATCTCAGTGTGGGGCTACAACAAAGCTTTTATTTTCAACAAGTTAAAGAATACGGTGAAGAACAAGGGATTATATTAGAGCAAGAACGGGCTTTGTTGGAAGTCATTGATAAAATTCGTCGGACTTTAGATTTAGACACCATTTTTCAAACTTCTGTTACAGAAATTCGTCAGCTTCTCAAGGCAGATCGGGTCTGTATTTTTCGCTTCGACCCTGGTTCAGAGTTTGCCCTGGCAGAATTAATTTCCGAAGATGTGGCCGATGAGTATCCTTCTTGTCTGAAAGCACAAGTAGAGGATCACTGCTTTGCTAAACAGAAAGAAGCCTTTTTTAAAAAAAATCATATCTTTACCATTGACGATATCAGTAAAGCTAATATGTTAGACTGTCATCGTCAGACTTTAGAACGGTTTAACGTGAAAGCAAATTTGGTGGCTCCCTTGTTGATGGGAAAAAGACTCTGGGGGTTACTGTGTATTCATCAATGTTCTGGTCCTCGCCACTGGAAAACCAGAGAAAAAGGATTTATTACCAAAATAGCCACCCATCTCAGTGTCGGTATTCAACAAGCGGCCTTACTCAAAGATAGTCAGCAACGGGCGAGGGTTCTCGAGACTACTTTAGAACAAGTGCAAGTTCAAAAACGACATTTAGGGGACATCGCCAGCCAAGAAAAGGCTTTATCTCGTGTGATTGAGCGCATCCGTCAAAGTTTGACCTTAGAAAAAATTTTTGCTTCTACCACCGAAGAAGTTAGACAGATGTTAAACTGCGATCGCGTGGTATTGTATCGTTTTTGGGAAAATTGGGGCGGAGAATTTATCTACGAGTCTGTTGGGCAGGGTTGGAAACCTTTGGTGGGTGAGGGCGCAGAGAACACTATGTGGGAGGATAGTTATCTGCAAAATACCAAAGGAGGACGTTATCGGCACCAGGAAATTTTCTTGGTGAGAGACGTTGAAACAGCAGACTTAGCCCCTTGTCATCGGGAAATATATCAACAATTCCAAATTAGGGCGTTGATGACCATTCCTGTGTTTAGTGGGGAAAAACTTTGGGGAATTTTGGGGGTTTATGACAATCAGCAGCCTCGATATTGGCATCGACGAGAAATTAACATAGTAAAGCAGGTAGCTAACCAGTTAGGGGTTGCAATCTATCAGAGTAACTTGTTGAGACGAACCCGAAAACAATCAGAAATGCTACAACGAACTTTAGCCGATCTCAATGCGATCGTGGATAATTTGGGTAATGGTTTATTAGTGGTGGATATTCTTGGGAAAATTACTCGCTATAATCCTACGTTACAGTCTATGTTTCAAATGACATCCTCCTTATTGGGAAGAAAAGTTGTCGATATCTTTCCTCCTGAGTTATCTACTTTGCTGGAAAAGAAAGAATTAGAAGAACAAGAAGTGGTGACGATGGAAGTTCCTTTAGCTAAGGGCGTTGGTGAAGCTTTAGCCAGTAATATTATTAAGGAATCAGAAGGGGGTAGTCAAGAATTTATTGGAGTGGTTATTTTAATTCGAGATATTACTAAAGAACGGGAAATGGAAGAGATTAAAAAGAACTTTTTATCGATGGTTTCCCACGAGTTAAGAACTCCTTTGACTTCTATTGTTGGCTTTTCTTCTTTGGTTCGCGATCAACTCAATGAGCTAATTTTTCCTCAGATAGAAAACCCAGATAGCCAAACAACCAAAACGATGGATCGCATTCAACAAAATTTAGACATTGTGGTATCGGAAGGAGAAAGATTAAGCAACTTGGTCAATGACTTTCTGGACATGACAAAAATTGAGTCTGGGAAAATAACTTTGAATCTATTTCCCGTTAAACCTAGTACGGTTTTGAGTTGGGCAATCGCTTCTACTATGCCTTTATTTGATACCTCTCCTCTGGAATTAATAGAAGACTTTTCCCAGGATTTACCGACTATTTTAGGGGATGAAGATCGCCTGATTCAAGTCCTTGTAAATTTGATTTCTAATAGCTTTAAATTTACGGAAAAGGGGTCAGTAACTTGTCATGCAGAAGTAGATCACGACAACCTATTGATTTCTATCATAGACACGGGTATTGGAATCGCAGAAAATGATTACAGAACGGTTTTCGAGCCATTTCAACAGGTAGGTAATATGTTAACCAACAAACCGCAAGGAACAGGGTTAGGTTTATCTATTTCTAAGCAAATTGTCGAACAGCATGGAGGGAAAATTTGGTGTACTAGCAAGGTCGGAAAAGGTACAACATTCTTTGTCAGTCTCCCCTTAAAACAAGAGAATTAAAATTTTCAACTAACAAAATTTTTAATTGACAATTGATTAATTCTTGGAATAATAATTAAACACCAAAGGAGAGATTTTTAAGTAAATTAATTATCCATAATCCATTATTAAATTATTACAATGAAAAAAATTTTAATTGTTGATGACGAACCCAATATTGTTATTTTGATGGAGCAAATTTTAGAAGAGTTAGAAGATGAAGGTGTATCAATTTTAACAGCAAAAAATGGACAAGAGGCGTTAGAAAAGATTCAAAAAGAACAACCTAACTTAGTATTTTTGGATGTAATGATGCCTTATATCAGTGGTCTAGAAGTTTGTGAAACAATAAAAAAAGACGATTATCTGTCCAATATTTATATTATTCTCTTAACGGCTAGAGGACAAAGCTTTGATGAGGTAAATGGGTTCAAAGCTGGTGCTGACCTTTATATAACTAAACCGTTTCGTCCTAAAGACGTATTACTCAAGTCTAAAGAAATTCTGGGAATTGATCAGGTATAATAAACATTCAACACAAATATAGTCATATGTAGTACCGGCAAAATAAGGATAAGGATATGCTATATAGCGTTTCTCGGACTCATGAGGTACACCTAACTCCTGCCTCCTGCCTCCTGCCTCCTGCCTCAGAGCGATAACCTCTGTACCTCACAAGTATGAGAATTGCTATATATAGTTAATTCAAATAGAAATGAGACAAAAATTGGCTACTCTCTGCCTACTGTATTATCACCATAGTGAGCAGGATGCTCATACTACTCTGTCTTAAACTTATTTGAAACGACTATATCTGACTACTGAATGATTCCATAGTTATTATTCAAATATGATTCAAGTTAAATTAAAGAAGTTACTCAGGAAACGCGACCTTAGTTCCTTGTTAGAGAGTTTCAGGGAAACATTGAATCTATCATTTTTTATTAGTGATTCCCAAGAAAATATACTTTGGGGTAATTTTAATAAAAGTTATGATTGTCATTATCCGATTGTAGTTGATGAGCAAATTGTAGGTAGGGTTCAGGGGAAAACCAATAAGATTAATGCTGTGTGTCAGATGTTGAACTATATTGCTAATGAAGAATTAAATAAAAAATTATTAGCGGCTGATACATTGGAAAGATATGAAGAAATTTATTTTTTATCTAGTATTTCTCATCAACTTTCAAAGTGTTTAACCTTTGAAGAAATAATGAAAATTCTTACAGTGGAAACGAATAAATTGCTAAAAAGTTCACAAGTTTCTGTTAAATTATTAAACGAAAAAGGAGAGTTAAATGTTTTTTCTTACTCACATCAAGAAAAAGAGTTAAAGAAAAGTCAAGGAACTATTGAAAGCATCAGTGGTTATGTCTTACGGTCTGGAAAAGCAGAAATTGTCAATAATGTCAATAAAGATTGTCGATATATCCCTTCAGATAATAACATAAAGTCTGTTATTTGTGCGCCTCTAAAAGTACAAAATAAAACTATCGGAGTCATTCAAGTTAGTCATCATGAATTGATTAAATATACCAGCGAACAATTGAAATTATTTACCGCATTAACTGCTCAAGCTGCTATTGCTATTCAGAACAGTCAATACTGTGATAAATTGATAGAATATTCTCAGAATTTAGAACAAAAAGTTATTGAACGAACTGAAGAGTTAGAAAAGTCTAAACAAAAACTACAAGTATCTAATCAAGAGTTAAAAAAAGCAACCAAAAAATTAAAGTATTTAGCTACAGTTGATGAACTCACCCAAGTATATAATCGACGATATTTTAATGACTATTTAGAGCAAGAATGGCGAAGATTAGTAAGAGGAAGAGGAGATATTTCTTTGATTCTCTGTGATATAGATTATTTTAAACTTTATAATGATTATTATCATCATCAAGCTGGAGATGAATGTTTACATCAAGTCGCTCAGTGTTTGAAAAATTTTGTTAGAAGGTCAACAGATGTAGTAGCAAGGTTTGGAGGTGAAGAGTTTGTGATTATTCTTTCTAATACTAACCGTTTCGGTGCGAAAAAAGTAGCGGAAAAACTTTGCCAAGCTGTTGAATCTTTAAAGATTCCTCACTACCATTCTCAGTGTAGTCCTTATGTTACTATGAGTTTAGGAGTTGCTACTACTATACCCACCTCACAAGGTTCTCCTGAAAGGTTAATTGAAGCTGCTGATAAAGCACTTTATCAAGCTAAACTTAAGGGGAGAAATTGTTTTTCTGTTGCTGAGTTTATTCCTGCAACTTTTTAGTCTAGTATACCAAGAATTTAAGAATATGACTTTCATTTCTAATAGTAAGAAATTTATCTTTTTTCATCCTCATAAATGTGCCGGTACCAGTATTTAAAAAGCCTTGAGTAAAACACTTCAATGGAATGACATCATACTGGGTAGTGCATCCTATGGGAATAAACTGGAAGGAGTTTATTCAAAGAAATTTAGTTTAACTAAACATAGTTTTGCTTATGAAATAAAAGAAGTTGTTGGAGAGGATGTGTGGAATTCTTATTTTACTTTTTCGGTGGTTAGACATCCTTTTGATCGGATGGTATCTTTATACACATACTTACAGAAAATGAAATTACAGAAAATGAAATGAAAAGATAATTTTATTAAAAATATAAAATTAAAAACTAAAACTCACATCTTGCACCAAGAAAAGTTGATATGAGAAGCGATGCCTGAAGTCCTTATCTGATGCGGGTTGGCACAAGTTCGATGTTTGAAAAATAGAACTAAAATCAAAAACTAATAAAAACCAGAGCTTAACTTCATTTTACTCCACCCGATGGCCGGCTTTTTCTTCATCAGGATATAAATCTAACCAACTTTCATATAAATCTTCCATAGCTGAAGTTAACTGGTCAATTTTACTTCTTCTAATAACAGCGTTAACCCCATCTATGTGTGCTTGACTTCCTGCTTTTCCCAAATGTTTAAAACGAGAAAACTCACCTTTTTTATTAGCTTTAGGGAATACGGCTGATGTTGCCTTAAGTTGATAATACCAATAACGATATTTCGCGCCTTTAGCTCGATATCTCGCTATGTAACAATCACGAGGGGCTATCCATCCTGAAGCCTCAATTTCAGATATTTTCCGTTTTAATGCATCTATTGTTCCTCTAATACGGTCTGCTCGTTGAGTTTTTTCTAGTTCACTTTCAGTTCTTGGCATTTCCCACTTTCATCTTGAGTAACTGTGTTATCATAGTTCTCTTATTTAATAAGATAACTATGCCAGCACAGACAATTTTCCAAAACCTACGCAGTATTGTCTTGGAGTCAACTAAACTTAGAAAATCCTCCTTATGTGTCCTCTGATATTCGAGATCAAGAAATTGATGCTAATCAAAACACAAATATTAATTTAAGTTCTTATTTTGCTGATCTTATTCATGAAGTCAGAAGTCAGAAGTGTGAAGTCAGAAGTGAAAACGATGGCATCACTTTCAGCATAGATAATCTTCCCGATGGATTAAAATTTGATGCAAAGACAGGGATAATAACAGGTCAAACATCAAAGACAGGAAGTTATGCTATTAAAGTCAAGGCGACTGATAATGATGGTTCCGTAGAAACAAATTTTAAAATTACTGTTAATGATGTTGATAAAAATGTAGCTCCCGAAAGATTACAATTTAATGTTATTCTTGAAGGAAATACTCTCAAATTAACTAATGCTTGGATAAGAGATGAAGATGGTTATCAAGACATAAGTTATGTAGATTTATGGGTAAGAAAACAAGGAGAATTTTGGCAAAATATTGAGGATATTACTAACTTTAAAACTTGGGTAGATGATAATAATTGGGCTAGTATTGATTATGAGAAAAACTTTAGTAATTACGAATACGGTACTTATGAAATTTGGGCAAAGGGGTATGATAAACAAGGTTTAGAAAGTAATATTGTTTCTAAAACTTTTGATTTTTTCCAAGAAAATACCACCCCAGAAAAACTAAAATTTAAACTCAATCAACAGAACTATAAACCTACAGAAACTTTAGTCCTAGAAAATGCTTGGATCTATGACGAAGATGGTTACTCTGATGTAGCTAAAGTTGATTTCTGGGTACAACAACCTGATGGAGAATGGCTCAATGTTAGTGATGTTAATAGCTTTACTCCCTGGCCAGTTAATAATGATTGGAGTAGTTTTAAATATAGTTTAGACTTGAAAGAATTACGAGGTTCTGGGGTCGGAACTCATACTATTTGGGGACAAGCAGAGGATCAGAACGGTGAGAAAAGTAATGTGGTTACTCAAACTTTTGTCATGGATAATATTGCTCCTAGTCCTACCGGTTTAGATGGTTACTTTGACATCGATGCACAAGTTTACACCTCTAATGATACCCTGAATATTAATAATGGTTGGGTTAGGGATCTTAATGGAGTTGATGATATACAACGCATTGATTTCTGGTTAATAAAACAAGGAGAAGGTTGGCAAGATATAGAAGATATTTCTCGTGATGAAATTACACCTTGGTCTCCTGACGCTACCTGGGGAAGTTTTAATTATAGTTTAGGTTTAACAGGGTTAACTCCAGGTAATTATACCCTTTGGTCTGGAGTACAAGATCAAACCTTAGCTGAGAATGGAACTTGGGCTAATATTGTGCAAAATAACTTTGAGATCCAAGCCTAAAAATTTTTATTCATTACAGTTTAGATGGAGGAGTAACCCCCAGTTTAGTTAAGCTTTGAGCGATGTTTTGTATTAGTTGAAAATCGTCATTTCCTGCGTTATGTTCAGGGTGACGTAAACAATCAAAAGCTTCTCTAAATTGTGAAGGGTTACTTGTTATTGGGGCAGAAAAATGGGCAGGAATAATACGATTAAAACCCCATTTTGTAACTTTATCTACCCAAATTAAAACATCTAAAGGACTACGATTAAAAATAACACCTTGT
The DNA here is from genome assembly GCA_051439625.1 of Crocosphaera sp. Classification (GTDB taxonomy): domain Bacteria; phylum Cyanobacteriota; class Cyanobacteriia; order Cyanobacteriales; family Microcystaceae; genus Crocosphaera. The sequence continues at coordinate 16,512 of JBFRWO010000307.1, read as the reverse complement.
AAAATAGGAGCAACTAATAATTGAGTATGACTTAACTTATGAAAAGAAGATTTCCAACTATCATCCCATTCAAAAGGAAACAGTCCAAAATAGGCTTTTTTTGAACGGTCAGGGGCGTTTAAAGCATTTTTAAATACTTTACTCCATTCCACTGTTCCTAAAGCATTCGGACGAAAATAGAGAGCAAATAAAACAGTTCTTTGCCATCCTTTGATTCTCTTTTCTGGGGTATCTTCGATCATTTCTAAACCATTATTTTTGGCATGAAATAGTAAAGGATAGGGATCAATTTGGGTAATTTCAGGAGGAGTTGCAGGGACAGATATGATAGAGTCAGTTAACAATAAAGTGTGCGATCTCTTATGATAAAAAGCTACTTCTTGAAACGGACCTAAACCTAAATCTAATGGTCCCAAAATCTCGTAATCAAACTCATCAAAAAAGGGACTTTGATGACTATCCAAAGGTAATTTTTGGGTTCGTTTTCCGGGAAACCCTAACCAACTCAAAGGAAGATTAACGGGGAAACTCCATTGATCCGGGGAGATGAAAACTTGTGCTTTAGGAAAACATCTGGCAAAGGGACCCACAAACACTTTATGTTCAAGACCCGAAACCGTCGGTAAAATGATGTATTTAACCTCACCATGAGCATCGACTAACTCATTAAGCAGACGGATACACTCACCTGTCGGTGCAACCGGTGCATAAACCAAAAGTCCCCCTTTTGCTAGTTTAACCACCGTCATCCGAATGGGAACCACCACATAGAGAATACCCTGACATTGCTCAAACGTCCAAATAGTATCCTTGACAACTTCTTTGCGTAAGGTACGACGTTGACCATAAGGGTACAAAGGAACTATTGGCCAAAACGGCCAGGATATATCTTGAGGACTAATATTGCTTGATGTTGTTTGTCGGGGTGGGGTCATTCGGTGACTTGAGTTGAAACCAACTAACCCATTTTAATGCTTTTTGCACCCTGAGAACAATCATTAGACTTTTTATCCACAAAAGTGTTAATGATTGAACATTTGCATTGATTTATCTTCCATCTCTATTGTTTCTATATCTTCATTTGCTTTTTTATTGTATTTAACTTTCGCTATTTTCAACTTCAAAAAACCACCAACTCCGGCCATTCCCAAAAGACATAATATACCTAAAGGCTGAGGAATAGGTAAAATAATTGATGAATCATTAACATTAAGTAATTGTCGGGAAGAGACTAGCACATTCTCATGGTTAGCTAACTCGCTGACAACTATTTTATTTTCTTGATTTTTTGTATTTTCAAGCTGATTGAGCTTATTATTTTGACTAAGTGTAGTTTGATTGCCAAATCCTAAAGATAGAAGGGTAACAACAGCGATAATCTCTAATTTATTAACTATTTTCATTGTTCAAAAAGAGGGTATTTGGTGGCAATTATAGGTAAGACTTCAGGAACACCCTTATTTTTTTATAAATACTTTAGATTTGGGGTAATTATGTTTGCAGATCCCGACAAAAAAGGTTGTTATATCATAGAAGAAAGCGAGGAAAGACAAACAAGATGAAAACTTCCCTACACAGTCAATCTTCTCATAAAAATAGCCCATTAACCCAGAAAACTTTACATTTAGAAGGAATGGGATGTGCTGCTTGTGCAACAACTATTGAAACAGTTCTTAATAAAGTTTCTGGTGTTAAAAAATGTAACGTTAACTACGCTTTAGAAAGAGCAACTGTTGAGTATGATGGTCAAGTCACTAACTTAGGGAACATTCAAGCTGCGATTAGTAAAGCAGGATACAAAAGTTATGTTTTAGAAGCAGAAAAAAGTAATCAAATTGAAGATAGTGAGCAGAAAAAAAGAGACACAAAACAACAAGAATTAACTCAAAAAGTTATTGTTGGTAGTGTTGTTAGTTTGATTTTAATTTTTGGTAGTTTACCAATGATGACAGGGTTATCTATTCCCTTTATTCCTCATTGGTTACATAATGCTTGGTTACAGTTAATTTTAAGTATTCCTGTGGTTTTTTGGTGTGGTCAAGGGTTTTATATAGGGGCGATTAAAGCGTTAAAACGTCGCACTTCTGATATGAATACTTTAGTTGCTTTGGGTACTGGTGCAGCGTTTATATATTCTTTATTTGCTACATTTTTTCCTCAATTTTTTCGTTCTCAAGGATTAAATGCAGATGTTTATTATGAAGCTGCTGTTGTTATTATTACTTTAATTTTATTGGGTAAATTATTAGAAACTAGAGCAAGAAGTAAAACATCAGAAGCTATTCGCAACCTAATGGGATTACAAGCTAAAACAGCTAGAGTGATTCGTCAAGGAGAAGTAGTTGATATTGCTGTTGAAGATGTAGTTATTGGTGATCTTGTTTTGGTGCGTCCAGGGGAAAAAATACCAGTTGATGGAGTCATTATTGAAGGACAATCTACCCTGGATGAATCTATGATTACAGGGGAATCTATTCCTGTAGAAAAACAAGCAGGAAATGAGGTTATTGGAGCAACAATTAATAAGACAGGAAGCTTTAAATTTGAAGCCAAAAAAGTAGGTAAAGATACAACATTATCCCAGATTATTAAATTAGTAGAAGAGGCACAAAATAGTAAAGCACCCATTCAAAAAATAGCGGATAAAGTTACTGCTTGGTTTGTCCCTGCTGTAATAATGATTGCGGTTACCAGTTTTATTTTTTGGTTAATTTTTGCTCAAAATTTATCTTTAGCAATGGTGGCAACTGTGAGCGTGTTAATTATTGCTTGTCCCTGCGCTTTAGGGTTAGCTACCCCAACATCGATCATGGTAGGAACAGGAAAAGGAGCAGAAAACGGCATTTTAATCAAAGGAGCAGATAGTTTAGAATTAGCACATAAAATTCAAGCGATCGTTGTCGATAAAACAGGCACTTTAACCCAAGGTAAACCCACAGTCACCAATTATATTACTGTTGATAGTATTGCTGATAATAATGAATTAAATATCTTAGAAATAGCAGCAGCTATTGAACACAATTCTGAACATCCCCTAGCAGAAGCGATCGTTAATTATGCCCAATCCCAAGGTATTACTAATAACCTCCCCAAAGTAGAAAATTTTGAGGCAATGGGAGGGCAAGGAGTACAAGGTGAAATTAACGGTAAATTAATACAAATAGGGACACAAAAATGGCTAGAAAAATTAGGAGTCAATACTAAACAATTAATCTCCCAAGCAAAAGAATGGGAAAGTCAAGCAAAAACAACCCCCTGGATCGCAATTAATGGGCAAATAAAAGGCTTATTTGCTATAGCTGATGCCGTGAAACCTTCCTCCGTTAAAGCCGTTAAGAAGCTCAAAAAAATGGGCTTAGAAGTGATAATGTTGACAGGAGATAACCAACAAACCGCCCAAGCGATCGCTGATGAGGTAGGAATATACCATGTCTTTGCAGAGGTACGTCCCGAGGAAAAAGCCGATAAAATCAAGGAAATACAGCAATCTCAGGGCAAAATCGTGGCAATGGTCGGTGATGGTATCAACGACGCACCTGCACTCGCTCAAGCGGACGTAGGAATGGCCATAGGAACTGGTACAGATGTTGCTATGTCTGCCAGTGATATTACCCTTATTTCAGGAGATTTACAAGGTATTGTAACAGCAATAAAATTGAGTCGTGCAACTATGAAAAATATCCGTCAAAACCTCTTTTTTGCATTTATTTATAACACTTTAGGTATTCCCATTGCTGCTGGTATTTTATACCCTTTCTTTGGTGTCTTATTAAACCCCATGATTGCCGGTGCAGCTATGGCTTTTAGTTCCGTTTCTGTCGTTTCTAATGCTTTAAGATTACGGAATTTTAAGCCATAATTATTTTATAGAAGGTGCATTACACTGCGTTAATGCACCCTAAAATAGAGGCGATCGCGTACCAATTAGTTATCTTCAATCAAAGAAAAGAAATTACTGGGAGTAATAATAGGAACATCTTGATAATTTTTGATTTTTAAAAGATCATTATCTCCTGTTATCAGATAATTTGCCATACCAGATACAGCTAATTCTAAGAATTTATTATCATCTACATCAGAACAAATTATTGTTTTGTGAGTAATATCAATAAATAAACTTTTTTGAGTAAGAGAAGCTAAAAAATCTAATCTATCTTCTTGGGTTAAATATTTATCAAACTTCTTTTTAGTCAGTCTTGTTTCTAATTCTTGATAAGTTGCTTCACTTTGAAGGATAACACATTGATAAACTACTAAATTAATGACTTTTTTGGGGGTTCCATTCGGATTTAATAAGGCACTAATAAAGACATTAGTATCTATAACTACTCGTTTAAGATTCATCAGCTAATAACTCTTGTAATTTTTCTTCTGTTAATCCCTTAGCTTGAGCTTTCTCTCCTATTTTATCCATAATAGAGAGTAGATCATTCGATGTTTCTTCAATAGTTAAATTCACTTCTTGTTCAGGAGATAATCCTAACTGAGAAATTACATTAGGAATTTCTGATACTTTAAGGTTTTTTATTACTTGTTTCATTATTGACATTTTTTTATTCGCTGATCTAATTATACCATATTCAATTCAACATAGGTCAGGTGCAGTAGTTGTTTTTGGATAACGGTTTTTAGTTCTTGAATAATATTTCTTGATAGTAAAATAATATGCTGATTTTTAGCTAGTTCTAAAGCTTGGCGAGGCTTACTATTTTTAAACAAAAAAGCACTGATGATAATGTTAGTATCTATAACGAATTTAAGCTTATCCATCAGCTAATATTTCCTCTAAAATTTCTGGAGTTAAACCGTTAGCTTGCGCTTCTTCACTGGCTTTATCCATCACTATTGAGAGTTTTTTTACTGCCTCTTGTCGTTGATTTTCTAGTTCTATGCTCAATATATTGTTTATTTTTGCTTGAATTTGTGCTTGAGTCTCTGTACTAGCTTGGCGATAAATTTTAGCTAATTCTGGCGATACTTTGATGGTAATTTCTTCTAAGTTTATCATTTTTTTTTCAATATTTAAAACTGAAAATTCACACTTATATACAATATAATTTATAAGTTGTTGAATAACAACTTATAACATAAAACAGCAGCACCAATACCATCAACCATAGGAGCAGCATGGAAAGATTCTAATACTCCGTTTTTAGGTGCCGAAGTTGATTTTGTTGTATCAAATACATCAGAATAATTAGTAGAATCAGTTTATATTGTTGAATTATCCAGTAGTGAGAGCAAAGAAAAAATTAATAAATTTAGTTATTAAAGTTAAAAACGTGAGAATGACTACTTGAACGCTCTATATCTGTATTGCTGCAAAATTATGCGATCGCTAGATGTAAAATCTATAATTTAGTCTAACTTTGATATTGATTAGACAGGAAATTGAATGATAGTCATCTGATAGTTAACCGCAACAACTCTTAACAATCTTCACGATGTTAGAAGCAATCTAATTGCTTGAATTGCTTAATATATCGATTTTTCAATGTTTTACTTTGTTATGGCTCGAGGCAGATTTGAACTGCCGACCTTGGGCTTATGAGTCCCCTGCTCTAACCAACTGAGCTACCGAGCCGTTTTTTTAGACCTTTTCTAGTGTAAAACAGTAAACACCAAATGTCTAGTCTATTTCAAAAAAAAATCAGAGAAGATAACGCTTCTCTGATTTCAGCTATATTATGGCTTAAATCTCTAATCAGATAGTGATTTAGCGTTTTCTATTCTTAGGTAAGAAGGCCATTGGGTTTTGTGCGCCTCTGCCTTTAGGATGAATTTCGTAGTGGAGGTGAGGACCAGTGCTGAAACCTGTGCTACCCATTTCAGCAATTTGTTGACCCTGTTCTACTTTCTGACCACGACGCACTAAAATACGGCTATTGTGAGCGTATAAAGTGACACTACCATCGGGGTGACGAACTTTAACCAATTTGCCGAAACCGCCAGAATTCCAACCTGCGCTGATAACTTCTCCAGGAGCCGAAGACACAATGGGAGTTCCCACAGGAGCCGCAATATCAATTCCTCTGTGCATTCTGCCCCAACGAGGACCGTATCCAGAGGTGAGAACCCCTTTACTGGGCCAAATATGACCAGTAAATCTCATGGGAGCATCGGGAAGAAAATCATCGGGGTTGGAGATACCAGGGAGTTCTGGACCAACAGCCGTTCCCACCGGAATTTGAAAGGCGTTGTTGTAAGTAGAAGGGTTACTAGGAGCAGCACTAATTAATTCTGGCTCTCTATTATTTCCATTATCTAACCTTTGTTCAATCGCCTGTTGAGGGGAGGTTATTGGGGCGCGCTCGCCAGACCATTCAGAGTTTAAGGCTTCTCCTACTACGGTTCTAGTGGTGGGACGGGGTTGGTTAAGAGTAATGTTGGAATCTCTCTGGCCATAATCCTGTTGTAAAGTGACAATATCAGCTTTCAACTGATCGGCATGGGATTGCTGAGCGGTAGAAATTTGTAATTCTACTTGTTCGGTACTACGAGTAGAAGTGTTATTAGTAGAAACAAAGTTTCTGGGGGCGCGATTTTCTGAGCGCAAATCGTCAAAGACAGAAGGTAAAGTGGTTCTTTGCGAAGATTGAGCCTGAGCGATCGCCGCGTTTTGGGGAATCATTAGGGTTTGATTAACCCTAATTAAGTTGGCGTTGGTGATGCCATTAGCGCGAATTAATTCTTGAGTAGAAATCCCGTGACTACGAGCAATACTGTTGATCGTATCTCCTGGACGAACCCGATAGGTTTTTTTACTGGCTGGCTGAACGGTGGGTTGAGGTCTAACAGGCCGGGGGGGTTGTATGAAGGAGGTTTGCTCAGGGGAGATGACATCGATGGATTGACGAGTTCTAGGTGTTTCCTGTTGCGCTGGAACAACCTGGATGGTAACGGGTTGATCGGCTTCAATTTTAGCGGTGGTTTCGGTTTGTAGAGAAGGAACCACAGGAAGGGTTGATTGTTCATCTTGGTCTAAAATTGATCCTTTCAAGGAAGCAAGTTCTTCTTTTTCTTCCTTAGTCGTTATTTTGTCCTCTTCTGTTTCTGGACTAAATACGGGAATCTCAATAGCTTGAGCTACTTCTACTGTTTCTACTGTTTCTACATGAGTAGTCAGTGTCTCTTTTTCTTCTGGCTGCTTGAGGGGTTGACTGACATCAGCAACAGCTTTTTCTTCTCTGACACTGTTTACTTCTTCGGTTTTCAATTCCGCTAAGCTATCTTGCAAACGCTTGCGGGTTTGTTTGAGGTGATCAAGGGAGGTGTTGACAGATTTGGTACCAACACTTTTATTTTGGCTGCTAGTATCTGGAGAGCTTTTTGGAGTAATTTTCTGAGATGAATCCTTATCGGAAGGAATTTTTATGGTTTCTCCTGGCTCCAACTTAGCCGTCAGTGTCAGATTATTGATGGCTGCGATCGCATCTGGCTTCACTTGATAGTTGTAAGCCAGTTTGGCAATAGTATCGCCTTCTTCTACTTTATGCTTCAGGGCTAAAGGAGAGAGTTGACTCTCCTCGCTGCGCGTATCAGAAAAATTAGGAAGATTGGTAACAGTTGTATTGGCGGTCACAGAATTAGCTGCGATCGCTGCTTTGTCTTGGCTCAACAACATACCGCTTGCGCCCATAGATATGGCTAGGCCGATCATTGCTGCTGAGCGACGAACCCGACTTTTCTCACTTGAGGCTAGTTTATTTTGAGAGTCTTCTAAAGAAGATATTGCTTCTAGTTTGGTGTGATCTGCCAAACTAGAGGACATTGATGTTAGTTGATTAAATTTACCTTTCAAGGACAACCTCCTACTGTGTGAACGAGGGATTTAGACTATTAAGAGTCTTTATAAGATGATCTTTTAACTGAGTACACCTATCAGACGTTAGTTTTAGTTCAAATCCCAAAATAAGTCAATGTACCTAGTCAGTATGTTATGAGAGATTAACTCGCGCTGGTTTTAAACAAGCGTTAATAGATTGTAATCTACTCAGCAATTTTTCATCTATTTTTAATACTTGCTGCAAGACGCGAGTTGATTGACGCGACCAATTCTGAAAAGGTTTCATTGGTGGTCTTTTCGTCTGCTGGCAGTGCTTATTTGATGGCTTTTTCTGCTTATAACTACTTTTTTACTTTGGCTCGTTTTTTAGGTGGCAATGATAGGAATTTCTTATTAAAAATATGATTAATTTCGTTATTCTCTGTTGGTTAATGTAGTTGATCTAGCTGTCTTAAGGATTCAAATAAACCAATGGCTACACTAACAGATAGGTTAAGGCTGCGGACTTCGGGGTGAGGCATGGGAATATAGAGCATTTGATCACATTTTTCCCTAAATTCGTCCGGTAATCCCTCAGTTTCGCTACCAAATACTAACCAGTCGTTTTCTTGAAAATTACACTCTCCATAGCAGGATTTTCCTCTGACACTAAATCCTAGTAATCTACCTTCTTGTTGCTTCTGAAAGCTGACAAATTGTTCTAAATCCCCATAATAATGCAGCTTGACATGGGGCCAATAATCTAGTCCAGCACGTTTTAAATAGCGATCGCTCAATTCAAAACCCAATGGACCTACTAGATGCAGTTCTGTGTTAGTAGCAGCACAGGTTCTGGCGATATTGCCTGTATTTGGCGGAATTTGAGGATGGACTAAAACGACTCTCGGCATAATGATTGATAGTTTTTTTTTATGAATGAACGGCTATGGGCAAATAATTAGTTTTCTTAAACAGTTCTTATTCTTTGATTGGCAAATTTTATAAATTATTCAATAAAATTTAAGCATTTTTTAAGCAACTAAGAGCGCGTCACAAAGTTTATCTTCTAACATTTTTTCTTGTTGGGCCATGGTTTCTATTTCTTCTCTAATAATTGAAGGAATATCGGGAGAAATTTCATATTTTTTTAACCATTGTTGTGCCATATTTCCGTTACGAAGAATCTTTTTAAGGGGAGAGAGAAAACAACTAAATCCATTTTGTTTGGCTAAGGGGGCGACTTCTTCGTACATTTGTTCTATCCAGTTGGTGGCTTTAATTTTACTGCCATCTCGCCAATGAGACAATTCTGCGTCTAAACTGTGTTTAGCTACTGCCATTTCATTTTTATGGGTGAGATCGAGTAGGGTATCGGGGGAGAGTTGACTATTGTTGAGGGGGTCGAGGGTATTATCTTCCATGAGTTGTAGAAGACGAGATTCTAATAAGGCGATCACAGATAATAGGGAGATGGGATCAACGATTAAGTCGCAAATTCTCAATTCTAAGCGATTGAGATGGTAAGGGCGATTATTACCGTTAGGACGTACGGATGTCCATAAATGACGGACATTTTGCATGGTTTTTAGTTGCAGTTGTTCTTCTGTCCAGCGAATAAAATGATTATGACTTTCAAAGAAGGGGACTTTTTGGGGGGTTTGGGGGAACATTTGCCACCGAGTGGAGTGGTATCCGGTTACCTGTCCATCTAAGAAGGGAGAAGATGCACTCAAAGCGAGATATAAAGGGGCTTCAACCCGTACTAAACGGCAAGCTTTTATCAATAATTCTGGATCGCTGATACCGATGTTAATATGAATACTGGCGGTGACAACATCAGTACCATAGGTGTTTTCAATATAGCTATGATAAGGATTGATGGGATCGGAACGGTAAAAATGTTTACTATCGCCTAAGGAGAGGGTACTACCTGGAATAATGGTGTAATTGCCAATTTTTTGTAAATATTCTCTTAAATTTTGTCTGGGACGAACTAAGGCACAAAGAAGGCGATCATAACATGACAAAGGGGCGGTAGTATATTCAACATTACGACTATCGGGTTCTCTGACGAATCCGTTAAGATCCTTACTGATGCGATCGGACAATCCCACTATTTCTCCTTGGGGTGTCCCTGTGTACATTTCAACTTCAACGCCTTTACATAGTCTTGCCATAAGCCCTCTGATAGCCTCTCTGTTGTGGCCTTATCTTATCTATTATTAACGATTTTGACGGACAAATGATCAATTATTTTTGTTTTTTTTGTTTTTTTTGTTTACATTTGTTGCTTTTTTCTGGGTCAGTTAGTAGTGAGTCTGTTAGTAAGAATAGGGAAGAGACAATATATTTTGCTGACTTTGGGTTAATTAATCAAGGAGAGGATGAAAATAATATTAATACTGATCGTTCTCCTAATATTATAGATCAGGGTAATTTTATTACTGGTATTTGGCGTGGTTTTCATGAGACTGAAGGATTAATGGTTTATTATGGTTATCAATTTCGCTCTAATGGGAGTTTTGTTGCCAGACATCGTATTTATCAGGAAAGGGAAACTTTGGAGGATATAACTTGGCAGGGAGAATGGCAGTTTAGAGACAATATTTTAAAGATAAAAGCTTTTAATTCACAGGATAAAACTCAACAAGGGATGTTTGAATTTAGGTTAACAGAAACTTTTAAATTAGCTTATCAAACAGGGTCCTTATCTACTGCTTATCAAGGGATGATTTTAAATAAAATTGGCTATTAACTGTTAAGATAAAAATTGACATTACAAAAACACAAAATTTCTATATAATAGATTATCAAACAAGCAGTTAACGCCGAACTTCGCCGAGAATTAGACCTTTATAAACGCTATGCTTCAGATCCCGAATTTAAACGAGAATTTGACCAAATTATTATCACTTTTTTGCTACATAATCAAGACGTATCCTAATTTAATTAATTGTTCAATATCCAGTCAATATGTTGAGGTAATAACTTAGATAAATCATATTTTTCTTGGATAGTTTCCCTCGCTTTCACTCTTAAATTAGCCATTTTTTCAGGATTATCTAACACCTCTTCTATGCGTTCAACTATGCGATCAATGGCAAAAAAATCAACTAATAAACCATTAACCCCATCTTCTATAACCTCCTCAACAGGTGGCGTTTTTGAACCCAAAACTAAACCCCCCGTAGACATAACTTCTAACATAGACCAAGAAAGAACAAAAGGACGGGTCAAATAAACATGAACTGATGAAGCTTGGATCACTTGTAAATATTGAGAATAGGGCAACGATCCTGTAAAATGTAACCGAGATAAATCATAGTCAAATGTTTCCAACATTAACTGTTTATAAGTCTTCCCATCCTGTAGAGATCGCCCATAAGCCACCCGGTCTTCTCCTACAATAACCACATGACAATTACGCCGTTTTTTTAACAAAATAGAAACCGCTTCCATGAACTGAGGAAAACCCCGATAAGGTTCCATTCCCCTAGCAACATAAGTAACAATTTCATCTACATTTGATAAGTCCAAATTTTTATCTTTTAAGACCAATTTTGCCCCAGGTTGCGGTTGAAAATAGTTAGTATCTATCCCATCGTGACACACAGTTATTTTACTATGAAATTCCGGGGGAAATTGTTGTCTTTGCCAATAGGTAGGAGATAAACCGCGATCGCAACTATACAAGTCAGTCAATATCGGTGTATTTTTAATCCTAATACGGGGTTCATCATCGGCTGTTAAGGGTTCTTTGGGATCAAAGTCCGCATCGCTTCCGTGGGCGTGATAAAACCATTCAAAAAAACATAATAACTCAGCTTTGGGAAAGATATCTTTAATAAACAGCGTCGGGCCCCACCCAGAATGACCATAAACCACATCGGGGATGAATCTTTCTTTTTTTAACTGTTCTGCTAAACGATAAACTGCCTGTCCTTGGAGTACAGCATTTTCTAGGTTTCTCACATAATGATGGGTTTCGGGACGGGCTTCACGAGAAGGGGTGTAGATAGCTTTAAAAACCCCTGGAATGTTGCCTTCTTTGCGCTTTGTGCCAAATACAACCCTGTTTTTGGGATTTTTAGCCAAAACGGTTGCTAAATGGCGGAATTGCGCTGGAAAATTAGGATGCAAAAATAGAATATTCAATTTCTACTTATTCCATAAAAAATAGTCTAGAACTTAGTTCTAGACTACAACCAAAACGAAACTTAAATCAAGGAATTAAACCCGTCGCACTCCTACTTGAGAAGCCATTTCTTTGAAGTTATTTAAACTCGGACCGGGACGACGACGAGGGGTAGAAGTCATATAAAATTTAGTAGCAAATCCCACTTCTTTGGGTTCTTCTTTTTTAGTAGCTTCAGTATTAGTTAAAGCAGGAGAAGTGGGAACAATTTCGGTTTTTGGTTCTGCTTTTTTAGCTTTCTTTTTAATAGATGTCTTCTTACTTTTTTTAGCTGGAGCAGGTTGTTCAACGACTTCTGTAGTTGCCTCAGGTTGAGGGGTTTCTGCTTCGGGTGCAGGGGTTTCTACTTTAGCTTCAGGTGCAGGGGTTTCTACTTTAGCCTCAGAAGTAGGAACACTACTAGATTCATCTAATTCTAAAAAGAATTCCTTTTTTTTGCCACCACCGAGTAAATTTTTCAACATTGTTTCTAAATCTCCTAAAAAGTGAGTCAATAGATAATGGAAAACATTACAATCTACACCTAAGAAATTCTCTGGTTCATGGCTACAAACCAACTTTCTTAGGCTAAACTTAATAGTTTACTTGAACTAAATTAACAAGCTTGTTTTAAGGTTTTCAGTCTCCTTCCTTAACTATCAAGCCAGATTTATAAACCTTTTGCAATATTTTTTTACAAAACTTAATACTACATTAATTTTTTTAGTGTAAAACTAATGTACTGAGTAGGGCCTTAAGAATATTTAACCGAATGTCGGGCAGAATTCCCTTATCCTCTACAGGTTAGGGATGAATGCAAGGGCCTATAAATAAACTACGAAGTATCGACTTTCTATTATCTTGTGTTACACTTTTATCAGGAACAATATTCGTGTGAAACCATTGTACAGAGCAGTCAAGGTAAGAATCTACCCAACATCTGAGCAATCCCAAAAACTTAGTGAAGTTATGGGGTGTGCTAGATGGTGGTGGAATTATGCTTTGAATCTGTGCAATGAAACTTACCAAGAAACAGGTAAAGGATTGAGTCGGGTAGCACTAAATAAAGTGTTGCCAAAGCTCAAAAAAGAAGAGGAAACAGCATGGTTAAAGGAATGTTATTCCCAGGTCTTGCAGTCAACTACTCTTAACTTAACTAAAGCTTTCAAGAACTTTTTTGACAAAAGAGCTAAATACCCTAGATTCAAGTGCTATCATGGCAAGCAATCTTGCCAATACCCTCAAAACTGCGAGGTGGTAGATAAAGGAGTCAAAGTCCCTCAAATTGGGGTGATTAAAGCCTCTATTCATAGGTTATTTGACGGTCAATTAAAGACTGTAACCATTACTAAAACACCCACAGGAAAATACTATGCTTCGTTGTTGTTTGACACCGAACAAGAAACTCCTGAAGTAGTTCCAAGGGTCAAAGTCACAGGGATTGACCTTGGATTAAAGGACTTCTGCATTACCCATGATGGTGAAAAAACATCTAAGTATGCTAACCCTAGACACCTAACAAAACATGAGAGAAACTTAGCTAGAAAACAAGCACAATTAGCCCGTAAGAAAAAGGGACGTAAATCGAGAAAAAAAGCACGCAAGCTAGTAGCTAAAGTTCACGAACGTATTAGCAATGCCCGTCAAGACTTTCTACATAAGTTATCAAGAAAAATTGTTGATGATAATCAAGTAGTAGTCGTTGAGAATTTGAACGTCAAGGGTATGGTTCGTAATCACAACTTAGCTAAAGCTATTTCTGATGTCGGATGGGGAATGTTTGTCAATTTTCTTGACTATAAACTAGAGCAAAAAGGTGGTTTATTAGTTGAGATTGACCGATTTTTCCCTAGCTCTAAAACTTGCTCTAATTGTCTATATCAAATGTCAGAAATGCCATTAGATATTAGAGAATGGACTTGTCCGAGTTGTGGAACACACCATGACAGAGATGAAAATGCCAGCAAGAATATTAGAGCAGAAGGCAACAGACAATTAGCGGTCGGGGGGCGCGCCATCGCATGGCGCAAGCCCAACCGACCAAGAGGATCGGTCTTGGGAACCAGGACTGCTGCTGAAGGAAGGGAAGTAAGACCGAAAAGTGGGCGTAAGTCTGTCTTGAGGCATTCCCTTGTGAGTTCAGAAGCCCCAACTTCAACGAAGCCTTAGCGGAGTAAGTTGGGGTAGTTCACGACCCTAAATCCAAACTTAAATTAACTAGCGTTGAAAACTAAATTTTTGGTTGATTTTTTCTCCGTTAATATCAGAAAGAATATTAAGTTTATATTCTCCTGATTCAACTCTTCTAGATAAACAGAACACATTATATTAAATAGCTAAGAACAGAGTAGAATTATTAAAGGTTAATTTTAGATAAATACTTGGGAACACATAGATATGGATATTCGTGGAATCGATACCCCTTTGTTAGATTGGAGTGGAGATGCGATCGCTTTGGGGTTATTTGAAGAAGAAACAACTTTAACAGGGGAATTAAGTCAGTTAGACGAAAAAACTGGAGGAACCCTGGCAGAATTAATCGAAGAAACGGAATTTGAAGGAAAATCCGGCAGTAGTGCTGTCACTCGTATTGGTGGGGGCAGTCCTATCCGTAAACTGATTCTAATAGGTTTAGGCAAAAAAGATGAGTTAAGTTTAGATAGCCTACGTTTGGCTGCTGCTGCTGTTGCTCGTATCGGCAAAAAAGAGAAAGTAAAAAGCTTAGGGATTAATTTTCCTGTGGTGGAAAATGAAGCAACTAGCACCGCAGCGATCGCTGAAGGGATGATCCTCTCTTTGCATCAAGATAACCGTTTTAAGTCCGAACCCGAAGACAAACCCTTAAAACTTGAAACCGTTGACATTTTAGGGGTTGGGACCCAAAGCGAAGCGGTTGAACAGGCACAAACCATAACTTCTGGGGTTATTTTAGCACGAGAATTAGTAGCAGCACCGGCTAATAGCATCAACCCCGTCACCTTTGCTGAAACTGCCCAAACCTTAGCCCAAGAATACGGTTTAGACATCGAAATTTTAGAACAAGACGAGTGTGAAAAACTAGGAATGGGCGCGTTT
Source organism: Crocosphaera sp. (assembly GCA_051439625.1). Taxonomy (GTDB): domain Bacteria; phylum Cyanobacteriota; class Cyanobacteriia; order Cyanobacteriales; family Microcystaceae; genus Crocosphaera. The sequence goes on along the minus strand of JBFRWO010000307.1, from coordinate 1,498 downwards.
TTGGGGGTGGCCAAAGCCTCAGACTTACCCCCGAAATTTATCCATTTAACCTACAAACCCACCGCCACACCCAAACGAAAACTGGCCATCGTCGGTAAAAGTTTAACCTTTGATTCTGGCGGTTTAAACTTAAAAGGGTCCGGTAGTGGCATCGAAACCATGAAAATGGATATGGGTGGTGGTGCAGCCACATTAGGGGCTGCCAAAGCGATCGCGCAATTAAAGCCGGAGGTGGAAGTTCACTTTGTCTGTGCCGCTACAGAAAACATGATCAGTGGCAGGGCCATGCACCCTGGAGACATTTTAACCGCCTCAAATGGCAAAACTATCGAGGTGAATAACACCGACGCTGAGGGGCGTTTAACCCTAGCTGATGCGTTGGTATTTGCTGAAAAATTAGAAGTGGATGCGATCGTTGATCTCGCTACCTTAACCGGCGCTTGTCTTGTGGCTTTGGGGAATGATATTTCTGGTTTATGGAGTACAGATGAAACCCTCAAAGAAGAGATTAAAACCGCCTCGGAAACAGCCGGAGAAAAGTTCTGGGTGATGCCGATGGAAGAGAAGTATTTTGAGGGTTTAAAGTCTCCTATTGCAGACATGAAAAATACTGGACCGAGGGCTGGTGGTTCTATTACCGCAGCTTTATTCTTGAAACAGTTTATCAAAGAAACTCCTTGGGTTCATTTGGATATTGCTGGGCCTGTTTGGGCCGATAAAGAAAATGGCGTTAATAATGCCGGTGCGACCGGTTTTCCCGTGAGAACTTTGGTTAACTGGGTATTAGGTTAAGAATTGGGAGTGTGGGGAGTGTGGGAGGTGTGGGAAGAATCCAGAAATAGTCAGTTTTTTGTATTCCCCATCTTCTCATCCTTGCCTCCACTAATTGACTTAAACAATATTCCAAAGATAGTCAAAATATACCAGTATTTTCTTGTGCCAAAACATTAGAATCAAAAACTTTTGAATTACTACTAATTTCTGAAATTACTATTGGATCAATCACAAAGATAAGCAGAAGAATAGGAATAGTAATTGACTTGGAAAATCTTTCTTGTTTCCTCTTGTTATTTTTCCCAATTTTATGTTAACACCCACAAAAAAATAGTTTCTATGGGATAAAATCAAGTATTTGAAATTTTTAAAGTCGGGTTAAATTGAATATTTAGCAAAAATATTCAGGATAAATTACGAGGTTATAGCTAAAAGATCAGACTTTACCAAAATCAAGAAACAATCTAGGAGTTGTCAGAGTCAGGGGTTTTTGACCTCTAAAAAATGTGTAGCCTACACTTGGTCATTTTTAGCATTTGTGAACTGTTTGAACCGTTATATCCTAGAATTGATGCCATGAAGACTTTATTTTCGCTCCCTAACATCCCTTCTTGTGCTTGGAAACGTCTCATCGGTCAAGGATGGGATAACCCTTATACAGTACGCTATGCTAGTAATTTAGATGACGGCCCTTGGCACGGAATGCCTCTCGGTGGGTTTGGTG
>JBFRWO010000306.1:0-16376 GCA_051439625.1 Crocosphaera sp. | reverse complement strand
TTTACTGATTCTTTCAAGTCTTAGCATTAAATGTCCTAATGAGTTTGGCTACTGGATAAATAGATGATTTGTTGATTCCCTTCTCTAGTTTAAACAATCTTGTCCCGAAAAAGAGATGAATATTATTACTGATCAATATAGAGTAGGGGACTGGGATATTGAGAAAATAAAAAACTGATGAGGTGATAATCCATAATGGTTGTAAGATAGCTCAAAAAGGTCTTATTCTAATTCATATTATTTTATACCTACCATCTTTTATAATTAATTCTGTCATGACTGAACCAAGAATACTGATGCCCTAAAATCTAAAATTATTCTAAAAGTAGTAATCATAGATAAAATAGTTTATAACATAGAAAGAATATATGTTGTGAACCAAGCTATAAAGATGAAAATTTACTGGTATTTATCGATTATTTTCGTTAGTTTACTAGCACCTAACCTTGCTTTATCCCAAGAAATAGAGAAAAATTCAACATCCTTTTTAAAAGGAACTATTCAAATAGAGAATATTCCTAGAAATAATAAATCTTTTGAGATTGCTGATTTATCTAACAATACATCACCAGAAATTGACAACAGAACTTCTGAGCAAAATCAATCTATTCCAACTACAAAAAAAGAACAATCTAATCAAGCAGAAATAACTGAGAATAAGATAATAAATGGAACCGATGATAGTTGTAATAGCGCACCTCCTCAAGTACAACATCCCCTTATGCCTCCTGTAGAAGTTGCTGAAAATTCTACAGAAGAACCTAAAAACAATGCTGCGGCGTTATCCTTAGAAAACCAAGCTAATATTGAAGAAGAAAATATTGAAAGCGAGGAAGAAAAAGAGGAGAAATTGTTAACAATTTCTCAAGCTGAAATTACTAATTATCCTACTATAGCCAAAGCAGATCATTTTTATAGATGTGGTGAGACTTTATTGGCAGAAAGATTTTATAGAGAGGTAAAAGAACCCTTTGGAAATGAAGAAGAGTTAAACAGAGAAATTGTAGCTCAAGCGGTTTATAACGCAGAATATCTATTACCAGGAGGAGCGGTTTACTGGCGACTGTATCAAGAAAGTTTACAAGAGAGTGAGGTTTATGAAAGTAAGCGAATTGCTCCGTTGAAATTATTATCTCAAGACTATCCAGAATTCATTCCTGGTCATCTCAAATATGCTGAAATTTTAAGAGAAGATGATCGCCATGAAGAAGCTTTAAAAGTGTTAAAAAATGCAGTGACTTTGTACCCGAATGAAGCACCATTAGTCAAAGCCAAAATAGAAGCAGATGAACAAGCAGAAAATTGGTTAGCTGCTTCCTTAACCGCCCGTCAATTTGCTGTGTTTAATCAAGAGCATTTTTTACGGGATGAATTTAAAGAATTAGCAGATAAAAATTTAGATCGTTATCAAGGTAAACTCCAAGAACAAATGACTTGGAATCTGGTAGGAAATGCCATCATGGGTGGTATTGGGGCGGCCTTGATGGGGAACGTTTTTGCTCCACTTTCCACCCTACAAACCAGCTATCTTTTATTACAAGGAGAATCAGCTATTGGGGAAAGTTATGCCGAAGGATTTAAAAATCGTCTCACCTTGATTGAAGATCCCGAAGTAACAGGATATATTAATGAAATTGGGCAAAAATTAGCTAAAGTTGCCGGAAGAGATGAATTTGAATATGAGTTTTATGTGGTGATGGATAAAAATATCAACGCCTTTGCTTTACCAGGAGGAAAAATATTTATCAATGCCGGGGCGATCGCCAAAACTACCTCAGAAGCAGAAATAGCAGGGTTATTAGCCCATGAATTAGCCCATTCCGTGCTTTCTCATGGTTTTCAGCAAATGACTCAAGGAGCTTTAACTACCAGTGTGGTTGATTATATACCTTATGTGGGAGGAATCGCTAGTAATTTAGCTATTTTAAGCTATAGTCGCGGTATGGAGGAACAAGCGGACTTATTTGGCACTAGGTTGCTCGCTGCTACCGGATACGCTGCCGATGGACTTCGCAACCTGATGGCACTAATAGAAGATGAACAGCAAAATAGCCCTCCTGCTTGGTTATCAACTCACCCTGATACCAGCGATCGCGTTAAATATATTGAAGCAGAAATTGTCAGAAATAATTTTAACCGTTTCGCCTACGAAGGGGTGGAAAGACATCAAGAAATTCGTCAAAAAGTGGTGCAGCTTATAGAAGAACATAAGGCCAAAGAAAAAGGAGAAATAATTGAAGAGACAACCAAAGAAAATGACACCGAAGTGAATCAAGAAAACGAATAAACTAGATAGTATTATAGTAGTAAGGTGGGCATTGCCCACCCTGCATTATTACTTTTTAGCCACGATAATCAGTTAATAGGATTGCTGAAACCCAGTACACTATCTTCGATCGCCCCATAACGAAAAATTTTCTTGTCCCGTTGGTAGTTCTGGGAATTAAGCCAAGGTTCGCGATCGCCCTGTTTGGGCAACAAGTGCATCACCCGTTGTAAATAACCAGGAGAGAAATTGTCGATCAAAGACCTAGTTTTCATGTTCTGGTCTTCATCACGTAAACAGGGTGTACACTGACGAAGCCCCTTTTTATCCATGTGATTGATTACTCGACAAACATATTCGGCCATCAGATCAGCCCGCAGCGTCCAAGAAGCGTTAACATATCCAAATATTGATACCAGATTAGGGACACCGGAATACATCAAACCCTTGTAAGTATAGGTTTTCGAGAATTCCATAGGCTGATTATCAACGATAAATTTCACCCCACCCAGCAAGAGGATATTAAGACCCGTTGCTGTAACAATGATGTCAGTCTTTAGTTCTTCTCCTGATTTCAGAAGGATACCCTTCTCAGTGAAACTGTCAATCTGAGCGGTGACGACAGAAGCTTGCCCAGACTTGAGAACTCGAAATAGGTCACTATTAGGCACAAGGCAAAGACGCTGGTCCCAGGGATTGTAGTCTGGGGTAAAATGAGTCTCGATGTCATAGTCCGAACCCAGTTCCTGGCGCACCATATCAAGTAACATCTCCTTGGCCTTCTCGGGTTCAGTGCGCATACGACGATAAAACAATTGCTGAAATGTGGTGTACTTCCAACGGTTGATGGCGTAAGCTATCTTTTCAGGTAAGAGCTTGCGCAGCAAATTAGCAGTCTTATCAGTATCGGAGCGCGAGACAACATAAGTCGGTGAGCGTTGCAGCATCACCACATGGTCTGCTTTTTTAGCTATTTCTGGCACCAGGGTGATTGCAGTTGCTCCCGAGCCAATGACTACCACCTTTTTGTCCTGATAGTCGAGGTCATCTGGCCATTCCTGTGGATGAATGATCTGCCCTTGAAAACTATTGTAACCCTTAAATTCGGGAGTATAACCCTTCTCATAGCTGTAATAGCCAGAACACATGAGAAGAAAATTGCAGCTAATGTAAGTAGTTGAACTGTTATCTTTGCCTTCGATCTCAATTGTCCAAGTAGCAAGTTCACTGGACCAAGTCGCCTGTTTCACGCGGTGATTATAGCGGATGTGTTTGTCTATGGAGTTCTCAGCCGCCGTTTCTTGTACATATTTGAGTATAGATGGTCCATCGGCGATGGATTTAGCTTCGCGCCAGGGTTTGAAATTGTACCCCAAAGTATACATATCGCTATCAGAGCGAATTCCTGGATAACGGAAAAGATCCCAGGTTCCTCCCATCGATTCTCTGCCTTCGAGAATGACGTAGCTTTTGTTAGGGCATTTGGTTTGAAGATGGTAAGCTGCGCCGATACCAGAGAGTCCGGCTCCAACAATTACAACATCGAAATATTCTGTCATTTTAAAAAGTTATAAATAATCCAGTTTAGTAACTGGGGAAAATATCTGTCTAGGATATATAAGCCTTTTGCTGCTGCATCAGGAAATACAGAAGGTTTATCCCGTAAGATAGCCTGAATTGTTCTCCCCATAACCATAGCCGGGTCTGTGGCGAAGCGTTCGGGAAAACCGCCCTTATCTCGGGCAAGAGTTCCATATTGTGGCGACTTCAAAATTGGAGTCCGACTAAAAAAAGGATAGACAGCAGTAACTTTTACGTTATATGGCTTTAGTTCCTTGGCCAGTCCTTCACTAAAACCCCGTAAACCAAATTTACTGGCGGCGTAGTGAGTCATTCCTCCTGCGGCCAACCAGCCGGCTAGAGAGGAGATATTGACAATATGCCCTTTTTGACGAGCAATCATATCAGGGACAAATAGATAACTCAAGCGCATCGGTGCTAGTAGATTTACCTGCATCAACTGCTCCCACTTAGTCGAGGGAATCTCATCCATACGACCAAAAACACCAATACCAGCATTGTTAATCAAAATATCTATGGGGATATCTAGTGCTTTGACTTGATTATAAAGGGTCTCGGAGCCATTTTCCTCAGCCAAGTCTACCCCGAAACTGGCAATTATCTCTCCTGTCCCTATTTCTTTCTTAATGCCCTCAGATACTTGATCAAGAATAGTCTTATCAAGGTCTGCTAGGATGAGACGGCTACCTGCTGGCAGTAACTGTCGGGTAAGTTCCTGGCCAAACCCTCCCCCGGCTCCGGTAATCAGAATGACAGCTTCATTTAACTTGGTCATACAAAAAAATAATTTTATCCGTTGAGCGACTGCTGTTAGTCTAAATATAGCAATGCGATGTTAATTGTAAAAAAGATAGATATATTAAGTCTAGGGGTAAATGCTTCTTATTATTGCCTTATTGCTCAGTATCGTAGGACTATTTCTAAGTCTCTGGATTATTGTTCCAGCCCCTAAGTTGTTTCTCCTACCTTTGGGAGTAGTAGCACCAGAAATAAGTCCTTGGCTAGTATGTCTTAATGCTTGCGCTCTAACGTTAATCATTACGAATTTTTCACCAAAGAGTTTTTGGTGGGTTGGGCTTATTTTTAGCTTATTTGCTCTATTTTTGAGCTTGCTACCACTGTTCCAGTTACCAGCTACAGAAAAAAAGCTTGCGAGCGAAATGGCCAGCACTCTCGGAGCAAACTATCTAAATGAGATTTCTCCAGCACAGCAAGGGCAAATGCGTCCCCGACCATTTATCCTGGGAGACGTTTTCCGAGGGATTCCCCTTCCAGAAGTGCGTATTCAACGGGGCATTATTTTTGCCAGTCCAGATGGACAGGAACTGAAACTTAATACTTACCTACCCCTTACTAGAGGCAAATATCCGACTTTGATTGTCATCTATAGTGGTGCTTGGAGACAGGGAAATCCTGACAAAAATGAGTCTTTTAGCCGTTATTTTGCTTCTCAAGGCTATTCAGTTATAGCCATTGATTACCGTCATGCTCCTCAATATAGGTTTCCCACTCAGCTTGAGGATGTTCAAACAGCCTTGCATTATATTATTAGCCATGCAGAGGAATTAGAGGTAGATACTGAGCGTTTAGCAATCATGGGTCGCTCGGCTGGCGCTCATTTGGCCATGCTTGCTGGCTATCAATCAGATAATATCTCTTTTAAAGCGATCGTTAATTACTACGGACCGGTTAATCTATCTCGGAGTTACCATAACACACCTTTTCCAAATCCTCTCAATACCCGTGCTGTCCTGCGGGACTTTCTGGGAGGTAGTCAAGAAGAACTTTCGGCACTTTACGAACAAGCTTCTCCTATTAATAAGGTCAAACCTAAGCTTCCTCCTTCTCTCTTGGTTTATGCTCAGCGTGATCACTTAGTGCAAGCCAAAATTGGACGAGAACTATATGATCTAATGCAAGCTCAAAATAATCTTGCTGTTTGGTTAGAAATTCCCTGGGCTGAACATGTTTTTGATGAAGTTTTCTCTGGAGTTAGTAATCAGCTTATCCTGTACCATACTGAACGCTTTTTGGCCTGGACTTTGGGAAGATAAAATTAAATCAGTTACCAGTTAGCAGTTACCAGTTAGCAGTTATCAGTTATTAAATGGGAGCATTGTTTATAAGACTATTATTTAGACAACAATCAGGATCTAACAATCCGTTGTAACCCACCATATATTTTATTAATTAGGAGAATACTTAATATTTTATTTACTACCTCAGATAAGATAATTAGTTAATATAAGAAAACACATATTTTATTGATATAACCATAGATTATGGATAACAGTCTATCTACTACACCAACAGAAACTTCAAGAATTGAGCAGGTAACAGGAACTATTAAGGTTCGTGGTGTCAATCATTATTATGAGTGGATACGGCAACCAGAAACCATAGAAAAACCGGTTATGGTGTTTGTTCATGGATGGGGTGGCTCGGCAAGATATTGGCGTAGTACGGCTGAAGCTTTGAGTGATAATTATGATTGTTTATTGTATGATTTACGGGGGTTTGGTCGTTCTAAATTACCCGAAAATCCTTTAGGTTTGAGTTATGAATTAGAAGAATACGCAGAGGATTTAAAAGCTTTATTAGATGGTTTAGAACTTGAAAAAGTTTACATGAATAGTCATTCTATGGGGGCTTCTGTTGGGGCTTTATTTAGCACCATGTACCCCGAAAAAGTAGAGCGTTCTATTCTCACTTGTAATGGTATTTTTGAGTATAATAAGTTGGCTTTTGATACTTTTCATAAGTTTGGTGGTTATGTGGTTAAATTTCGTTATAAGTGGTTTTTAAAAGTTCCGTTTGCACCTCGTTTATTTATGTCCAGATTTTTACACCGTCCCATTGATAAATTAGAAAAGATTGCTTTTTTAGAGGATTTTATTTTAGCAGATTATGAAGCAGCATTAGGAACAATTTATACATCTGTGAGTAAAAAAGCAGTGGAAATAATGCCCAAAAAATTTGCAGAAATTTCTGTCCCGACGTTGTTAGTTTCTGGGGAAAAAGATATTATTATTCCTGCTGAAATGGGACGCGAAGCAGCTAAATTAAATGATAAAATTGAATATGTAGAAATAGCAAAAACGGCACATTTTCCTATGTTGGAAGATAAGGAAACTTATTTAACTAAAGTTCGGGAATTTCTTAATTAGAATCTTTAAATTTTCATTCTAAGGAATCTCAATTGTTAGTGTAGTTAACAAAGTAAGCAAGAAGCTCACATTCCTTTTATAGTTTACAACTCCCATATATGGTCAGGATCATCAAGTGCAGCTTTTACTTGAGATAGATCAGTAAGACCATCAAAAGGACTTGATTGAGCTAATGCTATAATGCCTTGTAATGCTAAACTAAGTTGTTGATTATCCTCATTATCAATTGCTTGATCAACCAGTTGAAAAAGCGAGTTAAAGTTTTTAGCACGTTCATCAAATGAAAATTCTAAATAGTTAATTAATAAATCACGTTTTGCCTGAATTTCTGCAATTGTTATTTTTTCCTTGGTTGTAATTTCGTGGCGTTTAGTTTTTTCTTGTTCTTTAATTTTTAAATACTCCGTATAAGAAGTAACAATATCATTTAAACATTGAAGAGGGATAATAAATTTTTCCATATCTAAATGTGGGTTATTTTTAGTCATTTTTTCTAGAGATTACCATACTTTTGTTTAAAGTTGTTTTTAGTTTGATTTAGATTACCTCTATTATCTAAAATTGGTGTTTTCATAATTTCATGGAGTGCTTTGATTAAAAGTAAAAGTCTTTGAAACTCTGCTGCATCTCTTTCAGGAATAAAAGTCCTTGATTCAAGCTTGATTAAACTTTCAATAGCTTTATTATTTAAGTTATTGACAAGTTCAGTCAACTCTTTAATGCGCTGTTGTACTTGTCCAAGAAAGTCTTGATAAGCCTTGAGTTTTTCGGTCTCAATATTGACTTTTTTCTGATACTCATAAGCATTTGTTAAAGCTTTTTCTCCCTCTCCTCCAAGAACAAAACCACCAACCATTAAGGCCGGTCCAACTGCGATCCCCCCTAATATCCAAGCCCCTAAAGCCATTCCTCCTCCTCCTACAGCCAATGATCCTCCTCCCAACCAAGCAAGAGTGGCATTCCAGGCGGCCGCACCACTCAAACCACCGATTGCTGTTCCTGTACTAGCTGTTCCAAAAAGTCCTACAAGTGCTACTGCGCTTTGCCCTGCTGCTGCACCCATCCCAGCGGATTTTAGACCACCTGTAATTAATTTTTTTGCTTCTAATACTGCTGTTTTGTATTCTTGTATTTCTTGTAATGAAAATCCTTCTAAACCTTCCCAAGATATTCTATTATTATTCGTTACTTGTTGTCCTATTTGTTCAATCAAAGTAATAAAACGTTTAATTGTTTGAGTCTGAACTTGAAGTTTTAGTCTACCGTATTGTTCTGCTAAATTTTGGGTACTTTTGTGATCTTTCTGTACTGAGCTACAGTTTTTTTTATATTTGTACTCGGAATCTTTACCAATTTTCTTGGCTTTTTCCATATTAGACATACCATCAATTCCTGCTACAAATCCTACTCCAGCAGTAATCACAGCAGCAGCACCCAGAATAATAGGAATAATCAAAATCATTAGAAATATCCTCAAAAAGTATAATTCAATTCAATAACTTTTTCTAAGTTTATCATTAGAGTAAATAATTGTATTCAGTAATTACTTGCAATTGCTTAAAATAGAATGATTGTTAACAACCTAGACAATACTTAGTTATATAATTTATTTTAAGCAAACTTATTTATTAATAATTGAATATCAGGAAAAGCAAGACTTGATCTTGTCCCTGTTGTATAAGTTTCCTCCTGTTGATAATCTCAATTTGAGAGACTTCTAAAAACCTTTAACTCTCTTTTTTCCACATCAATCACCCAATATTCTCTAATTCCTGCCTCAGAATAAATTAACCGTTTTTGGTTTAAATCTTTGCTTAACGTTTTATCAGAAATTTCAATTAACCAATAAATATCTTCTGGGTAAGGGTGATGATTATCATACAAAGAAACAGGTAATCTAACAATAGCAATATCTGGTTCAGGTTCCGATATTGAAAGGGTAATAGGATGCGCTTCATAAACTTTTGCATAACCTTTTAACTTTTCCCGTAAATAGTCAGCAACAGCATCACATTTTTTGCGATGTAATGGCCCTTCTGGAGACATTTCAATAATAGTTCCTTCTAATAATTCTACAAGGCGATCGCTTAAAATACCTGTTTCAACAATTTTATGATAGTCTTCTACTGACCATTTAGCAATTGTAATCATAATAAACTTACTCAATTATTGGATATTTGGTAACCAGTCATCATCTAAAACTTGTTCTAAGTTAGCGATAGGTTTATCAGGAAAGATAGTAGAATCTAATCCAGTTTTTTTGATAGTTATTTTTCTAGCATCTTGATAAGATTCCTCAAAAATTTCCACTAAATAAACCTTAAGACTAGGACTTTTTTTCAGTAATCTTTTGATTTGAATACGAAAATTTTGTATTTCTCCGTTCCATCCTCGATAATTATAATCTCTTTCAGATTCCCAATAAGCTAACTTTAATAAGTGTTCAAAAAGACGAGTTAATAAACTCATTAATTTATCCCTTTGTCTTCTACTCAAGTCCATTACCTCATCAATTAAATTTTCCCAGTCTATTGCTTCATAATTTTTATCCTGTAACTGTTGAACAGTTTGTAAAACCCATCGATCATAATCAGTTTCGTATAAATATTTGATTGTTTCAGTAATTGGTGTAATAGACATAAGCATTCATTAAATTAGTTATTTTGATATATTAGGAAGCCAATTATCATCTAAAATTTGTTCTAAGTTGGCGATAGGTTCATTAGGAAAGATTGTATAATCTAATCCAGTTTTTTTGATGGTAATTTTTCTAGCATCTTGATAAGATTCCTCGAAATTATCTACTAAATAAACCTTAAGACTGGGACTATCTTTAAGTAATCTCTTGATTTGAATACGAAAATTTTGTATTTCTCCATTCCATCCTCGATAATTATACTCTCTTTCAGATTCCCAATAAGCTATTTTAAGTAAATGTTCAAATAGTCGGGTAAGAAGACTTTTTAGCGCACGTTTATCGCTTCTTCCCATACTTTCTAATTCCTCAATTAAATTATCTAAATCTATTTCAGAAAACTCTCTTAAACGCAACTTTTTAATGGTTGTTTCTAACCATAAATTATAATCTTGCTCGTATAAAATTTCAGTTGCTTGATGATTACTTACTTTCATAATATTACCTCTATTATTCATTAAATGTAGGCAACCAATTTTCATCTAAAGTTTCCTGTATATTACTAATGGGAGTATCAGGAAAAAATTGAGATGATAAACCAGTTAGATCAATCATATTGTTTCTAGCTCTATGATAACATTGTTCAAAAATAGAATTTAGATAGTTATTTAGACTGGGACTATCATTTAATAAATCAGTAATTTGTTGGCGAAATGTTCTTATTTCAACCTTCCATTTATTTTGATTGTATGATCTTTCTGTTTCCCAATAAGCTATTTTAAGTAAATGTTCAAATAGTCGGGTAAGAAGACTTTTTAGCGCACGTTTATCGCTTCTTCCCATACTTTCTAATTCCTCAATTAAGTTGTCTAAATCTATTTCCGAAAACTCCCTTAAGCGTAAATTTTTAACGGTTTTTTCTAACCATAAATTATAATCTTGTTCGTATAAAGTTTCTGTTGATTGATTAGTATCTACTGTCATCTTATTACCTCTAATAATAACTAATTAGGTGGGCAATGCCCACCCGACAATTATTCTGGTTCAATACCGGCTCCAACCGGGGCGATCGCATCTAATTTCAAGTCAGGATTATCTGAGTTAACCTGTTGCAAACCCCATTGATTTTTAAACAGTAAAACGGGACGACCCCAGTTATCTTTGACCGTAATAGTATTAAAAATACGCCCTGCTTTTTCTAATGCTTTCCAGCCACCTTTTACCCAACGAGCTAAACTATAAGGGAGAGGTTCTAAGTTAGTTTCTACTCCATATTCACTCAACAAACGAAACTGTACAACTTCAAATTGTAATTGTCCCACCGCAGCTAAAATAGGGTCTCTTCTGAACTCATCTGTAGAATACATAATTTGTATTGCACCCTCTTCCCGTAACTCTTTAATTCCTTTTTGAAACTGCTTAAACTTAGAAGGGTTAGGGTTTTTAATGTAGGAAAACATCTCAGGAGAAAAACAAGGTATACCCTCATATTCCAATTTTTTACCGCTATAAATGGTGTCACCGATCGCAAACACACCAGGGTTATTCAAACCAATAACATCCCCTCCATACGCTTCCTCGATAGATGCACGATCTTGAGCAAAAAGCTTCTGGGGACGGGATAAACGGACAGTTTTACCGGTTCTTGCGTGACTTACAGTCATATCCTTCTCAAACTTACCTGTACACACCCTTACAAAGGCCACGCGATCGCGGTGTTTGGGGTCCATATTGGCTTGTAATTTGAAGACAAAGCCGGTAAACTCAGGATGAGTGGGATCAAGCACCCCAACGGATGAGTTACGGCCTTCTGGTTTCAATGCGTATTCTAAGAACGCTTCTAAGAATAGTTGCACCCCAAAGTTGGTCATGGCCGAACCGAAAAAGATCGGGGTCATTTTTCCTGCATGAACTTGATCCAAGTCAAGATCGTCCCCTAATTCTTCGAGAATTTCTAGGTCCTCTTTAAATTGATAATAAAGCTCTTGTTCAAGATATTCTTCAATTTTGGGGTCGCCAAGCTTAATCACGTCTTCTTGAGCCTGTTGGGAGCCGTGGGAGCGACGTTCAAACAGATGTATAGCCTTTTGACGACGACTATAAACCCCTTTAAAGCGATCGCCCATTCCAATAGGCCAGTTAACTGCGTAGGTTTTCAGTCCTAACTCCTGCTCAATCTCATCTAATAATTCTAAGGGTTCCCGTCCGGGGCGATCCATTTTATTGACGAAAGTAAAAATAGGCAGTCCCCTGAGACGACACACCTCAAACAGTTTGCGGGTTTGGGGTTCTAAACCTTTAGCTGCATCGATCAACATAACAGCGTTATCTGCTGCTGCTAGGGTGCGATAGGTGTCTTCACTAAAGTCTTGGTGTCCGGGGGTATCTAAGAGGTTAATTTGGAAGTTACGATAGGCAAATTGAAGGACGGTAGAGGTAATAGAAATACCCCGTTGTTTTTCCATCTCCATCCAGTCAGAGGTTGCTTTTCGCTGATCTCTTCTTGCTTTGACTGAACCGGCTTGGTGGATATCTAATCCATAGAGTAACAATTTTTCGGTGAGGGTGGTTTTTCCTGCGTCGGGGTGAGAAATGATAGCAAAGTTGCGTCGTTTTTGTACTGCTTCAAGAATTTCTCTTTCTATTTCACTAGACATAGACAATAAGTTTATGATTTTTACATATTTAGCTCGAATGTTATTTAATTATAGCTAATTTTATTCTATTAACAATTAATAATTAACAATTAACAATTAATTACTGAGAGTCTTCTATTATTTGTTGTCCATTTGGAGAAGTTGCATAACCCAAAAATGCTTTTACTGCTTCAGAAGGCGGATTTTTATAAGCATAATATAACGTTCTTTTATAAGGATAATTAGCAGCTTCGGGGGTTAAACCATCAATAGGAACTGTCCTGACCGTTTGCTGATCTGCCACTTGCGTATAAGTAGCGTAACCAATGCCACTGCTTCCTAATTGTTGTAACATAGGTGTGGTTGCATCCCTATCCATCGTGGTAATATTGGGCGTGTTACCGAAATTTTCTGAGTTTAAGACTAATTGTGTAAAAATTTTCCTTGTTCCACTCGTAGAAGGTCGATTAATAACTCTTATGGCTTCAGATGCTCCTCCTACCTCAGACCAGTTTTGGGTCGCACCTTGAAAAATGCCTTTAACTTGCGCTGAGGTGAGACTTTTACGAAACCTATTATTAATCCCTACTACTACTGCGATCGCATCTTTGGTGATGGGGATAGCTACTAACCCTTTTTCTTGTTCTTGGGCGGTTAAAGGACGAGAGCTCGCTGCAATATCAATTCTACCAGCTAATAAGGCATTAATGCCATTGGTTGACCCTTGAGCATTAGTTAAGACCTGAACCCCTGAAAACTTTTGTTCAAAGCCATTTTTTAGAGCTTGATTGACCAATACAAGACTGGTTGACCCATCAATTCTAACGGTGGTTCCTTGGGGAACGGTTTTGGGGGTAGTAAAAGCAGTAACCGCAGTAGGAGAAGGAGGGGAAGGTAAGGGAGTATTAGAACTCAAAGGTTGATTATTAGAAGTGGGAGAAGAGAGAGGGTTACTAGCCTTGTTTTTGGTTTGCTGCGTAAAGAACCAATATCCGCCCCCTAAAATACCGAGAGTGATGATCAGAGAAAGAACTGTAATTAGAGTTTCGTTATTTTGCTTCATAACATTTTATAATGATGTTACTTTATTGTAGTCTTTTATCAAGGTATTTTCCTGAAGTTGTATGAATAATATTAGTAATTCTGAGCATAAATCTTTAATTCGTATCTCTCAAGCACAATTAAATCTTTTGGAAGTTTGTCCGCCTCAATTTCAACGGGTTTATTTAGAACAGTTAAGTTTACCTATTAGCCCAGATGTACAAGAAAATTTACTTTGGGGTAATCAATTTCACCAATTAATGCAGCAACATTTTTTAGAATTACCTCTAGATTCAATTTTAGAGATGAATGAAGATTTAAAAAAGATAGTTGATGCTTTATTAAATTCTGTTGATGAACAACATCATCTTAGTTCCCAGTCTTGGCGAGAAGCAGAACATTATCTTTCCCTAGAAAAAGGTAATTATTTATTAACAGCGATTTATGATTTATTGATTATCAATGAAAATCAAGCACAGATTTTAGACTGGAAAACTTATTTACAACCTCAAAACAAACAAAAATTAGCTAATAATTGGCAAACGAAATTATATTTATATTTATTAGCAGAAACTTCTGAGTATTTACCTGAACAAATTTCCATGACCTATTGGTTTGTTAAAATTCCCCATGAACCTGAATGGTTAACATTTCAATATAATGAACATTTACATCAGAAAACAACTGTAGAATTAGATAATTTATTAACTAATCTCGATAAATATTTATTGGATTTTAATCAAAATAATATTAATTTTCTCCATCATCAAAATTGTGAAAATAATTGTCCTTATCATAAATCATTTTTCTCAGAAAAAGGTTATTTTAATAATTTAGAAGAGGAAAATTCAGATTTATTATTAATGATCGATGAAATTGAAGAAATTAGTATTTAATGGTGGAATAGAATCAGAAAATTAAAATTTAATTCTGATGTAAGAAGAATCTATGTAATATTACGAAAATAAATAAACATATATAATTACACTATTTAAAACTTGCTGTCACACAAAAAATAATTAGTAAAGTATAATTTTTTTTAGGTCAATCTCAAGATCAGTAAATGCTTGAGATGTAATTTTTCCTGATAAATATTCAGTAATTTGTGAATAGCGACTATTTTTAATTTGAGTATGAACAATTAACTTTTTGTTCTTTAAATCAATTACCCAATATTCAGGTATTCCATTACGAGCATAAGTAATAATTTTTTGTTCTAAATCCTTTTTCAAAGTTTTATTAGACACTTCAATTAACCAATAAAGATCTTGAGGATAAGGGTGATGATGACGATAAATAGTTTCAGGAAGTCGAACTATTGCTATATCTGGTTCCGGTTCCGAATTATCTAAAGTTATGGGGTGAGATTCTCTTATTTGCGCCTTTCCTTTTAGTAAATCTCGAAGGTAATCACTTACAGATTGATTAGTATAACTATGCTCTATTCCTTCTGGACTCATCTCAATAATTTCTCCTTCCAAAAGTTCAACTGATTTCCCTTCTAAAATTCCAGAATTAACCAGTTCGCGCCATTCATCTATAGACCATTTATAAATAATTGAAGTCATTGTTATGAATTTGTGTTTCACTATATTGTAGAGGAAAAACTAGAATTTAACCCAAAAAAAAGAGAGCGTTAAACCTCCCTCACACCGAATATTAAATTGATTATTCTTCTTTCATTTATCCCTTACGTTTGCGGGTTAAGGCAGTAATTGAACCCACCGCTAATAAGCCTAAAATGGTACCAGGTTCAGGAGTGCTTGGAACCTCCGCAGCTTCAACAGTCCAGTTAGAAGCAACGATATTACCTGATACATTAGCCAATGAGACAGTAGCCAATGAGGCAAGACCAATATCAGTAGCATAAACGCTATTACCCCCAGCTACCACCCAGCCGCTAGGTGTTTGACTGGAATTGGTTGAGATCACATTGACTGTACCTGCGACTGTATCTGCATCGGCCCAACTACTAGGAACAGCCGTTAATTGTCCTGCACCATCAGTGGTAAAACTTCCTGTAGAAAAAATTAAGCCATCGCCTCCGTTGGGATCGAAGGTAGTGATATGCGCTCCATTGCCAAAATCAAAGGTCACACTGACAATATCACTGTCTGTCCATGTTTGGTTTATCAGAGAGGTTCCCCCATTATCAAGCTCATAGGTAATGACCGCAGTATCGCCAACACTGACGTTATCAACACCATTGTTGTTGGAAACTGTATCTGTATAGGTGAAGTTAAAAACGGCTGCTTGAGCAGGAACAGCACCTAAAACGGCAACGGTAACACCAGGGAAAAGTAGTCTTTTTGCAATTTTGTTAATCATTTTTGGTTTATTTAAGGGGATTACTTCGTTTACGGGTATTAAAGCGGATTGTATAGTTAAATTAGCTTTTAAAGCACTATAAACACACGCATTCTACCCCCCCCCCCTCTCATTTTGTCAAGTAATCGGCTGTAGTTGCCTTCTGGCTTGGGTTTGGCTAGGTTATACCATTGTCATCAACTGAGACTAAAGATGTTGAGGTTGTAGGGGTCAATGGCCGTTGACCCCTACTTTGAATGTGTAGCTTAACTGTAAGAAACTAATTAATTCTTATCTAGCATCAATTAAACCTTATCTAGCATCAATTAAACCTGCTTTTTCAAAAATATATTGAGGGGTTAAACTTAAATTAGGTAATAAATTATCTCCTAAACTCTCATTACCTTGTTTGGTTTCTGGGGGTGATTGGGGATAGAAAATAGTAATTTTTTTAACCTGTGTATCAATTAACCAAACTCGATCAACTCCTGCTTTTAAATACGCTTCTGCTTTCTCACTAAGATCACTAAAAGATTGACCAGGAGAAATAACTTCAACAACTAAATCAGGAGGAATAGGACAAGCATCATCCTCTAAAATAATGTTACCTAACTTCTCAAAAGAAACATATAATAAATCAGGAATAGGACACCAATCTTTGCCATCTCTTTTTAAACGTACCGCCCATTCTATACCCACTTCTCCTTTATTTTTACACCAATCATCAAGAAGTAATAATAATC
>JBFRWO010000305.1:0-3915 GCA_051439625.1 Crocosphaera sp. | reverse complement strand
ATTTCCACAGAAAGGGGATTTTTTCCCAAGCCAAGCGATGTGCATTCAAATATAAAGACAGATAGTTATAGCGAACTGATAAGAGATAATTTGTTGTAATTGTATGGATTATAAGCATAAGCTACCCAGAACTCCAAGGGGAAAGTTTGGATAGCTTAGAGATTATGGGAAGATAATTATTAGGTCGAGAGGGTTTGTTACTGTATCCTAGAAGATTAATTATTATCTTCAGAAAGATTCAATAAATTTAAAAATCAACGGTGAAAGTTTTGAAATAGTTGATAAAAAATACTGTCATCTTTTACCTATTTGACCCATAAATGTGTTATTCTAATGATAATTTTTCTTGTTGAATCTTTTATTTTACTATTATTTACTGCATTAAAAATATGAATTTTTTCACACCTGATGAAACTTTAAATAGTTTGGGTAAACAACTATTAATAAAAACATGGGAGAAATTTCCTCAATTAAACCGCAAGCAATGCGCTTTAACTTTGCTAGTTTATGATAAGCCTATTGTGGTTGAAAAAGAAGAAATTATCTTCCCCTTAGAATTTTGGCAACACCCCATCAAAGGTTTCGCTTATCGAGGAGATGAGGTGATATATCCTGCGAGTGTGGTGAAACTGTTTTATTTAGTGGCAGTACATCAATGGTTGGAAACGGGCAAAATTAAGCCCTCAACTGAACTCAATCGTGCGATCGCTGATATGATAGTAGACTCTAGTAACGATGCAACAAGTCTGGTCATAGATATGTTAACAGATACCACCAGTGGACCAGAATTAGACCTTAAAACCCTAGAAATCTGGAAAGATAAACGTAATCTCATTAACCGCTATTTTCAGGGCTTTAGGTGGCAAGAATTTAAGGATATTAATGTTAATCAAAAAACTTGGTGTGATGGTTATTATGGCAGAGAAAAGCAGTTTGTGGGAGAAAATTTGCAACATAGAAACCGTTTAACCACTAATGCTGTCACTAGATTATTTCATACTATCGTGACAGAAATGGCGGTTTCTGTGGAGCGATCGCAACAAATGATGGCTTTATTAAAAAGAGACTTAACCATAAATACTGAAGAAAGTCAAGAAGAAAATCAAATTAGAGGATTTTTAGGAGAAAGTTTACCCAAAAACGCAAAATTATGGTCAAAAGCAGGTTGGACATCTCAAGTTCGTCACGATGCAGCTTATGTTGAAATACCGAACCAACCGCCATTTTTATTAGTTGTCTTTATAGAGGGTAGAAAAAATAGTCAAAATAAAGATATATTACCTTTTATTTCGCAATTGGTTCTTAAATTTTTAGAATTGAAATAATATAAAATATTAATCAATTAACCAACAACTTTCCCATAAAAAACTTCAACCAATTATTAAATGACACACCATAATTTTCTCAAAGTAAATAGATACTAATTGCTATGATTTTTTAAGCCTTTCTTATTACCTTAAGCCAGACTTTCCTTTGCTTCTTTTGCTACTTGTTCCATAGGATCTTCTGCCAAGATTTTAAGAGTTTTTTGAGCTTCTTCTCCCCCTAATCTAACCAACGCTTGAACCAATCGATAACGAACTTGCCAGTCTTCATCTTTGACTAATTGAACCAGTAAAGGAATAGCCTCGCTACTACCTAATTCTCCTAAAGCACTAACCGCAGAAACTCGTACCAACTCATTATCAGATTGTAGGGCAACTTCTAATAATTCAATAGCTTTGGGTTCTCCTAATTCTCCTAAAGTTGCGATAATACTTAACTGTAATAACCAATCAGAAGTTTGATGATAAAGCTGTTGTAAATCATCATAAGCTTCGGTTAATTGTAATCCACCAATGACATCGGCGGCCGCTGCTTTAACATCGAGTTCCGTGTCATTTTGTATGCGATCGCGGAGTAAACTTAGGGCTGTTTCTGGATCTTGTTTCCCTAAAGGATCGAGTTGACTGACGGCTGCATAACGAACCCGTTCATTAGTATCTGTTATCAAGGGTTGAATCAGTTTAAAGGCGATGGCAGGATCGATTTCACGTAAGAGGTTAACACCTTTGAGGCGATCGCCAAGGTTTTCGGATATTAAAAGGGGTTGCACATCAGCAGGGGTAAGACTCATAACAATAATTTTAAGATTAATTTTTATCGATTTTCTTCGGTTTGATTCTCCGAAGGAGTGAAAGTTCGTTTGCTAGAAGAAGAAATGATCATAGCCATTCCTTTATCATAGTTAGAGGCAATAGCTAAAAAAGCCCCTGCTAAAACGTAGATAGGTAAGGGTAAAATAAAGCCTTTCACCCATTGATAAAACTGCACTAATACAAATAATACAAAAACCGCACTAATCCATACTTGCATAGCAATCACCTCTCACCTTACTTACCAATAGTTTCCTGATAATTGTTCAGTTTACTTCATATTAGCGCGAGTATCTTTAACAGCTACTACAAAGAAGAGGACGGTTAAAGGAATACTTAAGGCTAAAATGATACTGGTGTTTAAGGTTCCTAAATCTGGAGTTCCTGATGATAGTTCAAATACAGAACCTACACCAGCGATGGCTGCAATGCAAGATCCTAACAAAAATACACCACTTTTTGGGGTCACAATTTTTACTCCTAAGTTTTGGCAAAGATTAACAGATCAATTCCTTAAGATTTTACAGGTTTAACGGCCCCTCTGGAAAATCCTTTTTCTTGTAATTTTTCTGTTAAAGCTAAGTCATTGTCTACCCGATCAACAAACATAACCCCATTGAGGTGATCCATTTCGTGTTGAATAACTCTTGATAGTAACTCAGTGGCTTTAATTTTTCGGGGTTTCCCTTGTTCATCTTTGAAAGACACTTCAATGGTTTTAGGCCGTGTTACGTCTAAATAAACCCCAGGAATACTGAGACATCCTTCTTCTACCACGCAGAGTTCTTTAGAGAAACCGGTTATTTTGGGATTGATTAAAATTAAAGGGGGGTTGGCTGGATTATCCGGTTCACAGTCAACGACAATTAATTGCTTATGAATGGCGACTTGTGGCGCAGCTAAACCAATACCCTGAGAACTATACATGGTTTGGAGCATTTCTTTGGCTAGTTTGCGAATGGAGTCATCCACTTTGGCGATACGCTTGGCAGGTTGACGGAGTGCGCGATCGCCCAGAAAATGAATATCTAAAGGGGGATTTTCTAATTTTTCTTTTTCAACTGTAATTAAACTCGCCATAGAACTTGAAGACGACAAATAACGATAATTCTACTGATTATTTACATCTTAACAAAAATATCGCCATTGTTTTAACAGTGAACAGTGAACAGTCAGAGTCTTTCTTTTGATTCTAGATGCTGCTCAACTATACTGCGATCGCGCCAAATAGGACGCATTTTCCCTTGTCCATACAAGGATAATTGATCCCCTCGATGGGGTGAGTTAGCTTGAGTTGCGTTACCATAAACCATTAATCCTTGAGCTTGAATTGGGTCAGAAAATTCTACGGCCATCATAAAACTATCCCCAGAGACTACCTGAAATTTCTTGTCTGGGGTCGCTTGTATCCCTAATACCTGAAAAGTACCTAATTTTCCTGGTGCGCCCCTAGCAGGTACGTCTTGCTCCCCGAAACGCATTCTTACCACGTCTCCCCAGGCAATGTCCAAAGAACCATATAAAAGTTTAACTTGTGCTGCGATCCCTTCTAAGACAGCGACTGCGGTGTTAATATCGGCTAACCCTGTGGGGGTTTCTAGAGGGGTTTGGGGGTTCCAAGGTTTGGAAAATAGTTTTTTTGATTCTAGGGTAGTGGCCCATAACATAAATAATACGGCACCTCGACTGTCGGGGTTGGTTTGACGATCCCATTTTTCTAGGACTTCTGCTGCTTCTATTCCGATGGGGTTTGCTAATGCTTTGGCGGTAGAAATAAGGA
>JBFRWO010000304.1:0-8979 GCA_051439625.1 Crocosphaera sp. | reverse complement strand
GGAACAAGCAATCAGAGAAAAGATTGACCATGAAAATCAAAATAAAAACATTTAATTCAAGTGGACCTTTTGAAATACAAATCCCTGCCATTCTACGGACAGGGATTATAAAAGTTCACATAACTACTTAATGGCAACACCATCTTCACGGGCAGCTAATTCCACCGCACTAGCTACAGCATGAGAGACTCGCTCATCAAACACAGAAGGGATAATCTGTTCCGCATTCAACTGACTGGAATTAACCAAAGAAGCGATCGCTTTAGCTGCTTCTAAATACATACGCTCGGTAATATTTTTGGCACGACAATCTAATGCCCCTCTAAATACTCCAGGAAAGGCTAAAACGTTGTTAATTTGGTTTGGATAGTCACTGCGTCCTGTGGCCATAACCGCTACATCATTCATGACTAACTCTGGTTGAATTTCGGGGATAGGGTTAGCCATAGCAAAAACAATGGGATCTTTGTTCATCGATCGCACCATTTCCGGCGTAACTACCCCAGGCGCACTTACCCCTAAAAAGACATCGGCCCCTTGCATGGCATCTTCTAAGGTACCACTAGCACTAACTGCGTAAGCTTGTTTTTGGGGATTCAAATCGCTGCGAGAGTGAGAAATTAACCCTTTGGAGTCGCATAACCAAATGGTGGTAGCCCCAGCAGTTCGCAATAAGGAGGCGATCGCCACACCAGCAGCCCCGGCCCCATTAATGACGATTCGCACCCCTTCTAGGGGCTTGCGGACTAATTTCAGGGCATTAAACAAAGCGGCTAGGGTAACGATCGCTGTTCCGTGTTGATCGTCGTGGAATACCGGTATATCTAATTCTTGGCGTAATCGTTTTTCAATTTCAAAGCAACGGGGGGCGGCAATATCTTCTAAATTAATTCCCCCAAACACCGGGGCGATGCGTTTGACGGTTTCGATAATTTCTTCTGTGTCTTGGGTAGCTAAACAGATGGGAAAAGCATCTACTTCGGCAAACTCTTTAAATAACATGGCTTTTCCTTCCATGACTGGTAATGCTGCTTCGGGTCCGAGGTTCCCTAACCCTAACACCGCACTGCCATCGGTTACCACTGCTACTGTGTTCTGTTTAATGGTGAGATTATAGACTTCTGAAGGTTCACGGGCGATGGCTTTACAGATGCGGCCTACTCCTGGAGTGTAGGCCATAGCTAAGTCTCCTTGAGAATGAAGCGGGAGACGACTTTCTACGGTAATTTTACCTTTACGGTGCAGTTCAAAGGTGCGATCGGAAACTTTTAATATTTTAACGTTGGGAATTTCTCTAACTGCTGCAACAATGTCGTCAGCGTGTTCTTCACTAGACGCTTCGATGGTGATTTCCCGTTGGGTAATTTTCAGGTTATGCTCAATTAAAGAAATTTCTCCTAAATTTCCTTTGGCCCCTGCAATGGCCTGGGTAACATTGGCTAGGGTTCCTGCAATATTTGGTAATTCGATGGTCAATGCAAGGCTATAACTTGCGGTTGGGTTAAGGTTTGCCATGTAACTCCTTAGCTGCATTAGTAGTCATTCGGTCTGAGACGGATGCGATCGCTTGACTACCATTTCTTTTGTATCCCTTTTAGTTTATCCCCTAAATTGGGCTATTCTAATTCTTTGAATAATAGTTTAACTTCTTCCCCCTCATACCAGTTTTCAATTGAGTGTATTAATATTTCCCTTGGGTGAGTGTGGGGAGTGTTGACATTATCATGTTTAATCTATGCAAATGAAAATTGTACTCAAGGTAAGTTCTCTGTGTACTAAAATATCGGAAATTTTATCCTATTATAATCTTTATAGCAGTCAGTAATGATATGTGATAAGTGAGAATATATAAGGAAATAATAGTATAATATTCCTAAGAATTATGCCCCTATAGGAGTAAACTACATTGTGTTTTACCCAGCAAGCTCATTTTCTCATAAGTGAAACCTGATTGCTTTAGCTCTCTTAATTGTTTTGTTATCCAATCACTCTATGTCTATTACTAAAGAAATTAATAATTGTCCTCAAGTTAACAGTCCAGAGAATTTTTTAGATAGGATAGAATCCTATTTACAAGAATTTATTGCTCCTGTTGCTTTTGATATTGATCAATCACCTACTGCTTTAAAAAAGGCTTTACAAGGATTAATCAAACTCTCTTTATTATCTGTTAGAATTCCTCAATCTTGGGGTGGTTTAGGATTAGAACCAGAAATGTTTTATTTATTGCAACAATTATTATCTCAATATTCAGGGGCATTAGCTTTTTTACAACTACAACATCAAGGATCTATAAATGCTCTTGTGAACAGTAAAAATGAGCCTTTAAAAAAACAATATTTATCAAAAATTGTTGAAGATAATTTATTGTGTGGTCTGGGTTTTTCTCAACTCAGACGGGAGGGTAAACCCATGATTACGGCAACTCCTATTCAGGGGGGATATAACATCATAGGAAAAGTTCCTTGGATTACAGGTTTTGATTTTTTTGATGTCTTTATTTTAGGAGCTAATTTGCCCGATGGTCGAGAAATTAGAGGAATTATTCCTTTTACTCCCTCGTCTCAAGTTAGGTTTAGTGCGCCGATCAAATTAGGAGCAATCCAGTCTACTAATACTGTAGAAGCTATCTTTGAAAACTATTTTTTGCCTTCAGAAAATGTGGTTTCTATTGCTCCAGCTGGAGCCATTCATGATAATGATAAAAAGGTTGTTCTCTATCCCAGTTTTTTAGTTTTGGGCTGTGCTAAAGCTGGTCTAGATATTGTTAAAAAGGTAGCAGAAATAAAACAAATTGGCTTTATTGAAAAATCCTATGATATTTTGAGTAAAGAATTTCATGATTGTCAAGATAAAATTAGACAAAGAATACAAATTGATAACCGTTTTTTTGAAGATGATTTAAAGTTAAGAGTTTGGTCAATTAATTTAGCTCAAAAATGTTCAAAAGCTGCGTTAATTGTTTCTAGTGGTGCTGCTAACTATTATCATCATCCTGCTCAAAGGGTGTATAAAGAAGCTCTTGTTTTTAGTGTTTTTGCTCAAACTACTGATATTATGAAAGCGAGTTTAGAACAATTAATTATCGATAGTTTATAATTATTTTTTTGTTTTAAAATATCTTAAAAATCAATAAAAAACCTCAGATAGACTGAGGTTTTTCGGAGAGAATATGAAATAAAATAGCAACGCAACAACAGCAAAAAGTAAAAGGATATATCTTCAGAGTATTTTCAAAGAGCAAGTCTTGAGAATAGATTGCTTTGTTTTTATCTATATCTAGTATTCCCAAAAATAAATCATTTCCTATCATCTATTAGAAAATTAATTCTTAAACAAAAAAACCTCAGACATAGAGACTGAGATTTGTCTAGAAGAATCATGGATAAAGCGATACAAAAGATATAGTAAGAGGATAAAAATTAAATTAAAAGGGTTTTTAAACAGCAAGTCTTTATGAAAGAGTGACTTGTTTTTATCTATATCTAGTCTTCCCAAAAATGAATCATTTCCTATCATCTATTAGAAAATTAATTTTTCGACTCAAGATTAGCGAAAATCCTCCCTTAACTCTGTCAAAATACGGGTAAATTCAGAAGTAGGTAACGAAGTATTTGGGTTTCCATCAACTCTCGGTATCACGAACCAGTTTTCTATTTCCTGTTGTCATTAGTTGATTTTAGTCCTTAGAATTTTGCTGAAATTTTGCCCTCAAAGCTTCTTTAATTAATTTATAATCTTCAGGATATCGCCATTTAATTTCCTGTCCCTGCTAATAAATGAGATTTGTTGCTCTTTTTCTGAATTTTCTGTTTATTTCTTCACCAATTTCTCTGATTACACCCTTTTTAGCTTCTTTACCGAATAATTTAGCTACTTTTTTCTTTTTTGGATGACCTTCAGCATATTTGCCAGAGGAAATAATATTAGCTTCATTGATCACCTTAGCAGTTAGTAGATAAAACAATTATAAAATCTCAATTATGATTCTTCAGTGACTCGAAACACAGTCGCTATAATAAAATCCCCACACAGATGAGGATAACAATCATTATGACAACCCTCCAAGGAAGAGATATCTTAGGAATTGGCGATCTCAGTGCAGAAGAAATGACCGCAGTGTTAGATTTAGGTGCAGAACTAAAAAGTGGTCAGCGATCGCCTCGTTGTCAAAAAATACTAGGACTTTTGTTCGACAAAGCATCTACCCGTACTCGTGTCTCTTTTAGTGCTGCTATTTATCAACTGGGGGGACAGGTATTGGATCTTAATCCTAGTGTAACCCAAGTGGGTAGGGGAGAACCAACCAAGGATACCGCAAGGGTCTTAGATCGGTATTTGGATATTTTGGCCATCCGTACTTTTGAACAATCTAAGTTAGAAACTTTTGCAAAATATGCCGAAATTCCTGTTATTAATGCTCTTACAGATTTAGAACATCCTTGTCAGATTTTAGCTGATTTCATGACTATTAAAGAGTGTTTTGGGCAATTGGAAGGAAGTACAGTAACTTATTTAGGTGATGGAAATAATGTGGCGCATTCTCTTATTTTAGCAGGAGCATTAATGGGAATGAAAATTAGAGTAGCAACCCCTAAAGATTATCAACCTTTACCAATGATTATTGAGCAAGCTAAAAAGTTAGCTGAACCTGGGTTTGAGATTACCATAACAGATGATCCAGTCGCTGCTGTTAAACATTCTAATGTACTTTATACAGATGTGTGGGCAAGTATGGGACAAGAAGATTTAGCACAATCAAGAATTCCTATTTTTCAACCTTATCAGATTAATGATGAACTCTTGAGTAAAGCAGATTCAGAGGCTATTGTTTTACATTGTTTACCCGCTCATCGTGGGGAAGAAATAACCGATAGTATTATAGAAGGAAAACAGTCTAAAGTTTGGGATCAAGCGGAAAATAGAATGCACGCTCAAAAAGCTTTAATGGTTAGTTTATTGGGGATTGAAAATTGAGAAATGATAATATTTGTAACTAAATTTTACAAATAAGTAAACAAAAAAATAACCTCTGAGAAACCTGATACAATAAAAGTGTAAGTTTGATGGTAAAAATCCCTCTAAAAAGGGATAAAAGCAATGATAACAGTTGAAAAATACTGTTAAAAAAGCGGCATAAAACTAAACTTAAATGATTAATTAGGAGTCAGGGAATGGACTTAAAAACTACCTATCTGGGAATGACCTTAAAATCTCCATTAGTCGTAGGTTCTTGCGCCCCATTAACAGAAGAAATAGATAACATTAAAAGAATGGAAGATGCAGGGGCAGCAGCAGTTGTCTTACACTCATTTTTTGAAGAACAATTACGACAAGAACAACTAGAGTTACACCATCATTTAACCTACGGAACCGAAAGCTTTGCTGAAGCGTTAACTTATTTTCCCGAACCAGAAATTTTTCACGTTGGTTCTGAACAATATTTAGAGCATATTCGCATCAGCAAAGAACAGTTAGATATTCCTGTTATTGCTAGTATTAACGGCTCAACTTTAGGGGGATGGTTAGATTATTCTCAACAAATAGAACAAGCTGGGGCCGATGCTCTAGAACTTAATATTTATTACGTTCCCACAGATTTAGATATTCCTGGAGGAGAAATTGAACAGAATTATTTAGATATTTTAAAAGCAGTTAAATCAGAAATCAATATCCCTGTAGCTATTAAATTAAGTCCTTATTTTAGTAACATGGCCAACATGGCCAAACTTTTAGGAGAAGCCGGAGCAGATGGCTTAGTTTTGTTTAATCGTTTCTATCAGCCTGATATCGATTTAAACAACTTAGAAGTCTATCCCAACGTCCTTTTGAGTACCCCTCAATCCCTGCGTCTTCCCATGCGTTGGATCGCTATTTTATACGGAAAAATTGAGGCGGATCTCGCTTCTACCAGTGGTATTCATCATGCTTCTGATGTGATTAAAATGGTCATGGCCGGAGCAAAAATAACCCAGGTTGTTAGTGCTTTATTACGTCATGGTATCCATTATTTAGCCACTCTAGAAGAAGGAATACAAAAATGGATGGAAGAAAATGAATACGAGTCCATTGAACAAATGCAAGGCAGTCTTTCTCAACTTAATTGTCCCGATCCCACGGCCTTCGAGCGATCGCAGTATATGAAAGCGTTGCAAACCTATGCACCCGTTTGGCGATCGCTACAACAACCCACCAGCACTAAATAGGAGAGTGTGAGGAGTGTTGGGGGACACCGAAGACGGGAAGAGTGAAAAACTGGTAACTGATAGGAGGTAGGAATATGAGTGGTAAACGTATTGGTATCCTTACCAGTGGAGGAGACTGTCCGGGGTTAAATGCTGTTATTCGTGCGGTGGTTAAAGCGGCCGAACTCAATAACTGGGTGGTTTATGGACTACCCTACGGTACGGATGGGTTTCGAGATATTGCTGAGAAAAAGTATTCTCCAAAGGAACTGTTGTTGACGCAGAAATGTTATCAACTGCCAGGAAGGATTAGAGGTTTAGATGTTTTACAATTTTTTAGTGGCAGTATTTTGGGGTCTATCAGCAAAGGCAAACCAGACAATCCAGAGGTGAGAGCAGCTATCCTCAAAGGATACAGAATACTCAATTTAGATGCTTTAATTGCCATTGGGGGAGATGGGAGCTTAGATATTATTTATAATCTTGCCAAGGAAGGTCATTGGAATCTTATCGCTATTCCCAAAACCATCGATAATGATGTTCCTTTGACGGAGTTTTCTGTTGGTTTCACAACAGCAGTGGAAATTGTGACTCAAGCATTATACGATCTAACTTTTACGGCGGCCAGTCATAAGCGCATTATGATTGTGGAAGTAATGGGTCGAGATGCGGGCCATTTAGCATTGCGGGGAGGGATTGCAGGAGGGGCTGATATTATCCTCATTCCTGAATTAACCCCTTGTCTTAGCTTAGATGTGTTGGAGAGTTGCTGTTATCGACTATTAGACTGGCAAAGGCGTGGTCATCATTTTGGACTGTTGGTGATTGCAGAAGGAATTAAAACCCAAAACGAAAACGAAAAAAAAGATGATCATATTGGCCATTATCTGATGAGAAAGATCAAAGAGTATAGTGGATTCCTCGATCATCACAAAGATAAAGATTTTGGTCTGTTGAAAGATGTGGATATGCGAGCGATGGTTTTGGGCCATCTACAGCGCAGTCATCCTCCCGTTGCTTGGGACCGCCTGTTGGCAACTACTTTCGGGATCAAAGCTATTGAACTGATCGAAAAACAACACTATGATCGCTTGGTAGTATGGCAAAAAGGGGAGGTGACCACGGAACCTTTATCTGAGGTTATTGAGCTCATTAAGAAACGTCATGAACAAAAAATCTGTACCTCTCCTGTGGAAAAAGATGATTGTATGGTCAAGACAGCGCGTTCTCTAGGAATTTATTTGGGGGATGGTTAAAAAAAGTTTATCGATGGTGTATAATGATTAATTGTGACCCCAAAAAGGAGAGGTGGCCGAGTGGTTGAAGGCGCAGCACTGGAAATGCTGTTTAGGGGTAACTCTAACGAGGGTTCGAATCCCTCCCTCTCCGTTTCAAGAATAGAGGTAGAGATTCCTCGCAGTAAAAAACTAAGTTAACATCTTTTGCTGTCATTCCGAGGAACCAGGAATCTCATAAAAAAATTGTGTTATTAAAAAATTATTCCTGATTGTTTTTCAATTGCTTTGATTGTTTCTATGGTAATTATTTTACTTTTATGAATAGGAACAATAACAGTAATAGTGCATCATTTCATAATTTTAGAGCAGTTTGGAGAGTGTGGGAAGATATCTCCTCTAACCCCCCTTTTTCAAGGGGGGACAGGGGTATCAAGTGCTACGAATAGCATAATGTTTTTCAGGAATGGGATAACCTGCATTACCCAAGGTTTCACGAATAACTTTATTGGTATCAAAATAAACTTGCCAATAATGTTCGTTATTACAGTAAGGACGAACCGCTAAAACAGGACCGGCAAGATTAAATTCTAGAATTTCTACATCAGGACTGGGTTCATTTATCACATTAGGAATTTGACTTAATCTTTCTTGCAATAAATTAATAGCCTCTGCATGATTAACACTATGATTTAGTTGGGCAACTAAGTCAACTCGACGGTAGGGGTTAGCAGAAAAGTTTTGGATATTATCAGAAAAAATCTTATTATTTCCGACAATGGTTCTCACATTATCAAGAGTATTAATGGTAGAGACGAATAGACCAATTTCTTCAACTGTTCCGGTTACTCCAGCAGCAGAAATAAAGTCTCCTACCCCAAACGGACGGAAAATAACCAAGAAAACCCCGGCCGCAAAGTTAGCTAAAAGTCCTCCCCAAGCTGCCCCAATGGCAACCCCAGCAGCAGCTAATAAGGCAGCAAAGGAGGTGGTTTCGATGCCAAAATAGCCTAAAATAGCGACAATTAAAACAATTTTTAGGGCAATAGCTAAAAAGTTCGCTAAATAGGAAATTAAGGTGGGTTCAATGCTTTGTCGCTTCAGGACACGGGACATTAAACGGATACCTTTATTAATCAACCATTGTCCTACGATCCATAAGACGATCGCACCAATAAATTTTAAGCCAAAATTGGTAACTTGTTCTTTAAGGGTTTGCACAAAAACGTTAACCTGTTGTACCTGTCCTTCATCAATAGGTAGTTCAATAGGTGCTTGCAGTAGATACATAAGTACGATCTCTTCACACTGTTATTACATTCTTTAAGATAGACGAGGGATTAATTTAGGTTCCAAATTTTTCATAATTTGTTATGGAATAGTCTTTTTTTACTCAAACTCATGGATATCCCATTTTTATTAAACCATTACCTCTCACGGGGTGACAAGCCCTTTGAAACCTTGATTGAAAGAGAGTTTCAACTGTAGAGATCGCCTTAAAAATTGTCAAAAACTAGAAGCCTTATTGAGAATGAACAATAATGATAATTATTCTTGTC
>JBFRWO010000303.1:0-5244 GCA_051439625.1 Crocosphaera sp. | reverse complement strand
GGGAACTTTCTAGCATTGTTAAAACAGAAAGAGAACCAGAAGAAAGACTCGCGTTTTTGGGTTTTATGCGTCCAACTTTGGTGTTTTATACTCAAGAAGTGGTTGATTCTGTGACAGAAGCAGATATCGATAATGGTCCAGCTTTAGACTATTTCCAACAAAAAGATAGTTCTGATACTGTCTTAATTATCAGTGAACAAAAATATCTTAATAAGTTAGGCTTAGATAAGTATGACTATACTTTAATTCAACAAGAAGGTGTTTACAAATTAATTCGAGTCAGTAAACAGATAGTTGTTGAAAGATACAAAAATCGCTAAAAATTGTTCCAAACCTATAGGCATAGAAAAACAAGTAAGGATACTCTTAATATCCTTACTTTTCATTGCTTTTTGCTCGGAATCTTTTTAATATCCTAACTCCTAACTATCGTAATCAGTAATCAGTTGTGAGAGTTATGGTATAGATTCCCTATTATGGCAAAATCCAAGCTTATAACTAAGCTTTTTGTATCAAATGACGATTAGTTATTCATTAATTTTTAAAATAAAAAAAGAGCAGGGTTTCTGCTCTTTTGCTGTTAGGAGATCGTAAAAATATACTAAGCTAAGGGATTGATACCCATATCACAAACTGCATTACGTAAAACGGTAATCTGTTGATTAAAATCTAAACGTTGAATACTAGATAAAGTGTTGTTTGCTTTTTCACTCAAGTTATAGGAGGGGGGAACCGGAATAACAACCCCTGCTTCCATTAATTCCGCTAGTTGATACCAGAAGGCTAATTTGGTATTATTAGTGAGTACGCCATAAGCACGGGTGATAGGTGTGCTAACTTTATTAACTAAGTCACGCATCGCTTGTAGTTGTTCATCTTGGGACATATTTTTGAACTGGTTAATAAGTCCTTCGGTAAACTGTAAACGGGCTGCAGCAGGGGCTGCTGGCGTGATTGAACGTCCAATTTCTGTATAAGCTACCCAAAGTAAACCTAGCTTATCATCGGTGCTAAGGCTTTGAAATTGCTCGGTAACAGAATTAACATCAAGAGCCTGAGTGTTAAAATTGGGTGCTGTATATACCATGATTTCTGTTGGAATCTTTGTACACTGAATAATTTAGTCAAGAGTGAGGCGTGTTTGAGTGCCTTGCTCTCTTCTTTCTCCATTATGTAACAATTTCTTAATTTTTGCAAATAAGTGTTACATATGCTTGACATAGTATATTCTGTATAGTAGAAAATCACGCAAACCAGAGGGAGTGTGGGGAGACTGGGAATGTGGGGAGGATGAAGATATAGTTAATTTTTTGTATTCCCACTATTAATAAAGAAAATTAGTATTTAGCAACCTATAGTAATCAGATTTCAGTTGTGAGATAATAATCTTTCTGGGTTTAACACTGCTAAACCCCTACAAAGAGACATTAGTAGGGACATAATACTATTATGTCCTGATATATTTTCCCTGGCCGTTGACCCCATTTTTAACCAGACTTTAGGAAATTGATATTAATTAATAGGTAAGATAATTTTTGATATTTGTTCAGGGTTACTCCATACTTTTATAGTAATAATTTTAGCATCAATTAATTGTTCTTCGTTGGGTGTTTTTCCTGTTCCTGTATTCAAAGCATAAGCAGGAAAACAGGCACCACTTAAACTAAGTCTTAAACAGCTATCTTTTTTGATTTTGATGCAAGTGGGTTGTAAAGGTATGGTTATTGGTAATTTTTTTGAGTTAATTCTTATATAACCTTGACTAAAATTATAAACTTTTCCATCCGGTTTTACTTCTGATAAAATCGCACAAATATCAAAACTTTTTGTGTCTGCTGTACAATAAATTTCTATAAAAGGTGTTCCAGTAATTGATAAATTTTCTGTTAATTTTTTGGAAGTATAAGTTATAATATCGAAACGAGTATCTAAGTGAGAACGATCAAAAGAACCTGATGGAATACTAGCATGACCTCCTAAAGATGGCACTGGCCGCCAGGGATCATGAATCATAATATCATTCACATTATCATCAGGAATTTTGTCAATTAATTGACCATCATCTTCTTTAATATTGGCTAAACTTTGACTATAAAAATAGTAACTTTTTGCCTCATTATTTTGCAAATTTTTATAATGTTTCCATTGATTACTTTCCATTTCAAATAAAGATATAGGTCGAGAATATAAATGATCTATCTCTTTACCTTTGAGGAAGTGATCGAACCAATCAATTTGATATTTATCAATAAAACTAATGGCTGAATTGGTGTAGTTTTTGCTTCCTGTTTTTGAACCCCAAGGAAGATGACCCCAAGGACCGATAATTAGATTTTGGGGATATGTATTCTTGGTTTTCATGGCATTATATAGATTAATGGTTCCCCGTAAATAAGGATCAAACCATCCCCCAATATGTAGCATGGGTAAATCTAGTTTGTCTATGAATGTTTTAGGAGATAATTTAGCCCAATAATCATCAAAATAAGGATGATTAACCCAGTCATGATAAAAAGAGTCTGAAGCTAACCCTTTCATTAAATCTGGATAAGCAGGAATAGGATCAAATAAGGGTAAATTTCGGGATGCTTGATATAGTTTATGAAAAGTATTACTATCTCCTTTTAATCTAGCTGTTTCGGCTGCTAATTGTATCGCCCAACCTAAATTAGTTTGTAAACAAAATGCTCCATTTTCATATCCCCAGTCATGATATAAATCATAAGCAACCATAGCAAGACATATCGTTTTTAATGCTTTTATTTGATTTGAAGCAGCAGATAATTGAGTCATTCCTTGATAAGAAAACCCATACATCCCTATATTTCCCGTACTTCCAGGCAACTGAGAAGCCCAATTTATAGTGTCAAAACCGTCATCTATTTCATTAGCAAATAACTTAAACTCTCCTTGAGATGTACCCCGTCCTCTAACATCTTGAATAACGACGATATACCCGTGAGACGCATACCAAATAGGATGAGCATAAACCACAGTCGAGGCTATTTTTTTTCCATAAGGTTGTCTCATTAATAAAATAGGAAAAGACTCGTTGCTGTCGGGTCGATAAATATCAGCATCGAGTCGAATTCCATCTCGTGTGGTTAAAGATAAATTTTCTTGTTTAACCTGATACATTTTTATGTTCTAACTGTTTTAAAAGAGTAATAAGTAACTACTTAGTAATAGGATATCCACCGTAATTTTCGATTAATTTTTCATCATTATCATCAGCAATAGTAGCCACTAAAGTAATAGCGCGAGAAATTTCCCCTGGAGATAAATCGTCAACAGTACGCTGACTTAAAACAACAATTTGATTATTCATAATTCCAAAACGAGTTTCTAGGGTTTCTTCTCCATTCATCTCCAATAATTTGCGCATTAAACCCAGTTCATTTTGAGCAGGAAGAGTTAAAACTGGAGACCAAACCGTTAATAAATCTTCTTCATTTTCTCCTGTTAGCTGAACGTAAGTTTCAACACTACCATATTGAAACTTCCAAAGATATCCTTGTTCATCATGATGCACCATCGCACTATCATTTTCTTGTAAACTATCAATAACCGTTTCTATAGCTTCTTGATGAGTGATTTCGGTGCTAGTAAAATTATCGGGTAAGGTGTATTCTGTGGTTGAGTTAGTCATAATTATAAAATAATGGTTCGTGAATTGATGGTATACTGTCCCATTATCTCTTGTTAAGGGAACTAAAAAACAACATTTTGTGAAGATATTTAAAAATTTAGCCCGTCTTAGGAGAAAATAGTCTGAGTCGTTATGCTTATGATTATGGTAAGGTCAGGTTTTCGTTCTACTTTTGTCCCCCAAACTCTTAAAACTTCTAATACAGAAGAAAATACACGATCTCGTATTCTCAAAGCAGCCTTGCGTCTATTTGCCGCTCAAGGCTATGATGGTACAACCACCAAAGATTTAGCCAAGAAAGCAAAGGTAGCAGAAGGAACCTTATTCCGTTATTTTCCTAATAAAAAAGCCATTCTAATCGAAGTTGCTACCCAAGGATGGATAGAAATTTTAACGGACTTATTAACAGAATTAAGCGAAATGGGAAACTATAAGGCAGTTGCCCAAGTAATGCGGCGTAGAGTGTTAAGAATGCAGGAAAATAATGATTTATTAAAAGTCTGTTTTATCGAGGCACAATTCCATCAAGAATTACGAGAAAAAATACAGTCTGAAGTGATTATTAAAATGACAGATGTAGCAGAAGCTTTCTTTGAAACTGCCATGGAAAGAGGCATTTATCGTCGGACAAATCCTAAAATTGTTGCTCAAGTTTTCTTGGGAATGTTTGCCATTGCAGGATTTTCTTCCGAAACTATTATCACCCCAGAAGCTTCTCCCAAAGCTTTACAAGAAATGGCTGAAGGGATAGCGGATATATTTTTACATGGGGTTTTAGCCTGAAAAAAATACTGATATTGTTTAAGTTTTTTGAACATAAAAATTTGTTACTATAGCAATCAGGGATTATTGATGAGATATCTTGTTTCTTATCTGTTCCTTAGTTCCTTGTTCCCTTCTACTCAGACTTAATTATCACAACTGATTGCTATATTTTTCCAAAAATTATCATGCTAGTTCCTTTAACTCGTAACGCTTTAGAAGAAATTATTCCCCCAATTGCTACAGGAAGTCAATATTCTTTTTATTGGGGTAAATGGCGAGATTTATTGCAACGTTTATTTATTTCTTTAATCGCTTTAGTTGTGACTTGGTTATTAGGAATTTTAGCTGGTTCAGGGGTAGACAGAAGCATTAAACTGATTTTTGATATCATTGCCGGACTCTATTGGTTGTGGGGTCCGGTATTGTGGGCCAGTGTTCGTAATGGCAAATACCGTCGTTATCCTTATTGTGGGTTTTGGCAAGGACAAGTTTTGGATGTGTTTATCACTGAAGAGTTAGTGGGAGAAGAACAAACGGTGAATAAATGGGGGGAATTAGTAGTAATTGAAAACCGAGAACGACGGATTAATGTAGAGGTGGGGGATGAAGAGGGGTTTACCGCCATCACACAAGCCCCTATAAACCGCCTTTATCGGGTTATTAAGCCTGGACAAATAGCAGAAATGTTAATTTTGTCAAAAACCCCCGAATTAAGCCGTATTGATAAGATTACGGATGTTTATTTTCCTCAACATAATTTATGGGTGGGAGAGTATCCTTATTTACGTCGTGATATCTTTCAAGAAGTTAGTGAAGAGTTAGGAGGACAC
>JBFRWO010000302.1:0-4926 GCA_051439625.1 Crocosphaera sp. | reverse complement strand
GCACCAGCAATATCTGCTAAATATTTTCCTGCTTTTACTTCATTAATTCCTGCATATAAAGCTTCTTCTGCTGCACGAATTAAACGAGCGGTTTTTGAGGATACTTTATCTACAGCAATAGTAATACAAGAATCTCCATGATACCCTTGATAATAAGCCCCTGTATCTACTTTTAAAACATCCCCTCGGCGAATTCTTCTTTTAGCATTCGGAATCCCATGCACTACCTCATGATTAATGCTGGCACAAATCGATCCAGGAAACCCATAATAACCTTTGAAACTCGGTTTTGCTCCCATTTCCCTAATTCTTTGTTCTGCATAACTATCTAAATCTCCTGTGGTCATTCCTGGTTTAACTATCTCTTGAATCTCTTTCAAAACTGTGGCCACAATTAAAGAAGATTGACGCATAATAGCTACTTCTTCCGAGGATTTTATCTGTATACCTCGACGACCTTTTTTTGTACGAGGAAGTCCAATTTGCTCCTTTTTTTTTGTTGATTTTTCAGTTGATTTAGGGGCGGAAAAAAGCTGAGTTAAAAAATTCATCTTGTCAACGTTTATTTTACAAATCTTATTTTATCTTAAAACAGACACTTCTCTGCCTATTATTGCATCTATGCAATAATAGCTAACCTGAGTAAAATTAATACATAATCATAACGAGTATGTTTATGGCGATGAGATGAGAATTCATTTCAAAATTGTTCAAAGGTTCTGCTAAAATCTGGATGACTTCTATCGTTTTGAGCAATGGCAGAAAATCGAGCAAGAATTGCAGTGGACGCTATGGGGGGAGATCATGCCCCCAAAGAAATCGTCGCCGGGGCGGTTCGGGCATCGGAAGAGTTGG
Organism: Crocosphaera sp.; assembly: GCA_051439625.1. Classification (GTDB taxonomy): domain Bacteria; phylum Cyanobacteriota; class Cyanobacteriia; order Cyanobacteriales; family Microcystaceae; genus Crocosphaera. The sequence goes on along the minus strand of JBFRWO010000302.1, from coordinate 4,071 downwards.
ACGTAGACATTTTACTGGTGGGCGATCGCCCATCAATTGAAGCCTGTCTCCAACATCATCAGCCATCCCCCAATATAGAGATCGTAGATGCAGAAGGGGCGATCGAGATGCACGAAGGGATTAGTGAACTTCGGCGCAAACCCAAAGCCTCAATTAATGTATCAATGGATTTAGTCAAGAAAAATCGGGCAGATGCAGTAATATCGGCCGGTCATTCCGGGGCTGCCATGGGAGCAGCAACCCTAAGATTAGGTCGCCTCAAAGGCATCGATCGCCCGGCCATTGGAACCGTATTTCCCACCCTTATAGCAGGGAAGTCGGTGATTATATTAGACGTGGGGGCGAATGTAGATTGTCGCCCCAAATATTTAGAACAATTTGCCCTCATGGGGACCATTTATAGTCAATATGTGATGGGAGTCGAGCAACCCAAAGTGGGACTGCTCAACATTGGGGAAGAATCCAGCAAAGGTAATGATTTAGCCCTGGCCACCTATCAATTATTAGAAAATAACCAAGCCATTCCCTTCGCCGGTAACGCTGAAGGCCGAGATGTACTCTCAGGCAACTTTGACGTTATCGTTTGCGACGGTTTTGTGGGCAATGTTCTCTTAAAGTTCGCCGAAGCAGTAGGAGAAATTGTTTTACAAATCATGCGCGAAGAACTACCCCAAGGATGGCGTGGAATATTAGGGACGGCTGTTCTCAAACCCAACTTAAAAAACCTCAAACAACGGATTGACCACGCTGAACACGGAGGAGCATTATTATTAGGTGTGGCTGGGATTTGTCTTATTAGTCATGGTAGCTCCCATGCTCCCTCTATTTTTAACGCCATTCGCTCAGCCAAAGAAGCGATCGACAATCAAGTATTAGATCGCATCAAAGCCTCTCAAAAGACCCCTATTTCCGATGGTGTTAAAGCATCAGTGGAAAAATAATGGGATAATGAGAAGATAAGAATTTGGCCATTGTTTAGAAACCATTAGGGGGAAAGGTTATTGAAAGCAATTGGGGTAAGTATCATAGGTTGTGGTTCGGCTGCACCCAAGCAGGTGATGACCAACGACGATTTAAGTCTTCTGGTAGAAACATCTGATGAATGGATTCGCACCCGAACCGGAATCCGTAAACGACATTTAGCCAACACAGATTTATCCTTGAGTGAACTCTCAGCAGAAGCAGCGACTCAGGCCATCGCTATGGCGCAACTAACTCCTGGGGATATTGATTTGATTATTTTGGCCACATCTACCGCCGATGATCTCTTTGGCAGTGCGGCCAAAGTACAAGCCCTGTTACAAGCTGACAAGGCAGTGGCCTTTGATTTGACAGCAGCTTGTTCGGGTTTTGTCTTTGGATTAATCACTGCCAGTCAATTTTTGCGTACAGGAGTATACGAAAACGTCTTAGTGATCGGGGCCGATATCCTTTCCCGTTGGGTTGATTGGTCAGATCGCACTACCTGCGTTCTCTTTGGAGATGGTGCTGGTGCTGTTGTTTGTCAAGGCATTACAGATAAGGATAATTTGTTGGGTTTTGCCATGTACAGTGATGGGAAACAACACGATGCTCTTAACCTTGGCTATCAGGGTACAGACCAAGGTTTAAAAGAGGGTTTAACCGTCAAGCGAGGCACTTATCAGCCTATTACTATGAAAGGACGGGATGTTTATCGTTTTGCCGTGGAAAAGGTGCCAGAAGTCATCGAAAAGGCACTCTTTAAGGCAAAATTAACCACCGATGATATTGACTGGTTAATTTTACATCAGGCAAATCAAAGAATTATCGATTCTGTGGCTAAACGTCTGAAAATTCCTGCCGAGAAAGTAATTGCTAATTTGCATGAGTATGGTAACACCTCTGCTGCTTCTATTCCTTTAGCTCTTGATGAAGCTGTTAGACAAGGGAAAATCAAACCAGGGGATGTTGTGGCCAGTTCTGGTTTTGGTGCTGGTTTAACTTGGGGTGCAGCCATTTTCCGTTGGGGTATTTAGACAAGAGAAAAGATTAAAAAATTAATAGGTAATTAATTAATGATGAAAACAGCGTGGGTATTTCCCGGACAAGGATCGCAAACTCTAGGCATGGGCGTAGATTTAATAACAACCCCTATGGGTAAAGATCGCTTAAGCGAAGCAGAAAGTATCCTTGGTTGGTCTGTGTTAGATAAATGTCAAGGGGATGAAACGGAGTTGGCTAAAACTTTATATACTCAACCTTGTTTGTATGTGGTGGAAAGTATTTTGATTGACTTATTGAAAGATAAGGGTCAAACAGTAGATTTAGTGGCCGGTCATAGTTTAGGGGAATATTCGGCTTTATATGCTGCTGAGGTGTTTGATTTTGCTACAGGGTTGAACTTGGTTAAAAAAAGGGGTGAGTTGATGAGTGAGGCTGCTGGAGGTAAAATGGCGGCCTTGATGAAGTTTGATCGTTCTCAGTTAGAAGAGGCGATCGCAGATATTTCTGGTGTGGTTTTGGCTAATGATAATAGTGAACAACAAGTGGTCATTTCTGGCACTCCTGAAGGGGTTGATCAACTTTGTTCTCAAGTTAAAAGTAAACGTGCGGTTGAGTTAAAGGTGTCTGGGGCCTTTCATTCTCCCTTTATGGCCGAAGCAGCAACCAAGTTTAAACAGTTGCTAGAAGAGGCTAAATTTACAGACGGGAAGGTTCCTGTACTGTCCAATGTTGATCCCACTCCCAGTACCTCAGCAACCATACTTAAAGAACGTTTAAGCCAACAAATGACGGGATCGGTGCGTTGGCGTGAAATTATGTTAGCTTTGCCTCAACAGGAAATTACTCAAGTTTTAGAAGTGGGGCCGGGTAAAGTATTAGCTGGTTTACTTAAACGCGCTTGTTCTGGGATAGAGGTTAGCAATGTCAGAAGTTTAGAGGATTTGTAGAAGCAAACTTTTAAGATATAATCGAGGAGTGCTATTTTTACGGGATGTAGCGCAGCTTGGTAGCGCACTTCGTTCGGGACGAAGGGGCCGCTGGTTCGAATCCAGTCATCCCGATTTTTTTTCTAAGGTAACACATTTGGGGAGTGTGGGAAGTGTGGGAAGTGTGGGAGGATAAACATTAAAAGTTATAAGGGAATTTTTGTAATTTTATAGCGATCGCATTATTGATCCCATTATTTAAAAATAGCGATCGCATTTCAATAACAATCTACAAGCAACTACTATTCATAACTCACCTTTAAATGCTTTATCCAGAATAGAAGGTAACAAAGCATCTATTTCTTGTAGTGATTTTTCTCGTAATTGTTTCATTTCATCTATTTTATTTTGAAGGCGATCGAGATATGCAATAATACGCTGTTGTTCTTCAAGAGGTGTAACAGGTACTAAAAGCTTAAATACTTTTGCTTTTGAAATATTTTTCATACTTGATGATGTTCCTGTTGCTGCTTTCTCTATTTGAAACCGAAGTGCAGGAGATTTTAAAACATGATTTAGATAATTAGGAATTATTGAAGCATTATCTCTAAATATAAAGCGAAAAATTTTATCGCTCAATAACAATTTAGGGCGAGTTTTTTCTACTACCGCACAAGAACCAACGAGTTCAGTTGTATTTGCTCTACTCATCAAAAAGTCACCGGATTTTACTTCATATTTAGGAAAAGGTTTAATGGTAACTGGAAGAGCTTTGTTTTCATCAGGAGTATAAGTTCCAGTTCCAGAAGATACTACGCCAACTTTCAACACTCCCCATTCATTAATTTCAGCAGGACGTTTTTCACAAGCTGGACTTTTTCCATTTTCAATCTCTTGGACATAATTATTAAGAAAAATCCAATCATTAGATGGTTTTTCCCCAAATATATTTCGACGTGCTACTTTTATTAATGATTCTGTTTCTTTAATTGTTTTTTCACGAAGCGATCGCACTTCTTCTATTTTCCCTGCTAATTCCTCAATCTTTGCAACTATAGCAATCAGGAATGAGATGTGAGAATAAAGTCTTTAGTTCTTGAGAGATTGAGTGCGGTCTCGCAGAGCGAGTGCTGCCGCACCGCAAAATCGAGACGGTTCAATGTTAAAAAGATAATAATAG
>JBFRWO010000301.1:0-5122 GCA_051439625.1 Crocosphaera sp. | reverse complement strand
TAAATCTTTGGTCTTTCGATATTTTTCCTTCAGTTCTGAGGTACTTAGATGATGAGCGAGGAAGGCTTGCTTAGGCATTTATCTTTATTGAAGTTTACTCTACTATTATAAGCGGATTTGGTATAAGGTTGCTGTTTCTCCATCCAATACTGCTCGGTTAAGCTCAAATCCCTTGTGATGACTGCATGGGAGCGGGGAGCAGGGTGCAGGGGAGAAACCCGAAAAACCTTCTAGAAAGCTCCAGTTTCCCTGCTCAAGAGCTTGCCTCATAGAAAAGTCAAAATCCAAAACCTACGCAGTATTGGCCGTTGACCCCTACAAAAAAATTGTAACTATTCTTTATAAAATTCTTTCTGACATCATTTTGAGTGCCTTAACTAAGGGTAAAATGAGTCTTTTTTGTTACATACCTTAATTTTTTGGGGTTTTGTAATAAAACAATACCGGAAGAGTAAACTGCTACAAACTCTATATAATGATGGTTTCAAGTATTTAAAGTCTCAAATGAGTGATCGCTTCAATTATAAATTTTTTATATTGTTCCTTATTATTAAAATACGGAACACAAAAATAAATTAAGATATATTTTCAGACTTTGAAACTATCTTGAATCAATTTATATTAGTTTATCTTTTATATTTAGCATTTTACTTAAAAATACTAGCTAATTTATTCTTAACTACTCTTGGAAATCTTAGCTAATTGTTCCATAATGCGAGTAATGAGATTGACAAACAGACTGTCGTTACAACGCAGTCATAACAAGATTATTTTGAGCGCAGGAGACTAAAACCTTGACTTTAACACTCGCAGTTTACGGAAAAGGTGGTATCGGAAAATCAACCACCAGTTGCAACATCTCTACAGCATTGGCCAAACGAGGTAAAAAGGTACTACAAATTGGTTGTGATCCCAAACATGATAGTACATTTACTTTGACAGGGTTTCTCATTCCTACTATTATCGACACTTTACAAGAACAAGACTTTCACTACGAAAATATTTGGCCCGAAGACGTTATTTACAAGGGATATGCAGGGGTTGACTGTGTAGAAGCAGGGGGTCCTCCTGCCGGTGCCGGTTGTGGTGGTTATGTGGTAGGAGAAACGGTTAAACTACTCAGGGAACTGAATGCGTTTGATGAGTACGATGTCATCTTATTTGACGTATTAGGGGACGTAGTTTGTGGTGGGTTTGCTGCACCTTTAAACTATGCTCAATATTGTTTAATTGTTACTGATAATGGGTTTGATGCGTTGTTTGCTGCTAACCGTATTGCTGCTTCTGTAAGAGAGAAAGCTCGCACCCATCCTTTACGCTTGGCCGGGTTAATTGGTAATCGTACTTCTAAGCGTGATTTAATTGATAAATATGTACAAAGAGTTCCCATGCCGGTGTTAGAAATTCTACCATTAATTGAGGATATTCGGGTATCACGGGTTAAGGGACAAACCTTATTTGAAATGGCAGATAATGACCCTTCTCTTGACTATGTTTGCAATTATTATTTAAACATTGCTGACCAATTATTAGCTTTGCCAGAAGGTGTGGTTCCTAATGATGCTCAAGACAGAGAATTATTCAGCTTATTATCTGATTTCTATCTTAATCCTCAAGCTCCTAAAACACAAGAAGAAGAGTTAGATTTGATGATAGTTTAATCATGCCGTAGGTTGGGTTAGCGATAGCGTAACCCAACAAGATAAGGTCAATTTTTTTCGTTGGTGTTGGGTTTCGTTCCTCTACCCAACCTACAGCTTTTTTTCTCTCTCAAAGAAACAGAGTTTTATTTAAGGTCATTTTATTTTTTTCTGAGATGATACACATTCTAGTTAGTGAGGGAATACTAAATATAGTTAATTTTACTAATGGAATGGAGAATGTAATGAATTTTTCTCAGGATGTAATGGCTAGTCTCAAAGATAAGTGGTTAGATTTTTGTGAAACTAATCCTTATTGGTTAGAAGAGATTAAAAACCACAACAGTTTTTGCGCTAAAACTCCCAATGAAGGAAAAAGACCTCATGGATTATTAATGTTAGGTGTTATTAGTGCAATTGAGCCAAAACTAACTAATCTTATACCGATTTTTTTGAAACTTAATAGCAATCCTGATTCTGTTATTAAAGCATTAGGACTGGATTTTGATCCAGAAATAGAACTCGAAAAAAGAGCAGAAGAAAGAGCAAAAAATCAACAATTAAACTCTTCAGATACCGAAGAAATTGAACGAATTAGACAACAATTACAAAAAGGAAAACTCTAAATCATGACACTTGCAAAAGAACCCACATCCTTACAATTTGAATGCGAAACAGGTAATTATCACACCTTTTGTCCTATTAGTTGTGTAGCTTGGTTATACCAAAAAATAGAAGATAGTTTCTTCTTAGTTATCGGCACAAAAACCTGTGGTTACTTCCTACAAAATGCTATGGGAGTGATGATTTTTGCCGAACCACGTTATGCAATGGCAGAATTAGAAGAAGGAGACATTTCTGCCCAATTAAATGATTACGAAGAACTGAAAAGATTGTGTTTACAAATAAAACGCGATCGCAACCCTAGTGTAATAGTTTGGATCGGCACTTGTACCACCGAAATTATCAAAATGGACTTAGAAGGTTTAGCACCTAAACTAGAGTCTGAAATCGGTATTCCTATCGTTACAGCAAGAGCAAATGGCTTAGATTATGCCTTTACACAAGGAGAAGATACTGTTTTAGCTTCAATGGCTCATAAATGTCCTAAAAATGTTAAAGAAGAGGCAGAAAAACAAGAAAGAAACGCAATCCATAAACTATTAAACTTCGGTAGAAAAAAAGAAGATATTAAACAAGAAGAATCCGAATATAAAGAGCATTCTCCTTTAGTTTTATTTGGCTCTTTACCCGACCCAGTTGTTACTAATTTGACCTTAGAATTGAAAAAACAAGGAATAAAAATTGATGGTTGGTTGCCCTCAAAAAGATATACAGAATTACCAGTAATTGATGAAGGTTATTATGTGAGTGGAGTTAACCCATTTTTATCACGAACTGCTACCACTTTAATGCGTCGTCGGAAGTGTAAATTAATCGGCGCACCCTTCCCCATTGGACCTGATGGTACTCGTGCTTGGATCGAAAAAATATGCTCTGTTTTCAATATTGAACCCCAAGGTTTAGAAGAAAGAGAAGCGAAAATTTGGGAGAGTTTAGAAGACTATATTAAACTGATTCGGGGTAAGTCTGTTTTCTTCATGGGTGATAATTTATTAGAGATTTCTTTAGCCCGTTTCTTAATTCGTTGTGGTATGACTTGTCCTGAGATTGGTATTCCTTACATGGATAAAAGATACCAAAAAGCGGAATTAGATTTTCTAGAAAAAACTTGTCAAGAAATGGGTGTACCTGTGCCTAAAATTGTCGAGAAACCTGATAACTATAATCAAATTCAACGCATTTATGAATTAAAACCTGACCTCGTTATCACAGGAATGGCCCATGCAAACCCCCTAGAAGCAAGAGGAATAAATACTAAATGGTCTGTAGAATTTACCTTTGCGCAAATTCATGGGTTTACCAATGCAAGAGATATATTAGAGTTAGCAACTCGTCCCCTTCGTCGTAATAATAACCTCAAAGAATTAGGTTGGGAAAAATTAGTCAAAGAAGAAGCTACAATCTAAACAGTAGGGTGGGCATTGCCCACCTATTAATCATCAATCCTAGAGTGAACTAGACATTAATATCTAGTTCACTCTAGGATTGTTCAGGTTTGTGTCTTCTAGAAAAAACTATTGAAAAATACGAAAAACTTTGGCAACAAGCCTATTGTTTCTTTTTCCGAGCTAGGGTTCCTAATCCACTGATTAATCCTAAGGCTAACATTGCAGAAGGTTCAGGAACAGAGGTACTTTTAGTCTCATAGGTATAGGATACTTGAAATTCACCTAAACTTGTAACAACCAGGTTTCCTATAGGAGTACCAGAACTAGCACTTAAAACAGATTCCCCATCAGCCACAAAGTCTAAGGCAATTTGACCATCCCCTTTGAAATCCTCAAGAACCAGAGGATCAATGATCGTAAGGAAACCATCAGTAGTTTCAGTCGCAGTTTGGGATGGAATTGCGACGTTCTCCCCTTCTAGCAAGTCAAAGGTTTGGCTCGTTAAAGGAAGAACTGATGCTAAATTTGCCCCACCTTGAACATTAAGATCAACCGAAGACTGTCCAGTTAATGTCCCAGCACAGGCACCACCACCATCAAAACAAGCAATGGCCTGATCACCACCAGCTAAAAAATTGGGGGCACCTACCGAGTTCGCTGTAGCAGATAAGAAAATATTGACTGATATTAGATGACCCAACGTATGGTCAAATTGATCAACGCTATCAGTAGCAGTAAAATCTCCCCCTTGCTCTGCAACGGTTCTGATTTGGACAGGAGTGGTTAGAATGGCTGCAGTAGCAGCATTGGCAGTAGCAAAAACGCCAGTTAATGCCAATGTAGAAACTAAGAATTGTTTGAGATAACTATTTTTCACAGATGCTCTCCGAAAAAGACTGTAAGATGACTTAGGTGAAATAACTCACTACCCAGTGAAGCACAAACTTCTTAAAATGTCAATGAATATTTTTTAATAGTCTGAATTCAATCGAGGAACTCATTTGGACTGTGAATTGACACTCCCGTCGACCGGTCGAGTGATTGATTATTCTTTCAACTCAGGAACTCACTTTGACACTCCCCGACCTAAAGGCACGGGGATTCTTCAATCAACGACTCGTCTTGCTGATGCAGGATTGCTCCAACAAAAGTAGAGGACAAGTCTCCTGAAGCGTTCGGATCTAAGATCCAGGTTCCGACATGACCTGTCGTACCCAAGGCTCGATTAAGAATATTTATGGCTGCGTTTTCATCCCGATCTAATCGACATCCACAAGCACAAACATGAGTCCTTGTAGATAGAGATTTTTTAACGACAGCCCCACAATTAGAACAAATTTGGCTTGTATAAGCAGGATTAACTGCAACAGTTACTCTGCCCATTTTTTTGCCAAAATACTCTAACCATCTTCTAAATTGATACCAACCAGCATCATTAATAGACTTGGCTAAACAATGGTTTTTAACTAA
>JBFRWO010000300.1:0-20287 GCA_051439625.1 Crocosphaera sp. | reverse complement strand
GATTGTTAGGGGAAACACTAAAATGGGTTCCCAGATTATGTATCTTATTTTACATGATTCATCCAGCATACACCTAATCAACCTGTTTTGGGAACTGTCATTTTATGAGTAGTGATCATTTATTATCCAGTTACGATTATTATCTTCCTTCGGAATTAATTGCTCAAAATCCGATGATTCCCCGAGATAATTCGAGACTGTTGGTAATTAATTCTTCTAAAAGCCATATTCATAGCGTTTTTCGCGATTTATATCAGTGGTTATTACCAGGGGATTTATTGGTTTTTAATAATACTCGTGTTATTCCTGCTCGACTTTATGGGACAAAATCTACAGGCGCGCCGGTGGAAATACTATTATTAGAAGAAAAAGAACCTTTTTGTTGGTTAGCTTTAGTGAAACCTGGAAAACGGTTTAAAATAGGTAGTGAAATCTATTTTAAACTGGATAATAATGACGATAATCAAGATAAATTTTTAGTAGCAACTGTTGTAGATAGAGATGAAGAAACAGGGGGAAGAATTCTCAAGTTTCAGGTAGATTCTGTTGAGTTATTTTGGCAAAAAATAGAAGAAATTGGACAAATTCCTTTTCCTCCTTATGTAACAGAATCTGATGCTAACCCCTCTCAATATCAAACTATTTATGCTCAAAAACCTGGGGCGGTTGCTGCTCCCACAGCCGGGCTACATTTTACGGAGGAATTATTAGCAAATTTACAACAAAAAGGTATTAATCAGGCTTATATTACTTTGCACGTTGGTTTGGGTACTTTTCGTCCTGTTGATATCGACAATATTAAAGAACATAAGATGCACCAAGAATGGATAGAAGTACCAAATATAACTATTGAAAAAATTAAGGAAACTAAAGCTAATGGAGGGCGAGTTATTGCTGTAGGAACCACTGTAGTTAGGGCATTAGAAGGAACAGCAAAGGCAACAGAAATGGCAGGTAAACAAGAGTTAATGGCATTTAGAGGAAAAACAGATATTTTTATTTATCCTGGTTATTCTTGGCGCGTTATTGATGGTCTAATTACTAATTTTCACTTACCTAAATCTAGTTTATTAATGTTGGTGAGTGCATTAATTGGGCGAGAAAGATTATTAGAATTATATCAAATTGCTATTGAAGAAAAGTATCGTTTTTATTCTTTTGGAGACGGGATGTTAATTTTACTATCCTCAAATTTACACTGAAAATATTAAAATCTCTAAACAAACTTAACTTTAAACTTAAGAAATAAAAACGATAATCAAGATTTTATAAAGTTTATAAAAAATAATTTGATAAATTATGACAACAATATCATTAAAACTTGAATTATCTAAAAAACAATACTTTTATAAGACACTGGAAAGGTGGGGTGTTTCTTGCTTTCCTTTCATTTTTTACTTAAGTTACTATATATCAAGACAAAAAGGTGAAGTAGGAAATTAATTAAGTGAGTTTTTTCGAGGCTATAATCAAAATTGGTGTGAGAGGATAAATTTACAGTGTCGGAAAAATACAGTTATGGGAGTCTACAATAAAAATCAAGCGATTAGCGAGACGGTGCTGTTACTGTACCTCATAACTGTAGGAAATGCTAAATATTACCAATGAAAAACTTTAATTTGGAAGTTTTTCATTGGTAATATTGCAATTAATATTAAACCTAAGAGTACAATTATAGTTATAGAAGAATTAATTAATGTTAACAATATATAGTAATTTAATCCGTTAGAATTAGACGTTGCTAAATTTTTATAACCTTGGTCAATATACTTAATAAGCAAACGTCCTGAATTAATCATAAGAAAAAAAGCTACTAAAATAACGAAAATTGTTGATAAGCTATACATAATTTTTTAGAAATAAATTGATTATTTTACAAAATGACCACGTAGTATATTTTTTCTATACTAGGCGGTTTATTGTTTTCATCACTAAGAAAAAAATAAATATTGTGTCAAAAAGCTTACTTAGTTTAACATCCAGGCTAATTAGCGATCGCCATTAACATCACCCGAAAACCAATGCGACTCACCCCAACTGCTTGAGGATGATAAGCATAACGGGATGCACAACGACAAAAGAATGCTTTGCAAGCATGACAAATTTTCCGCAATTGTCACAATTATTTTTAATTTCTCAATATCAGATGCTAAAATCTCTAAGACTTTACCCCAAAAATGCTTAGCTATGATTCAACTTAAATACCCAGCCAAAAAATTATTTTATTTTATGACCCTCATTAGTGGGTTGTTAGTTGCTTTGTCTCCTTTTGCGGTGGCCCAAGGGGAAACTTCTGATTCTGCGATCGCTAAATTTAATTGGTTTCAAGCGATTATTTTGGGTATGGTACAGGGGTTGACGGAATTCATCCCCATCAGTAGCACAGCGCATTTAAAGGTGGTTCCTGTGGTCTTAGGATGGGGTGATCCTGGGGTTGCATTTACGGCAGTGATTCAATTGGGTAGTATTGCTGCGGTTTTATGGTATTTTTGGTCAGATTTGAGTCAAATTACCCGAGGGATGATTACAGCGATTAGTAAATCTGATTATCAATCCCATGATTTTCGTTTGGGGGTGGGTATTGCTTTAGGGACTTTGCCTATTGTCTTTTTTGGCTTATCTATGAAACTGTTAATTTCTGATTTGGATAATTCTCCTTTACGCAGTGTTGAGGTAATTGCTGGAGCGTCGATTGTGATGGCTTTATTATTAGCTTTATCGGAAAAAGTAAGCACCCATAAACGAAGTTTTGAAGAATTAAGTTGGCAGGATGGAATTTTTATGGGATTCGCTCAATCTTTAGCTTTAATTCCTGGGGTTTCTCGTTCAGGATCAACTATAACTTCTGGTTTATTCCTCAATTTGGAACGGGCAACAGCAGCTAGGTTTTCTTTCTTGTTAGGAATTCCAGCTATTACTTTAGCCGGTTTGGTTGAGTTAAAAGAGGTAGTAGATATGGGTCTTTCTAATGATATTATTATTCCTGTTATTGTTGGGGTTATTTCTTCGGGATTCTTTTCTTATGTTGCGATCTCTTGGTTGATTCGGTATTTACAGAAACGAGATACTTGGGTTTTTGTTTGGTATCGCTTAGGGTTCGGTTTATTCATTTTGGGATCGATATTTATTAAGGGAAATTAGAACTTAAAGGTTAAAATTTTAGGGTTTCTAATTAATAGAAAAAATTATATAATTTATCCATTCTAATACCATTTTCATCAACTGAGACTAGAGATATTAACGTTTTAGGGGTCAACGCTCGTTGACCCCTACTTTAGGAAACTGTCTGTGTTTCTTGATAAAGATATATTGCAAAATCTTGACAAGTTTGTTACATTGTGTATTGAGTACATAAAAATTAGGTACGAAAATAAAATAAATTAATCAAGAAAATGACCATAATCAATCCAATCAAACCCTCATTAGCTGCTCATAAACTACTCACAAACTTAAATAGTTCTCCTCTACAAAGTTTATTCAATAATATTCCTAAAGATCCCTATATTCCTGAAGGATATCGTTATAAATCATTAGCGAGATGTCGAATCAAAGGGAATATAATCGAAAAACAACCCCATACTCCTCTATTTCAGAATAAAAATATTAATTCTGTGAATGGGGGACTGGTCAGAGTTTACCCGGAAATTGATAATCTTGATGCTGCAAAAGAAGCAATATTATTATTTACTAATACTTTTCAAATTGACTACAGTTATGAAATTTTAGTGCAAGCACAAAGGACGAAATGCAACAATAAAAATCCAGGAATTACTACACCGGAGGGATTTCACCGTGATGCTATCGATTTTTTAGCAATTTTTTGTGTCAATAAAGATAATATAATTGGTGCAGAAACTCAGCTAAAAGATAATCAGGGTAATATTGTATTTAGAAAAGTCCTCGAACCTGGAGAAATGCTGTTAGTAGATGACTCAAAACTATTACACTACACTTCTGCTATTAACGTAAAATATCCTGAGTTAGATAAATTTGGTTTTCGTGATGTCTTAATCATTTCCAGTGCAAAAGGTTTTGTCAATCAATACGCTAATTCTGCTAATAATTAAATTCACAATTATATCTAATATGGACAATTCCATTAATTTTTCCGCTTATTGTCCATTATTAAAAGTTTCCCTGACCTATTGAAATAGATATTAAGTGAGGTACAATCAAAGTACCTATTTTTCTCATTGCTCTTATTATGTCTTCAAAAAAAAATAAATCTAAATCTGTCGTTTATCAAGAGTTTGGGAATACATCCAACTCAGAAGCATTAGAACGATCTGTACCTGATTTGCCACCACAGCAACAAAATATTAGAGTACAAGCAAGTCGTTCAGGACGCAAGGGAAAAACAGTCACCGTGATTACAGGTTTTCAACAGTCCCCAGATAGTTTAAATAAGTTATTAAAACAGTTAAAAAGTCACTGTGGAAGTGGGGGAACAATGAAAGATAATACCCTAGAAATTCAAGGAGATAATCGTCAAAAGTTAGTCAAATTTTTAGGTGATTTAGGTTATAAAGTTAAAATCAGTGGAGGTTGAACTAACATCTTGCACCTTCGATTAAACTAGCTAGTTTAAGGAGGGAACAGGGAAAGGGGAACAGGGAACAGAGTCGATTTTGATGGTAACTGCTTAAGAATTGATTTTCTTTTTTTTATTGTTGAGGTTTTCTGTACTGGTGCGAGATATCAGTTGAATCAAGTTAACCCATCCTAACCCTACCCACCCCTAACCCCTCCCAGGAGGGGAAGTCATAAGTCAAAAGTTTGATATTGAGAGATTTCCTTAAGAGATGGTGGAATTGACCCGTTTTGGAAGTTTAATGAAAGAAGAACTCTTGATTAGTGATCATTGTATGTACGAGAAACTAAAACCACCCACCACAGGTTCTAAAATTACCTTTGAAGACGGTAAACCCATTGTTCCTAATGATCCCATTATTCCCTTCATTCGTGGCGATGGAACAGGAATCGATATTTGGCCCGCTACGGAGAAAGTGATCGATGCTGCGGTAAAAACTGCCTACGGAGACAGCAAGAAAATTAACTGGTTTAAGGTCTATGCAGGGGATGAAGCTTGTGATCAGTATGGAACTTATCAATATTTGCCCGAAGATACCTTAACAGCTATCAAGGAGTATGGTATCGCCATCAAAGGACCACTTACAACCCCCGTAGGTGGCGGTATAAGGTCTCTTAACGTAGCTTTACGACAAATTTTTGAATTATACGCTTGTGTGCGTCCCTGTCGCTATTATCCTGGGACTCCTTCTCCCCACAAGTCCCCTGAAAAATTAAATGTGATCGTCTATCGGGAAAATACCGAGGATATTTACTTAGGAATTGAATGGACAGAAGGCACAGAAATTGCTCAAAAATTAATCAATTATTTGAATAATGAACTGATACCTGCAACGGCAGAACATGGGAAAAAACAAATTCGTTTAGACTCAGGAATTGGAGTTAAACCTATTAGTAAAACTGGTTCTCAACGGTTGGTTCGTCGGGCAATTGAACACGCTTTACGGTTACCGAAAGCTAAACAAATGGTTACTTTGGTGCATAAAGGTAACATCATGAAATACACTGAAGGAGCTTTTAGAGACTGGGGATATGAGTTAGCAACTTCAGAATTTAGAGATGTTTGTGTTACTGAAAGAGAATCATGGATTTTGAGTAATAAAGAAGGGAATGCAGATATTTCTATTGAAGATAATGCGAGAAAAGTTGAACCTGGTTATGATAGTTTGACTACTGAAAAACAAGAAGAAATTTGTGCAGAAGTTAAAGGAGTTCTTGACGCTATTTGGGACAGTCATGGGGATGGAAAATGGCAAGAGAAAATTATGGTAAACGATCGCATTGCTGATAGTATCTTCCAACAAATTCAAACCCGTCCCGATGAATATTCAATCCTAGCAACCATGAACTTAAATGGTGATTATTTATCCGATGCTGCGGCTGCTGTTGTTGGTGGTTTAGGTATGGGTCCAGGGGCAAATATTGGCGATACTTGTGCTATTTTTGAGGCGACTCATGGTACTGCACCTAAACACGCAGGACTTGATAGAATTAATCCTGGATCGGTTATTCTTTCTGGGGTGATGATGTTAGAATATATGGGCTGGCAAGAGGCCGCAGACTTGATTAAAAAAGGCATTGGTAATGCGATCGCTAATCGTCAAGTTACTTATGATCTCGCCCGTTTAATGGAACCAAAAGTTGATCCTCCTCTAAAATGTTCGGAGTTTGCTCAGGCAATAATTGATCATTTTGACGATTAATTATTGATGATTTATCAGCTAGAGACAATTTATCAATTGTCTCTATTCCAGTGTACTAATATTTTGAAGAAAGCGCGAAGTTTGATAATGTTGTGTTTGAAGGGGACAGGAGTTAACCTTTGTCGGTTTAACAGTGTTCGTCAGTCGTAACTTAAGCAACGGTAAACTGTCATTGCGAGGAGGCAAAAGTATTACTGAAACTTAGTCTGTAATTTGTAGTCAACTGTCACAGCTAACATAAGGGAATAGGAATGTGAGCATCTTGCTCACTCGCGGTAAAAATATAGCAGTCGCCAAGGCTATTAGGACATTTTTCTGCTGCCCGTTCCCTGTTCCCTGTTGCCTGTTGCCTGTTGCCTGTTGCCTGTTGCCTTAAAATATAATAATTACTAAAATAGTGTTTGTTTTAAAACCTGTTCAAAATTATGTTTGAAATAGTAGGTAGTCGCCATTTATCAAATGAGAAATCTGGAGATTCATTAGATAAATATTTAGTTGTTGAAAAGTTCAACCAAGCTATTTGTGGTGATTTAGATAGCTTTCTTCTTCAGAATCTCTTTGCATCAGATGACGACTCACTTTCAGCAGCTGTTGTAGGTAAGGTTCCACAGAATAATACAGTTCGCTTGATATATGAAATGATTTCATTACGTAATTTTGCTGTAAGAGATGGACGACTTATTCTACCAAAAGCTATTAAGGCACAAGCTATTGAACTATTTGAAATATATCAAAGATTTGGTTTAGTGGCACCAGACGCTATTAATAGAACTATTTTTCTATCTGATATATGGAGTTTTCATTCAGTTTTCTATGAGATAAAAAAACATCAATCTATTTTTAATAACTTGTATAAGTTTAATCCTTATCAGCATTTTTCATCACTCATTAATATGGCTTTACAAGAAGACATTTCACTTGTTAGTCCAACAATAGAGGCTGTTAAATCAGTTTCTGAAAGATTTAACGATAAAACTGAGTTTCGCAATTTATTAGTTGAATTAATGCCTAACATAGCTCTGAATAAATATCCTCGTGTCGTAATACCGATTAAATCACTTAAAGACTTAGATAATCGAGTAAAAATAATAAAAAAAATCAAAGATGTTATTGATTTTCGTCATAGTATTAGTGAATCATACCAAGGGATGTTGTTTATACAATTTACTCAAGGAATTGGTGGAACAGGTAATTTTATCTTAAATAATAATTATGATTTACTTAAAGAAGGAAAAGATACTATTCCCTTAAAAGATATAGTTGGATTTTTAGAATGGCTTAATGAGAAAAATGTTGTATCGGCTATGGAAATAACACCCTTTCTTTTAATTGATACGAGTTATTCTTATGGAGTAGTAATGACTTCTGAAGAAATTGGTATTATTGGTATGCGTGAACAAATAATGGGAAAAAATAAATCTTTTTTAGGATTTCGTATCAATGCTAATAAATGCAATACACTAATTCCAAATTATGAGGTGGATATCTCTTTTAAACTAGCACAATACTTTTATTCAAAAAAGTTTTATACATCTTCGGGAATTACTTTTGGAATTGATTTTTTTAAATACAAGGAAGAGGAAGAGCAACAACAACTTGCCCTAGGAGTTTCAGAAGTAAATATTCGTATGGATGGAACGATGCCATACATGGGTTTATTTTATAAATTTCCTAGGTGGTATGAACAATTAATACAGAATAAAATCTCTATTGAACTACGACATAATATACTTGTAGATAAATCAATAGGTACGACTAAGGAAGTGGTCAATTTACTATTAAGTGAAAATATAATTTTTGCAGACTCATCTTCACCATATGGTGTTGTTTTATTAACACCTCTTATAAAGTTTAGTAACAAGCAATTTTTGTTTATGGGATTTTGCGAAAAAACAGATGAAGAAAGAGATGGTTTGATTAATCGTGTATCTCAGACACTTTTTAAAAAAGCTAAAACGTTTACAGCTATTAGTCTGTCAAGTTTGAATTGATGGATAAAGTTTCTGAAGTTTAATCCGAGCATCTTCAGTGATAAATCGCCAATCAATCCAAGTAAAATATTGGAAATTTTAGGGAATTCCCCAACTAACATTATTAACGACAATAAAATTATTAATTATTGATTACTGGCGATCGCTTAATAATTAAACCCATCAAAAGTAAGAATATGAAACATTTAACAGCACTGGAAAAGGAAGAAATTATTACTAAAGTTGTAGCTGCACAAATGGAGTAAAAAAATTAGTTAATACATTACTGTAAGGTGGCACTCTTAAGTATAAATCACTGTTAATTGTTAATTGTTAATTATTGAAGAACTTTATTCGGAATTTATATTCTATATTCTGAGAATTCGCTACAATCGAAGATAAGACAACTTACTCTGATTAAAATAATTACTTGTGTACGCCTCACAAACTATAATCCCTCAATTTGACTCCATTGATGCTGCTTTAGCCGATATTAAAGCAGGCCGTGCCATCATTGTTGTCGATGACGAAAACCGTGAAAACGAAGGAGATATCATCTGCGCTGCTCAATTTGCTACTACTAACCTTATCAATTTTATGGCAGTAGAAGCGCGGGGACTGATATGTTTAGCCATGAACGGACAACGGTTAGACGAGTTAGACCTGCCCTTGATGGTAACCAAAAACACCGATAGTAATCAAACCGCATTCACCGTCAGTATCGATGCTTCCCCCCATCTGGGAGTCTCTACCGGTATCTCCGCAGAAGATCGCGCCCGTACAATTCAAGTCGCTATTAATCCTAACACTCAACCAGACGACTTAACCCGTCCTGGCCATATTTTCCCCATTCGCGCTAAAGTGGGGGGTGTCCTTAAACGTGCCGGCCACACAGAAGCTGCGGTAGACTTAGCCAGACTAGCTGGACTTTACCCGGCAGGAGTCATCTGTGAGATCCAAAACCCCGATGGTTCTATGGCCCGACTGCCCGAACTCTTTGATTATGCCAAAAAACATAACCTCAAACTGATTAGTATTGCTGATCTCATTAGTTATCGTCTGCGACACGATCGCTTTGTTTATCGAGAAACCGTCTGTCAGTTACCCAGTAGGTTTGGCACATTTCAAATCTACGCTTATCGCAACGTTTTAGACGAAACCGAACACGTAGCCATTGTCAAAGGAGATCCCAGTCAGTTTAAAGACCATCCTGTAATGGTACGTATGCACTCAGAATGTTTAACTGGAGATGCGTTAGGCTCTCTCAGATGTGACTGTCGGATGCAGCTACAAACAGCTTTAGAAATGATAGAACAAGCAGGATCAGGAGTTGTAGTGTATCTAAGACAAGAAGGCCGAGGAATAGGGTTAATTAATAAGTTAAAAGCTTATTCTTTGCAAGATATGGGACTCGATACAGTAGAAGCGAACGAAAAATTAGGCTTTCCTGCGGACTTAAGGGACTATGGAATGGGGGCCCAAATTTTGAATGATTTAGGGGTGCAAAAAATCAAATTAATTACTAATAACCCCCGAAAAATTGCAGGATTAAAAGGCTATGGTTTAGAGGTAGTAGAAAGGGTTCCCTTGTTAGTTGAAGCCAATAATTATAACTCCAGTTATTTATCCACAAAAGCAGAAAAATTAGGTCATTTATTTCTACAAACCTATTTAATTACCATTGCTATTGACTGGGAAAAGGAACCAGTAACAATAACCGAAAGATACGAAAATTTAAAACAAGTGCGCGAACTGTGTTGCTCTGTGCAATCATTATTACAAGAAGAAACCAGACCAGTGGCGAGCGCGTTATTTGAACAACCATCTTTAATCTTTCATTTAGGGTTTAAACAACTACAAATGGTAGATAAAAACTGGTATAAAAGTAGGAACCATCCCTATGGAAAAGCTATCATTAATATTGTAGATAATCTAGTTACTTGGCCAAACATTAAACGTCTAGCATTTTTAATTTCTTCAGGAGATGATCCCATGTCAGGACTACAAGTTAAATTAGAACGTCGTCCTTTTGCTTTAAATAAAAAACCCTCTCAATGTACCCTTCCTTGGGAACTACAAACTATTTATAGTTTTACTAATCAATAGGAGTTATCGATTAATCTAATCTTGTTATACATAGGTATTTTTAATGAGTTGTACATTATACTATCATCCTCTATCTAATTTTTCCAGAAAAATTCTTATTCTTTTACTCGAAAAAAATATAGATCATGAATTGCACGAAATTAACTTAAGGTTTAAACCTGAGTTCTTTTTAAAACTTTCTCCCATTGGGAAAGTTCCTGTCTTAAAAGACGAAGATGGAACTGTAATTTGGGATTCTTCATTGAGTGCTGAGTATTTAGAAGAAAAGTATCCCAACCCAATGTTTAACCCAAAAAATTTTCAAGAGCGTTTTCACTTTCTAAAATGGGAGGAATTAGCAGATACTTTAGGAGATAATATCATTAGTTTCTGGGTACAAGGTTTGATCAATAAGAATGAACCAACAATCTATCAATCACTTTTAAAACAAAGCATTGATCGTCTTATCCCTATTTTTGAAGAACAACTAAGTCAAACGGATTATTTATTAGGAGGAGAAACTTGGTCAATGGCCGATATTTCTGCTCTTTGTTCTTTCGGTTATTATAGTTTACGCATTAATCAAGATTGGAAAAAAAACTATCCTTATCTACAATCTTGGTTTATAAAATTACATACTATTGACTCAGTAAAGTCAACAATTCCCTCTCAATAAAAAATAAAATCAAAAATTATTTTTGTATTCAATTAACAATCTAATGCTTTATAATCGTCGTAAATTTTTAATACTTACAGGTGGATTGGTTGGGATTGGGTTTTCTAAAATAGGAAATCAATTATTCAATCAATCTCAAACTAATTTATCTGAAAAAGTAATAACTGAAACTCCTAAAATAGTAGCAAATAATCAGCCTATTGCTGTTGCTCCCGAGGGATTATTTGCCCCAGTAAAAGGAGATGTTAGAATAGTTCTTATTAGTGATTTAAACAGTCAATATGGCTCAACAGATTACGATCTAGAAGTAGATAAAGCCATAGCTTTAACTCCTCAATGGAAACCAGATTTATTTCTATGTGGAGGTGACATGGTAGCTGGACAAAAACGTTCATTAACCAAACAACAAATAGAGGCCATGTGGGCTGCATTTGATGTTCATGTTGCTGCCCCTTTAAGACAAGCAAATATTCCCTTTGGTTTCACTATTGGTAATCATGATGCGTCCGGTTCTATTAGTAGGGGAAAATATACTTTTGAACAAGAAAGAAACCTTGCTTCTGCTTATTGGAATAACCCAAACCATAACCCAGGATTAAACTTTATTGATAAAACTAATTTTCCCTTTTATTATACTTTTCAACAACAGGATATTTTTTACTTAGTTTGGGATGCTTCCACCCATATTATTGACCAAAAACAACTCACTTGGGTAGAAAATAGTTTAAATAGTTCACCAGCAAAACAAGCTAAACTACGCCTAGCTATTGGCCATCTTCCTCTATATCCTATTGCCGTCGGTAGAAATACCCCAGGAAACTATCTGACAGAAGGAGAAAAACTACAAAGTCTCCTAGAAAAATACAATGTGCATACTTATATTAGTGGACATCATCATGCCTATTATCCAGGGAAAAAAGGTCAATTAGAATTACTTTATAGTGGGGCATTGGGAGGAGGTCCCCGTAAACTCTTAAATAGTAACTTACCTTCCCAAAAAACCCTAACTGTTGTTGATATTTCTCTCGACTCCAAGGAAACTATCTATACAACCTACAATATGAAAACCTTAGAAGTAATCAATATTCAAACTTTACCCAAATCTATTGATAAAATTAGACGAAAAGATTTATATTGATTAGAGAAAATACTTAAAATTTTAAACAAAACTAAAGAAATCGCATAGTTGGAGACAGAAAATAATTCTGTCCCCAAACCGAAACTTAAACCAGGCCACCAGTGGCTTGAAGACGCGCTCTAGCGCGTTTAAACGCTCTAGTTGCTTTGATTTGGTCCCGAGTTTCTCCAGTCTTACTGGCCTCTTCTAAACGAGCTTGAGCCGCATCGTAGTCTGCTTTAGCTTGTTCTTTGTCAATGTCATCTCCGGCTTCAGCAGAGTTAACCAAGACTTGGATTTGATCTTGTTCCACTTCCGCAAAGCCACCCATAACGGCGATACTCTTCCAATCTTTATCAGGACGAACACGCATCACCCCTGTATCCAAAGCAGTTAAAAGAGGAGCGTGACCGCTTAAAATCCCTAATTGACCGGAGGTACTGGGTAAGATGGCTTCTTCAACTTCACCATCCCAAACGGTTTTATCCGGGGTAATTACACGAACTGTTAATGTCATACCACTAATTAATTATCGGTGATTAGTACCCAGTAGAGGCGAACCTTGGCACACCCCTACCAGTAATGCAAACAAAACAAAACCTATGCTTGTTTTAATTTTTCAGCTTTAGCTTTAGCTTCGTTGATATCTCCCACTAAGTAAAAAGCTTGTTCGGGAAGATCATCTAATTCTCCATCGAGAATCATCTGGAAACCTTTGATGGTATCTGCTAAAGACACATATTTACCAGGAGAACCAGTAAATACTTCTGCTACGAAGAAGGGTTGAGATAAGAAACGCTCGATCTTACGGGCGCGATCAACGGTACGACGATCATCTTCTGATAATTCGTCTAATCCGAGAATAGCGATAATATCCTGTAACTCTTTGTAGCGTTGTAGGGTAGATTGCACAGCACGGGCAGTATCGTAGTGTTCTTCCCCAACAATACTGGGCTGTAACATGGTGCTAGTGGAATCTAGGGGATCAACCGCAGGATAAATCCCTTTAGAAGCCAAACCACGGGATAATACAGTGGTTCCGTCTAAGTGAGCGAAGGTAGTAGCAGGAGCAGGATCGGTTAAGTCATCCGCAGGTACATAAACCGCTTGAATGGAGGTGATAGAGCCTTCTTTGGTAGAAGTAATCCGTTCTTGTAAGTCTCCTACGTCGGTACCTAGAGTGGGTTGATATCCCACAGCAGAAGGCATCCGTCCTAAGAGTGCAGACACCTCAGAACCAGCTTGAACGAAACGGAAAATATTATCAACAAATAACAATACGTCTTGCTTGTTGACATCACGGAAGTATTCCGCCATGGTCAAACCAGATAAACCTACCCGCATTCTCGCTCCGGGGGGTTCGTTCATTTGTCCGTAAACTAGGGCAATTTTCGATTCTGAGAGGTTCTCGGGGTTAATTACCTTAGATTCGATCATTTCGTTGTAGAGGTCATTTCCTTCGCGAGTTCTTTCCCCTACTCCAGCGAACACGGATACACCCCCGTGTTGGATGGCGATGTTGTTGATCAACTCCATCATAATAACGGTTTTACCCACACCTGCTCCGCCAAACAAGCCAATTTTTCCACCTTGACGATATGGGGTGAGTAGATCGATAACCTTGATACCAGTTTCAAATACTTTGGGTTTGGTTTCTAAGTCGGTTAATTTAGGGGCGGGACGGTGGATAGGAGAAGTCTCTTCGTTACCCACGTCTCCCTGTTCATCTACAGGTTCCCCTAAAACGTTAAAAATACGCCCCAAGGTGGCTTTACCTACTGGAACGCTGATGGGCGCGCCTGTATCAACAATTTCCATACCTCTGACTAAACCATCGGTCCCACTCATAGCAACGGCGCGGACTTGGTTATCACCGAGTAACTGTTGCACTTCACAGGTAACGGAAACGGTGTCTCCTGCGGAGTTTTTGCCTTCTACTTTGAGGGCGTTATAAATACGAGGTAAATTACCACTGGGAAATTCAGCATCGACTACAGGACCGATGATTTGAGTAATTTTACCAACGCTTGTTTTTTGTGTTGTAGCTACCATGCTTATCTTTGATGTTTGGGGATTAACTTATTAATTTGGCTAAGCGAGAATGTTTAAACCCTTGGCAACGCAGCAGTTGAGCTTATCGAAACTCAGGGTTAACATCGAGCAAGGTCGAGATGTTTATGGTTGTTTTTGCCACCCTATAGATTACCACTTCTCGGTCATCGGGGAAACGGTTGGGTTAGGTTTTGTTATAGTCTATGGTTGGTTGCATCGGCCATAATCTATTGGATCAATTGATATCAAACCGTCATCTAAAAATTTAAAAAAATGAGGGCAGAAAGCCCTCCCTCATAAGCTTAATAGGCTAAGGTTTCCAAGGTTTCTCTGAGATAAGAGCGAACCTGTTGATCGAGGGATTTTACATCGGTGTCTGTTTCTTGTTGTGCTTGCCATTCTTGAAACCCTGAACAGTCGGCGATGGCCTGTTGCAGACTTTGCCAAACGGCGGCTTCTTTTTGTTGGTTTCCTGTCATGGTTGAGTTGGTCATTGTTTTATGTTTCTCTGATTGCATCAGCTTTTAGCATAACTCAGGTCTTTTCTTTATGCTGATATTTTGGACACAATTCTGAAAAAATTATGAAGTTTTTTCCGCCAGATTTGAGCTTGGTTCAAGGGTAGGAATCAAAAAGATTTTACTTACTCGTAAGCCGATTACTGTAAACTGGTTAGTGACTTGATTGGAGGGGATGGCTTCTGTTGCTAACCAGGTTTTTTCTGAGGTCAATAATACTCCTAAAACACTGACGGCAACTTGTAGCACTAGATTACAAAAGAAGAAGCCAACAGCAGCGATTATTAATCCTAAAATTCGCCACTGTGGTAACATAGATGCGGTGACGGCTGCGAAGGGAGCTAATTGATAGATTAACCAACCTACTCCTAATAATCCGATGGCTGCGAGTCCATGAAAAATTTTGTTTTTTCTGGTTTTCAATAGTCTTAAAATTTTTCGTTGTTCTTCTGTTAAACTATTGGGTCTAATGGATAGGAGAAGAAAGCAAAACAAGTCTAAAGGTTTTGTCCATTGCATCCAAAGAATAGGTATTACTCCAAGGATACCAACTATCGCTAATTCTAGCCAATAGAATGACCAGGGATCACTCACGGCTAATCCTATCCAAACTATAACTAATAACAGAGGAGCAAGGGCTAAACCGGCTAAATGAATCCACAAAAATGGTTCCAGACGAAAGTTATTCATAAACTAAAAAATAGTCATTACTTCTTATGATTATGATAGCAAATTTTACTTCATATTTACCTTTCAAGAAACAAGACTTAATCAAGGCATTATTGCTACTCTTTTTTTCTTTTCTTTTAACCTCTTGTCAAAGCAAGGCCGTTCCTTTAGAGTTCGCCCCTGATGGGAGAATTGTCCAACAAGCGATCGCCTTACAACTGGAACAGCGATTAAACCCTTTAAGTGAACAGTTAAAAACAACAAAACCTCGTTTAAATATTAATAATATTAATGTTCAAAAAATAGACCCTGTTACTATTGGTGATTTAGCCAGTTATCATTTAACGGGAACCTATAATTTAAAACTGATTTTACCTCGTCAAGAAATTAAACAAACTAAAAACAACTTTGATATTTATCTTCAACGACAAGCAGAAGGAAAAACTTGGCGACTGCTTAGTAAAGATAATAAAACATCTACTGAAGAATCTTCTTGGAGAAGCTATTTAATTAAACTGTAACTATTTCTGGACAGTTTAATTAACAATTTTCTTTTGTTTTGTGATGATTATTATGTTGAAGTACAAAAATGAGTTATAGAGTTTCTCGGACTCAATATGTACACCTAATATCTAACTCCGAACTCCTAAAACTTCCAAAGGCGAGAAAAAGCGAAAATTTAAAAAAATCTAATAATTTTTTACTGATTCTTATTTCAAAACTAGAATGGAAAAACTAGACATTATGATTAGGAAATTAAGCAGATTCCTCATCCTTCGGAATGACAACGAAGTAAAACAGCCATATAACAAGTTTTTGTAATTATTAGGAGAAAACTGATGAAAGTCAAAAAACATCCCTATTTAGAACAAACAGAAATTCCCCCTGGACACCTAAATATCATGGGTTATGTTGACCAATCAAATGTAAATGGGCCTGGTTGTCGTGCTGTTATTTGGGTGCAAGGATGCTCAAGAGAATGTCCTGGATGTTTTAATGTGGAGTCTTGGTCATTTGATATTAATCAATTAATGTCAGTAGATGAATTAGTGGAAAAAATAATCAGTAATCCTCTCAATGAAGGTGTTACTTTTTCCGGTGGAGAACCGTTTTGGCAAGCTCAAGAATTAGCTGATTTAGCACGTAAAATTAAAGCTAAAGGACTCAATGTAATGTCATTTACTGGGTTTACTTTAGAACAATTACAAGCTAATTCTGCCCCTATTGGTTCAATGGATTTATTGGCGGAACTTGATATTTTAGTTGATGGTGCTTATCTTGAAGCTTATGCTGTAAATTCGCCAACTTCTCATGTTTCTTCTAGTAATCAACGAGTTCATGTTTTTAATCATTACCTTAAAGATCGTATAAATTGGGCAAGCGATCAAACGGAAATACATATTCTCAAAGATGGTAGTCGTCTGATTACTGGTTATTTAGGAACAGCAATTTTTTCTGATTAATAATGATTGTGCTGGGTTACGTCAGTATAAAAAGTATCAAGAGATACAAAATTCTGGCTCACACTGGTTTTCGGATGCAAAATTTAGCAATCGCTAAATTTTGCAAACAACGAAAATTCATTACTAAATAATAGTAATTTTGTACAACGTAAAACTCCTAGATTCTTTGATTCCTTGAGCGATCGCTTCTTCCATTTCTTCATCATTTATCGATATAGTCTAAATGATTTAATGACCTATGTTGACAAAAGACAGTTAGTTGAGTTAAAATAAGATTCTGTGTAAAAAAGCTAAATATAGCAAAAACAGCCGTACACAAGCTAAAGCAGGGAGATTTAGACTAATGGCATCGACAGTATCAGGAAAAAACATAAGAAATGCACGGCACAATAAGTGTAAAATGACGGAACGCCAATTTGCTAAATATCTACATCAAAAAACTGGTGAAAATATTACTGCGAGAAAGGTGGCTCGTATGGAGAATTACAAAGAAAAGGATGCTTGTAATCCCTTGCGTCCAAGTAAAGCAGTTGGTGCTGTGATCCAAGAAATAAACTCAACAGATTCTGATACAGAGGAATCAGAACATTTTGCCGAAAATAATGAAAATTCTTCCGAAGAAGACTATACTAAAGGTCACAAACAAGATGCGGGGGGAGTAGCTTCAATGATAGAAGAACAAGACCAAGACTTAACTAAAATGATTGCATTATATAGAGAACTGGGTATTTTTGATACACCAGGTGACACTGCAACCGAGATAATGCAGAACATACAGACTGATATTCATAAGATGAAATGGGAATTATGGGGAAGACAAGACAGCGTGAAATTGTCAGAAAAAGAAAGTAACACAAATCTTGAAGATGCGAAGAAAGAGCTTCAAAAACTTGAAAAACAAGAAGCAGATTTAAAAGCACAATTAGAGAGAATTAATTCTCAACTTCAAGAATATGAAACTTCAAGTAGCGCAAACACTTTGTAGAGGGAATATTGTAAGCTGATGCCTAATAATGATGATGATCTAAAACGTCTCGAATCTCTTATTGAAGAAAAGCGCGATTTAGAAGATAGAATTTTTATCATAAAAATTAAAAAATCTAGACTAAATGGCACAATACAAAAAATCACTCCTGATGATGTAACATCACAAGAAGAGAAGCTTTTGACTGAGCAAACCGATAAACTGATAAAAAGAGTCAGCTTTAAAGAACGCTTTTGTCAATATTATAAGGATAACAAAGCTTTGGTTGACGCAGGTTTAACTATTGGTGCGAATGCTGTTGTGAGCTTTGTAAAAAGCGTCTTTGTGCATGAAAACTGGTATCCTGATTTGTTAAAAGATCCCATAATAAACAGATTGGCTATTTGGGTAGCAGCAGTGTTGATAAAAAAACCTATTGATTTATATTGTCGGGATGTTCCTAGTGCATCTTTAACTTAAGTAACATGATTATAACCATCTTCTTAACTCTTATCAAGTTGGATTAGTTCCCGCTAACCCAACTTTTTAAATTATTATTATTACTATTTTTCCACTAACCAGTGTTGCAATTCAACCAATAAATCCTTAGATTAAAGTGTAAACCAAGATGGGGACTCGTTTATAAGCAGGGGTTTGCGATCGCTTATCGAGATGTGCTTTCATCAAGATATTAGCTTCAGGATAGAACATTAAAGCTGCACCTTGTTTAATTTCACCGCAAATAATCTCAATATTGTGCAATTTTCCCCCATCTCCTGCCACTGTTACCCGTTGATGCTCATTTAAACCTGCTTTTTCTACATCAGCAGCATTCATTAAGATACAATAACGGTGAGGCATATTGCGATAGGGATCATCGTTGCGATAGACTACCGTATTATGTTGACGATAACTGCGTCCGGTAATTAAAGCAACCACCACCCCAGAAAAGGGTTGAGAAATGCCAAAATCTTCGGGTTGGGGTAAAGTAATGGTGGGTAAAGAAGTTTCCTGCATGATCGCTTTACCTGACTTTGTAGGAAACTTGGGTTCAGTAAAAATGCGTCCTGAAATAGTAAATTCTTCTTCTGTTTCGTCTATGTCTGCAATTTTTTCGTAACCTGGAATGGTTTCAGAAATAAGTTTTCGCACATAACGAGTATCTTGTAACTTGCGCCAGTTTACGGGATCATCTCCTAAGAGACGATGGGCTAATTCTGTGATAAAGTCTATTTCTGAGATAAGATCGGCATTTTTTAGGTGAGTTTTCCCCTCATCATTCAACCTGACAAAATTATTTCCTGACTCCACCGTAGTTTTATGGGGGTTTTCAAACCTTGCATAGACGGGAAGGATAATAGTATTTTCTGCTGCGAGGCCATGAAAATGTCCTAAGTTTGGTTTCGTAGAGAGATAGATAACCGTTTCGATGTTACCTAAAGCGCGTTTTGCCTGGGTTAAGTCGGGGTTAGCTGCATAAAGATTTCCTCCCAAACATAACAAAGTATCCACCTTGTTGTCATCTGCTGCATCTATTAGCGATCGCGCGTCATAACCTGGGGTACGATTAAGCGATCGGCCTAATAACCTTTCCAATGCTTCTTGGATCTCTTTTTTGAGGTTATTTGTAACCCCCATCGATCCGAAACCCTGTACATTAGAATGGCCACGAATAGGCATTAACCCTGCACCTAATTTTCCCACATTTGCGGTCATTAATGCTGTGTTAGCGATACTAAAAATAGTTTCCACACCGTGTAACTGTTGCGTCACACCCATGGCCCAAGCAAAGACAACACCTTTTGCATTGCTGATGAGAGTTGCAGCAGTTTCTATGTCTTCTTTGGAAACACCACAAGTATCTGTAATAGACTCCCAGGAAGTTGCTTGAGACTGTTGTAGAATAGTCTGCCAATTTTCTGTATAATTTTGCAAGAAATCTTGTTTAACTAACCCTCTTTCTATTAAAGACTTTTGTATCCCCACAAAGATAGCGAGATCGCTACCCGGATCAGGTTTTAGGAATAAAGATGCAATATTCGATCCTGAGAGGAGAGACTTAACGGGAAATGCAGGAGATGCGAACTTTTTTAACCCTATTTCTTCCACGGGGTTAATAACAATAACTGTCCCTCCGCGATCGCGTATTTTAATTAACTCATTCATCAGACGAGGGTGGTTTGCTGGTGCATTGGAACCCATCAAAACCACGCATTCTGAGGCTTTTAAGCTTTCCAAACTGACTAAAGATGTCCCTGTACCAAACACCGTTTTTAACCCTACTGCTGAGGCACGATGGCACAAATCAGAACAATCTGCTAAGTTATTAGAGCCAAGCGATCGCATCATCAATTGTAGGAGATAAGCTGCTTCGTTAGATGAACGTCCGGAACTATAGGAAGCAATGCGATCAGATGGTTTCTTAAATGCTGTTTCAACTAAGTTATAAACTTGATCCCAAGTGATACGTTGATAATGAG
>JBFRWO010000299.1:0-8625 GCA_051439625.1 Crocosphaera sp. | reverse complement strand
TGGTTGGGTGCAAGATAAAAATGGATTATCTGACCTCAAAATAATTGATTTTTGGTTAAAATTGGAAGACGGAAGCTGGCAAGATTTAAGTGAAGATATCTTAGGAGAAAATTTAGAAGCTTGGCAAGAAGATACCAGTTGGGGAGGGTTTACTCATCAGATTAAATTAGATAATATTCAGCCGGGAAACCATCATTTATGGGCTGGTGCCAGAGATGCAAACGATATTATTCAAGGCACTTGGAGTAGTGAGTTTATGCAGCCTTTTACTGTCTGACTATTCAGTCATGATGAATTGGTAATTGTAGTAAATTATGGGGGTGATATTATCTTCTTGAAAGCAGGTATTCCTGATATCTTGCACCAGTACATAAAAACTCAACCAGAAAACAAGTAAAATCAATTCTGAATTAGTTACAGTCAAAATCAACCCTGTTGCCTGTTCCCCGTTGCCTGTTCCCTCTCTAAACTAGCTATTTTTATCGAAGGTAAAAGATGTGACTTAAAGCCAATGCTGACGGGGGTTAAACTGCTCTTTTTCGCGAATTTGTTGATATAAAGCCATTTCTTCCTCACTTACCTCCGAAGGAATAGCAATTTGTATTTCCACCAGTTGATCCCCCCGTTTTCCTGAACTGTCGGGATAACCCTTATTAGCTAACCGTAACCGTTGTCCGGGACGCACCCCTTTTGGTACAGTCATTTTAACCAAACCGTCAATAGTAGGAACCTCCACCGAACCCCCTAAAATAGCCTCACTAGGGGTTACAGGCACTTGACAAGCGATATCGCTGCCCCGTAACTCAAAAAAAGCGTGAGGGGTTATAGTAATCTTGAGATAGAGATCCCCTCCTTGTAGACCTTGACCCTTGAGGCGAATTTTCTGCCCATCGATCATACCAGAAGGCATATCCACTTCCAAAGATCGCCCATCTTCTAAGCGAATACGTTCCCGTCCCCCCCGATAAGCTTTTTCCAGGGGTACATTTAACTTCGCCTCCACATCCCTAGCACTGCGAGAAGGGTTAACCACTTTAGCCCGTTTTGTCCCTCCAGGGTTGTAGTCTTGGAACCGCCAAAACTCACTATCTCGTTTGTAACTACTGCTATTGCTACCATTACGAGGGGGTCGAGGTTGGGGACGAGTAGGACGACGTTTGCTTTTACCGAAACGACTGCGATCGTACTCCGTGCGCTTAGCTTCATCGGAGAGAACATCGTAAGCTTCGTTAATACCCTTAAATTTTTCCTCTGCTGTCTTATCCCCCGGGTTAACATCAGGATGATACTGCCGAGCGAGTTTGCGAAAAGATTTTTTAATCTCCTCGGCGGTGGCATCTCGAGAAACCCCTAAAATGGCGTAGTAGTTACGAAGTTGCTGCATATATCAGTGTAAAACGGGACTGGGAATCGGGTTAGAATTGTTATTTTAGTTATGTTAGTAGTTTAGAACCAATCGTCATCCTCTTCATCCCATTGGTTTTCTCTGGGAATACGACGGGAGCGATCGCGGGTGTAATAGCTGTCTGAGTCTTTGGGAGGATAGCGACGGGGTTCAGGGGAAGGACGACGCGATCGCGGACTGGGGCGATCTTCTTCCCATTCGTCATACTGATCATCGTAACGATCATTGCGTTCGTAACGAGGGGCAGGAGAACCGTAGGTTTGACGCTCATCATAACGACGTTCATCATAACGGGGTTGTCCATAGTCTTGTCTTTCTGGGTAACGAGGTGTGCCATAATCGTTACCATAACTGGAACCACGGGGAGTATAAGGATAGTCGTCCTCATCGTCTCCGACTAGGGTGCGACGAATAGAGTCAAAAATTCCCTCATCTTCTTCATCGTCGTATTGTAAGCGTACTTCTCGGTTCAGTTCGTATAAAACGTCTTGTAAGTCTGCTTGCGCCCGATCTAAACGTCTTTCGTCGTCTTTGTCTAAACTGTCCATGATCTCTGCATTTAAAGCTTCGATTTGACGACGATAACCACTGGTAAATTGAGTACCAAAGTCCAACGTAACATCTTTTAAGCGACGTAAAGCCTGATCAGTTAAAGCTTTGGCCTTATTCCGTTTTTCGATCCGTTCCCTTCTCTGTCTATCTTCCTCCGCAAACTCGGCTGCTTCATTAATCATACGATTAATTTCCCCTTCGCTGAGGGTAGAAGCCCCTTGAACAACTACACTTTGTTCTCTACCTGTAGTGCGATCGCGTGCCGTTACTTGTAAAATACCGTTAGCATCGATATCAAAGGCCACCTGTACTTGAGGAATACCTCTCGGTGCCGGTGGGATACCTGTTAGTTTAAACCGTCCCAAGGACTTATTATCCTTGGCCATTTCCCTTTCTCCTTGCACCACATGAACTTCTACCATGGTTTGATTATTTTCCCCGGTAGAAAAGATATCGGAACGACGCACAGGAATAGTGGTGTTACGGGGGATTAATTTTTTAGTGACACCGCCGATGGTTTCTAAACCCAAAGATAAGGGAGTCACGTCCAATAACAGGATTTCTTTGACTTCTCCGGCTAAAATACCGGATTGAATGGCCGCCCCCACCGCTACCACCTCATCGGGGTTAACGTTTTCGTTGGGTTCTTTGTCGATGAAACTGCGTACTAGGGCTTTGATCATGGGCATTCGGGTTCCCCCACCCACTAATACCACTTCATCGATCTGTACAGGGGTTAATCTAGCATCGTTCAAGGCCCGTTTAATGGGACGAGTTAGACGACTAACTAAGTCTCCGCAAAGATCCTCAAACTGAGGGCGCATCAGACGGGTTTCTAGGTGCTTGGGACCGTCTTCGGTGGCAGTAATGAAGGGGAGATTAATATCCGTGGCACTGACCCCTGATAGCTCAATTTTCGCCTTTTCTGCTGCTTCTGTGAGCCGTTGTAATGCTTGTCTATCTTTACGAAGGTCAACTTTTTCCTGTTCTAAAAATTGTTCGGCCAACCAGTCTACAATACGTTTATCAAAGTCTCCTCCTCCCAGTTGGGTATCCCCACTGGTGGCCCTCACTTCAAACACTCCATCTCCTACTTCCAAGACAGAGACATCAAAGGTTCCTCCTCCTAAGTCAAAAACGAGGATTTTTTGTGACCTTTCTTGATCCAAACCGTAGGCCAATGACGCTGCGGTAGGTTCGTTGATAATGCGTAAAACTTCTAATCCGGCGATTCTGCCAGCGTCCCTAGTAGCTTGGCGTTGGGAGTCATTAAAATAGGCCGGAACGGTGATTACTGCCCCTGTCACCGGTTCTCCTAAATAGCGTTCCGCTTCTTCTGCCAATTTACGGAGAATTTTAGCTGAAATTTCTTCGGGAGCAAAGTCTTTTTTGAGGCGAGGGCATTTAATTTTAATGCTGCCGTATTCATCCCGACGGATGGTGTAAGGAACTTGTTTTGATTCGGGGGTTAATTCTGGGTATTTTCGCCCCATAAACCTTTTCACCCCATAATAGGTGTTTTGGGGGTTCAAAACCGCTTGTCGTCTGGCCATTTGTCCAACGACTAATTCTCCATCTTTATTGAAGCCAACCACAGAAGGGGTAGTACGCATTCCTTCTGAGTTGGCGATCACGACTGGTTTTCCGCCTTCCATTACTGCGACGACAGAATTAGTTGTCCCCAGATCAATGCCGACTACTTTGCCCATGTGTGTTTGTTTCTCCAGCTACTCCATTTAATGGCGGATGGTGTTCGTTCGAGAGTTTAGCTTGATTATGCCTCTTTGACAATATTGTATCGAATTGTCAACCGTTATCGTTGATTAGTTATCAGTGACCAGTGATCAGTTAGCAGTTACCAGTTATGATATTGAGTGTGACTGCCTTTTCTAAAGGGCTGTTTAAAAGTTTAATTAATTAATATAAAACAATGAAACAGTGGTACGAAGAATTATTTGATAATTATGCTCTTAAATACGACCAAGAAGGCTTTACTAAAGGGACTATTGGTGAGTGTGATTTTATTGAGCAAGAAATTAATTATCATAAAAATACTCGAATTTTAGATATCGGTTGTGGAACGGGTAGACATTCTATTGAATTGGCAAAACGAGGTTATCAAGTAGTAGGTATCGATTTATCAGAGTCTCTTTTAAAAAGGGCTAAAGAGAAGGCAGTTGGGGAAAATTTATCGCTTGATTTTTATCAACACGATGCTAGAAATTTGCCTTTTGTTGATGAATTCGATTTGGTCTATATTATGTGTGAAGGTGGATTTTGTTTGATGGAAACCGATGAGATGAATTTCCAAATTCTTACCAGTGCAGCTAAGGCTTTAAAACCTGGTGGACTGTTTATTTTTACGGCTTTAAATGCTTTATATCCTCTCTATCATTCTGTTCAAGATTTGATGGATGATAATATTAATTCTGGAAACACGGAAAATCATTCTTTTGATTTAATGACTTTTCGAGAGTCTAGTATTTTTAATATTGAAGATGATCTCGGTAAAAAGAAAACTCTTAACTGTAATGAAAGATATTATGTCCCTTCAGAAATAACCTGGTTATTACAAACACTAAACTTTAAAAAAATTGAGATTTTTGGGGCAACTCTTGGGGCGTTTAGTCGCAATGATGCTCTATCACCAGATAATTATGAAATGTTAGTTATTGCCAAAGGGTAGAGAGGGAGACGAGGGTAACAGGGAGCAGATAGGGGGTTTAGGCTAGGACGTGTCTGCAAAGTTCAAAAATCTTAGTTGAGGGAGGCAGAGGAAGCAGAGGAAGCAGAGGGGGAAATTAGTTTATTTTTAATATTTTAATAGTTTGCAGACAGACCCTGGTTAATTTTTCTTAATACCGTGCTGTTAATTTATGATATCTTGCTAAGTATATTTCTCCTAAAATAATTCCTAGTATAACGACCAGAAAACTCATTAAAAAACCCCTCAAATCAAAATAGTATACACTAACACCAATAACAAGATTTACCCCAATATAGGTACTAGCAACTTGACTATGTGACCATCCAGATTGTTGTAATCTTTGATATATATGGCTTCTATGTGCCTGAAAAATATTTTCACCTTTTATTATGCGTCTGACAAGAGTATAAATAGCATCGGCAATTAAAGGAAAAATAATAGCCACTGCTGACCAAGCGTGTATGATATCAGTGTGGTTGTTCAAAAGAGCGATCGCCACTGTTGCCCCTAAAACCGTACTGCCAGCATCTCCCATAAAAATCTTAGCAGGGGACCAATTCCACCATAAAAAACCCATAATAGCAGCTACTAAAAGCCATAAAAGAGGTTGATTCAAGTAAATAGCGAAGAATCCTAATTGTAAGGCACTACAACCGCCGACAATACCATCTAAACCATCCATAAAATTATAGAAATTAATCATAGCGGTAAAACCAATAACCGTTAAAGCGATCGCCATTAAATTACCAAAGATTTCTAATTTATCAAATCCTGGAAAAATAAAAGGGTGGAAATGAAAAATAGCAATACTAGCAGCCAATAATTGCACCAGATAACGAATAGTAGCTGGTACACCCTGATTATCATCAATAATGCCAATAATGGTTAAAGGTACTAACACTAACCAAAGAAAAATGAGTTGCTCAAATGATGAATTATTAATAGTGTAAACACTGCTAGTAATAGCAAAAGCGATAATAAAACCTAATCCACCCCCTCTAGGAGTGGGTTGAGTGTGGGAACTTCTTTCATTAGGAATATCTAGCAATTGTTGGCTGAAACTTTTTTTGATTACCAAGGTTATAATTAGACTAATAAAGTAACTAAAAATTTCTAGTGGTAATAATATTTTCATACATTTTTACTGATGTAATGTTACTCAAATATC
Organism: Crocosphaera sp.; assembly: GCA_051439625.1. Lineage (GTDB taxonomy): Bacteria > Cyanobacteriota > Cyanobacteriia > Cyanobacteriales > Microcystaceae > Crocosphaera. The sequence goes on along the minus strand of JBFRWO010000299.1, from coordinate 2,793 downwards.
AATTTTAATCAATATCCGAGTTAAGGAATAATTTTTTATCTTATTACAAATATAGCACTTCTCATACTTGTGAGGTACAGTAGTTTTTAGTATTAGGGAACAGGGAACAGGGAGCAAAAAATAAAATTCAGGTGTACCTCAGGAGACTGAGAAAGTTTAACCTATCTGTCTTTAAGGAAACATCGTAGTAGTCATTAAGATTATCCAAGCCAATTATTTCATGACCGTTATCTAAAAGTTTTTGACTCAGATGAAATCCAATAAATCCAGCAGCACCAGTTACCAATATTTTCATTATTTTAGTTCAAAGTTATTGACAATAATCTAAAGAAAATTTAACAGCATATCCTCCAATGCAATCTGTTCCAACAAGCTTAAACTATTATAGTATATTTATGTTATCGAAACATAAATCTTAATCAATAAAAGTTTCTTTTAGCCCTTGTTCAATAGTATAAGGGGGTTGCCAATTTAAAATTTCTCTAATTTTACTACTATCTACAATCAAAGAACCTAAAAGACGTTCAATTGTTGAACTATTAACGGGAGCAGATTTCCCTGTCATAGACTCAATTATATCTCCAAAATAACCTAACCATTTAAGTATAGTAGGAGATATGGGTAATAATTGACAACGACAATGCAAATTTTGAGCAATCTGTTTAATTAATTCCGGAGTAGAAATATCTTGACCATCGCTGACTAAAAAGATTTGATTCCTTGCTTGAGGATGAGTAATACAAGTAACAATACTATCTACTAAATTGCCAACATAGATAAAGCTACGATTATTTTTGATCAATCCAAAAGGAAGGGGTTTCTCTTTTTTTATTAATTTAACAAGACGTTCCATATTACCGGGATTTCCCTTACCATAAACTAAATTAGGTCTTAATATCGTATAGCTCATAGAACTTTGACTAGCTAATTCAATTAAGTTTTCTTCTGCTTTAAGCTTACTTTTTCCATAAGGTGTATCGGGATTACATAAAGAGTTTTCGGTGAGAGGTTGATTACTTAAAGTCGTCATTGCACCAATAGAACTCATAAAAATGAAATGCTTAACACCCGCTTGGATAGATTGATTAACTAAATTCTTAGTTCCCTCTACATTAACTTTGAAAAACTCTGCTTCAGGGTTATAATTTTGCTCATTTAATATGTGGGCGCGCCCGGCAAGATGTATGACTATATCTATATTTTTAAGGGCTTTTTTCCAGTTTGTAAAACCATCAATATCACCCACATTGAGGACTGTCACATGATCTGGAAATTGAGAGCTATTTTTACGAGTAGCAACAGCTATATGATAGTTTTCTTTGCGTAATCTAAAAAGTAGATGGCTACCAATAAAACCGGCCGCTCCAGTGATTAGAATTCTTTGACTAACCATGACTAATTACCCATGCAATACAACAAAATCAACAATAACAGACGTGCTGATAAAATCCATTGTAAGTAACAATGGGTCAAACATAAGCAAAATCAATTAAAACCATGTTACAAACACTGTTTAACAGAATTATCAAGAGATTCTAAATATTTTATCATTGCCCCATATACCTTGTCGGGACAGAAGTTTTTTTCATGTGTTATTTTGGCATTTGTTGATAACACTTGTAATTTTTGAGGATTTTCATATAGTTCTATTAAGATATTCACTAGGCTATCAACATCTCTATTGGGATGGGTTATGCCGCATTGGTTTTTTGACAAAAAGCTTTTTAATTTTCCATCAAGGCTAGAGACAATAGGCAAATGACATGACATATACTCAATAGGTTTATTAGTCAAAATTTTGGAATGGATATATGTGCTGGCATAAGATGCTAAACCAACGGAACTCATTTTCATTAATGTAAATAGGTCAACTTTTCCCACCCAACCTGGAAAAATAATACTATCGCAATCTTTAGCTAAGCTTCGATAATAATCATAGCGATCCCCAGAGCCACATAGAACAAATTGAAATTCGCGATTTGTCTGCTTTAAACGGTATGCCGCCTCAATGAGAGTTTCAAGTTCCGAGTGTTTACCCATTGTCCCACAAAAACAAGCGATAAACTTATTGTTAGTCTGACAAATACCCAGACTTTTCCATTTATCAATTGATTGAGAAATGAGGTCTTGTGTTGGTATTTCAGGAGCATATGCTAGGGGAAAATCCTGATCCCACTCCGACTTAGAGCGATTTGCATATTCTAATGCCCAATCAACAACTTCCGGAGTAACCCCTGTAATGCCCGTTGCTTGAGTGCAAATTGAGCGAACAGTGTTAAACATAGGAGTCAACAGCAGATTTAGCAAGGGTTTTGACCAAGATTTTCCGAATTCTAGAAAAATGTCAGGCCATAAATCTCTAACATCAATAACAACAGGAACGTTATGTTCTTTTCCATATCTAATTGCTGCTTCACATAGTTCTAAAATCGGTAAGCAACAAAGAATGATATCAGGATTTTCTCTGGTTTTACTCAGTTTTTCAAACTGACGAGCTGTCCCTATGTGATTGATAATTCTACTAATACTAATATTTTTTTGATAAAGTAGGGAATGAAGATAAACAATGTCTAGATTTTCATTGATTTTAACTGTTGTATTTTGATGAAACCTCTGCTCTTTTTGGTAGTGATTAACAGTCGATGTCCACCAAGTCACTGTATGATTTTGTTCAGCTAGCATTTGCGCAAGCATTCCAGTTCGGTAAAGTCTTGTATCGTCTGCATCGTTTGGTGCAGGTTCCCCTATTTTGATAACCCAAATTTTCATAGATAATTAATGAATCGTAAACAT
>JBFRWO010000298.1:0-5439 GCA_051439625.1 Crocosphaera sp. | reverse complement strand
CAACATATTGGAGATTTAAGCACAGCAGAAGCATTAAAATCCTTCAATCAAGTCATGGAAAGTTTAAAAGGATTATACGATTTTGAACCAGAAATAATAGTTTGTGATGCTCATCCTGACTACGTATCAAGTCAATATGCTAAGGCACAAAAGTTACCCGTAATTACTCTTCAACACCACTATGCTCATATTCTTGCTTGTTTGGCAAATAACCCATCATTAATGAAGGAATTTAACTCAAATACTCCCGTTTTAGGAGTTGCTTGGGATGGAACAGGATACGGTGATGATAACACAATTTGGGGTGGAGAATTTCTATTAGTTAGCAATAAAAAATATGAAAGAATCGCCCATTTTCGTCCCTTTAAATTACCAGGAGGAACTCAAGCAGTAAAAGATCCCAGAAGAATTGCCATATCTATTTTATTTGAAATATTAGGAGAAAATGAAACAATAAAATTACCTTTCTTAGAAACTATGGCAACCAAAGAATTAAACATAATCAAACAAATGTTATCCCGTAACCTTAATACTCCTATAACCTCTAGTGTTGGTAGATTATTTGATGCAGTAGCAGCTATGATAGGAATCTGTGAAAATATCAGTTTTGAAGGACAAGCAGCAATAGCCTTAGAATACGCCATTAATGACTTAAAAATAGATGAAAGTTATCCCTATCAAATTACAGGGTTAACCTCTCCCTTAGTAATTGATTGGCAATTAATGATAGAAAGTATTATCGAAGAAATATTACAAAAAAAATCGCACCAAGAAATAGCAGCTAAATTCCACAATACCCTAGTTGAAATTATTATAGATATTGCCCAAAGAAGTCAACAAAAAAATATTATCTTGACAGGAGGATGTTTTCAGAATAAATACTTAAGCGAAAGAGCAATTTTACGCTTACAACAAGAAAAATTTACCCCTTTTTGGCATCATAATATACCTCCCAACGATGGAGGAATTGCTTTAGGGCAAATTATAGCTGGTATTCTTAAAACAAAATAGCTTTTTGTCATCAATTTGGTATAATTAAAAAATGGAAAGGTAACTCTAACAAACGTGGATATTTTTGGAAGTTCAGAACCTGCAAAAATCTTAGTGATCGACGATCACCCCTTTAGTCGTGTCATGGCAGTAGACCTGTTGAGTGCCAACGGTTATGATGTCATTGAACATGATGGTATTTGTGATATTTTTACTACAATAAGAACAGCCTCTCCCGATCTGATTTTGATGGATCTTAAAATGCCCAATTATAACGGCTTTGATATCTGTCAACAATTAAAACAAGATCAAGATACTCGTTTAATTCCTATTATTTTAATGAGTGTTGCAGATGATAATAAATCTCGCATAAAAAGTCAAGAAGTCATGGCCGATGCTTTCATGAGTAAACCCCTAGAAAGTATTGTCTTATTACCTGAAGTAGAATTATTAATCCAACGAAAAAGGCTTTCTGAATGGCTAGAACAGATGCAACAAGTCTTATTTTTGATTTCTCAAGCCCTTGAAAAACGCTACTTACCTCAAGGAAAATCGGGAATTAGATTTGATAAACTAGCCCAAGGATTTGGCGGATATTTAAACTTAAGTCCTGTAGAAATTAGTGATCTAATTTTAGCTTCCCATCTCCATGATATCGGCACAGTAGCTATCCCTGATGCAGTGATGATGAAACAAGGAAAATTAAACGAAGAAGAACGAGAATTAATCAAAAATCATGTTTTAATTGGGGAAGAAATTTGTAAACCAATGCAAAACCGCCGAGGTATTGCTCAAATTATTCGTCATCATCATGAACGCTGGGATGGTAGTGGTTATCCTGATGGTTTAATAGGCGAAAGTATTCCAAAATTAGCGCAAATTTTTCAAATTTTAGATATTTACGAAGCATTAACCAGTGAAAGACCTTATAAACAACCTTATACTACTCAAGAAGCCTTAAATATTATTAAACAAGAAGCAGAAAAAGGGTGGCGAAATGTCAAGTTAGTGCAACAATTCGTTGCATTTATGGAAGAGAAACAACTGACTTAAAAAAATATTAAGAGAAGTTCCCAAAAAATATAATTCTGGAGCAATTTTTTAATATAATTATAATAGTTGCTGTAAAAAAATTATGCTAAGGGATTAAGAAAATGGGAGACAAACTTGCAAATATTTTAGAACCTCTGGCCGCTTGGTTCCGTAGTTTGGGCGTACCAGAACCCATTGTTCATTGGGGACACCCGGTTATGATGGGAATTGTAGTTTTAGTAATGGGTAGTGTGACTGCTTACATGGGTTGGCGTAGTCGTTTCGCAACTGACCCTGAAGTAGTATCAGAAACTCGTGCATCCCATCGTCAGTTAGCCCCTTGGGTTTTCCTTTTCGTTGCTTTAGGATACACCGGAGGAGTATTGTCTTTGGTGATGCAAAATCATGCTCTTTTAAGTAGTGGGCATTTTTGGACAGGAACCGGTGCGCTTGCATTAATGGCCATTAGTGCAATCACTCCTTTAATAGGTTTTGGTGGTGAGCAAAAAGAGGCTTATCGTACCTTTCATGCTTATTTAGGGGCTGTGGTTGCCGTTGTGTTCATCGCTCATGGTATTTTAGGATTAAAATTGGGACTTTCTCTCTAAAGTTTTTGATTAAACCCCGTCGTTAACGATGGGGTTTAAATTTTCCGGTTTCTGTCAAGAAGCCGTTTTTTTGATCTTTAGTAAATAGTTATTTTCATGATTAAAAAAACAGCAAAAGATGTTATTGAATCCATTTATCAAGCCATTAATAACCGAGATATTGAGCAAGCAATGCAATGGGTTGATGATGATTGCCTTTACGAAGATATGAACTTTTCTCAGCCATTTCAAGGTAAAAATGAGGTTAAGCGTCTCTTTCAAGAATCCTGTGATAATGTTCCCGATGATCTTAAATTTATTATCGATGAAATTACCACAGAAGATCCTTTAAAAGTAGGTATTTTATGGCACGTTGAATTAGATAATATTCCTCTACCAAATGGGAGAGGAGTTAGTTTTTATCGTATTTCAGAAACCACAGGAAAACTTATTTTTGCTAGGGATATTGTCGAACCTCCCCTAAAACCAGGAAAAATATCTTTTTTGATTATTCGTTTAGTCACTCCTTTAATTAGAATATTTTTAAAAGAAGATTCTAACCCCCCAAAACCCCAACTAATCTTATCAAAACTTTTCTGGTTTCTAGCCGGAACTTATGTTTATATTTTACTATTATCCTCTCCTAACTTTATTTTACCAGGGGAACCAGTTTGGGCAATACAACCAGAAACCACCCAAGAAGTTATCAACGAATCCCTCAATTTTTTCTTTATTTTACCCATTCTCAATAGTTTAGGAATTTCCTCGATGGAATCTCCCGTAGTTCATCCTGCGATCGAAGCACAATTTAACTTTGCTGAAGCTTGGCTCTTTATGTTTTTGCCTCTATTGTTAGCAGATAAACGGGTTAGAGATTTTCCAAAACTTGCCCTTTGGAGTGTGGCTATGTTTCTAACGAATGTTTTCCTTTTACCTTATATGGCATTTAGATTTAAACAACCAAGATTAGAAACAACAGAAGAACCAAAAAAAGGAATATTAGAACGTAGTTTTGGCTATACAGGGTTAATTGTTGGGGTTATTGCCATTGTTTGGCTATTTATTGGTCGGCCAGAATTTGGCGATATTAATCAAAAAATTGCCTATTTTATGACACAATTACAAAGCAGTCGCGTGGTCATTGCTTTTGCAGTAGACCTGTTCTTATTTGCAATTTTTCAAATTGTCCTAATGAGTGCAATTATCCCTAGTAATAGTCCACAACGTCCCTTAAGATTTATCCCTTTCTTTGGTCTTGCTTTTTGGTTAATCTTGTGATCAGTTACCAGTTACCAGTTATTATTAATTTGTCTATTATCAATTATCCATTGATAAAGCATACTGTTTTAATTCATCCAAAGAAATCACTTCTAATGCTCGAATATGAGTTGCTTCTAAAATGACTGGAGGTGCAACCCCTGCGTCTTTTGCCTCTTGCCACCGAGAAGCACATAAACACCAGCGATCGCCTGGTTTTAACCCAGGAAAACTATAAGCAGGAATAGGGGTACTGAGATCATTTCCTTTCTGCTTAGTAAAACTTAAAAATTCAGCCGTCATTTGAGAGCATACCACATGAACTCCAAAATCTTGCCCTCCTGTACGACAATAACCGTCACGATAATAACCAGTCATGGGGTTACTACAACAGAGTTGTAAATCGCTTCCTAAAACATTTTTTCCGTCTATCATAGCTTAATATTCTTGTGATATTTTTTATTGATAACTCCAAAATTTATCTTAACACTAAAAACTAATGAATAATCCGCAAATAATTTGTATTGGTGAAATACTCTTTGACTGTCTTGCCGATCAACTAGGTAAAGAATTAAAAGAAGTTAAATCATGGACAGCTTATCCAGGAGGTGCGCCGGCTAATGTTGCTTGTGGTTTAGTTAAATTGGGAGTCTCTTCTGCTTTTATGGGTTGTATTGGAGAGGATCAAGCAGGTAATCAATTAGTTAAAATTATAGAAAAAATAGGTGTTGATTTAACAGGAATACAACATCATCCAACCGCCCCAACTCGACAAGTTTATGTTACTCGTTCTCAACAAGGAGAACGTCAATTCTCTGGTTTTGGTCAGATTAAAACTGACGAATTTGCTGATACTAAACTAGATGCTCAACAGTTAAAAATCTCCTTATTTACTCAGGCAAAATATTTAGTAATGGGAACTTTAGCACTTGCTTATACTCAAAGTCAGCAAGCTATTTTGACAGCCATAAAACTAGCTAAAGAATATCAAATTAAAATTTTCATAGATGTGAATTGGCGACCCGTATTTTGGGAAAATATAGAGACAGCAAAACCCTTAATATTAAAAGTTTTACAATCAGCAGATTTTATTAAATGTTCTCAAGAAGAAGCTCATTGGTTATTTAAAACAGAAGATGCTCAAAAAATAGCTGAAAAGTTACCTAAAGTTAAAGGTGTTTTAGTCACATTAGGTGAAAAAGGATGTAATTATTATCTAGGAAACAATCAAGGAAAAGTAGCAGGATTTTCCGTTAAAGTAATAGATACCACAGGAGCAGGAGATAGTTTTGTAGCAGGATTTTTATCCCAATGTTGTTGCTATGAAGAGGAAATATTAAACAACGCAGAAATGGCCAAACAAGCAATAATTTATAGTAACGCCGTCGGAGCATTAACCACCACAAAACCAGGTGCGATCGCAGCCCAACCTAGTAAAGAAATAGTTAAACAGTGGCTAGAAACAAGCAAAAAAATTGACTAATTAAACAAAATTTTATATTTAACTTATGGAAAGATTAAATCTATTAAGTGGCTCTCCCGAAGGTGTGGTGGAAAAAGTATAATAGACTAC
>JBFRWO010000297.1:0-15945 GCA_051439625.1 Crocosphaera sp. | reverse complement strand
TCAATTTTTGGTGGAGGTGTTTCCCATTCCTCTGCTGTTTTACCATCAGGATATTTAACTAAAATAGGTATAGGTTTAGGAGAAGCTGCCACCCTAACAATATCTTCAGCAGCAATCAATAATTTCTGATCAATATTAGAACTTAGTCCAATTTTCTGTAATTGTTCATAAATCGTTCGTATATCTTTATCAGGATAAAGATCAATTTTGTTAAAGACTAAAATAATAGGTTTTAGGGATTTTTTAAGGTCTAATAATGCCTCATATTCGCTGCGAGTAATATCCTCAGAAATAACAAATAAAATTAAATCTGCTTCATCAGCAATATTTCGAGACATAATTTCCCGTTCTCTGCCATCAATTTCATCTAATCCAGGAGTATCGATAAACTCAACTTTAATCTTACTACTAGGAGGAGTCCAACGAACAGATTGAGGCCATTTTGTTACCCCATGAATAGGTCCACTTTCGAGAATATTTTGACCCATCAAGGCATTAATAACAGCAGATTTTCCCCGACTTACTAAGCCAAAAGTAGCAATTTTAATAACATTATTTTCTATTTTATCTAGAGAAGCTTTTAACGCTTGTAAATCTTGTTTAACCGCAGCTTGAAGTTCTAAATTTGGCGGATAATTCCAATGACGACGGACGCTAGTATACCAGGATAAAGCTTGTTGAAGACTAGCTCGAGTTTGTTGAATATGAGTATCTTGTTGAGTCAATGTTAATTAAAAAGTGAGAATTGATAACGAATATAATAATTTGTACAGGCAATTTTTTAAAAGTTATGATAACTTAAAAATGTTATTTATCAATGTTATCTATGCGTTTATTTATTGCACTGGTTTTAGGAACTTTTTTAGTGGTAATGGGGTGGCAATCAAATCTGTTTGCTACAAATACACAGTTACCTCCTCAAGATAATTATGCAGATTATATGTGGCAAGTTCATCAAAATGAGCTACCAATACCTACCGATATTTTAACCCAAGCACCAACCGAAAATGATGGTGTTAGCTCAGAGATGGTAACTTACGGGAATTTAGGAGGAGAAGCGATCGCAGGTTATTTGGCCTCTCCCCAAAACAGCGATCGCCCCTTACCCGGAATTATTGTCATCCACGAATGGTGGGGACTCAACGATAATATCAAAGCCATGACCCGTAAAATAGCAGAACTAGGTTATACCGCCTTAGCAGTAGATATGTATGGGGGAGAAGCAGCCGAAACCCCCGAAAAAGCCAGAGAATTAGTCACCGAAGCTAGAAATAATCGCGATCGCCTACAAGAAAATCTTATCTTAGCCTATGAGTATTTAGACCAAGAAAAAAACGCCCCAACCATTGCTTCTATTGGATGGTGTTTCGGGGGTAGTTTATCCTTGCAAACCGCCTTATTATTCCCTAAAACCCTGGATGCTGCCGTGATCTACTATGGGGGAGAATTAGAAACCGATCCAGAGGTACTAAAAGCCCTGGAGATGCCCATTTTAGGTATTTTTGGAGAGTTAGATCAAAGGCCGTCTCCCGAAACAGTTAAAAAATTTGAAATGGCATTGCAGTCTCTTAACAAAGAAGTTGATGTATATATCTATCCCAACACCGATCACGCTTTTGCCAACCCATCAGGGGAACGTTATAACCCAGAAGCGGCCGCCGATGCTTGGGAAAAAACCCAACAATTTTTCTCGGATCATCTTAGATAAGACAATAATCAAAAAGATGTTAAATATAGTGACTAAATAACGGTTAAATGTTCCAAACTCTTGTAGAATAAATCTGGAATTTATAAGCTCTAAAACCCTTTCATGATTTCTAGTAACGATTTTCGGACTGGGACTAGCATTGAATTAGATGGTTCAGTGTGGCGCGTTGTTGAATTTCTGCACGTTAAACCCGGTAAAGGTTCGGCTTTTGTGCGAACCAAACTAAAAAATGCTCAAACCGGAAGCGTGGTGGAGAGAACTTTCCGTGCAGGAGAAACCGTTCCCCAGGCAAACTTAGAAAAACGCACCATGCAACATACCTATAAAGATGGAGAACAATACGTCTTTATGGATATGGAAACTTACGAAGAAGTGCGTTTAAACCCTGACCAAATGGGAACAACGGTCAACTACATCAAAGAAGAAATGGAAGCTGATGTTCTCTTCTGGAACGAGACCGTCTTAGAGGTACAATTACCCACCTCCGTTTTCCTAGAAGTAATAGATACCGATCCAGGAGTTAAAGGAGACACCGCAACTGGAGGAACGAAACCTGCTACGGTGGAAACCGGGGCGCAAGTAATGGTTCCCTTGTTTATTTCCATTGGGGAAAAAATCAAAGTAGATACCCGTGATGGTTCCTATTTAGGCCGAGAAACCTAAGAGGAAGTGTCAATCAATGATTATGGGATGGATAATTTGTGTCAATTAATTTTAACGAACTACGAGAGTTATTAGGGGCGATCGCTCACACCGATATTGCCGAAGTCAGCTTAAAAACAGAAACCTTTGAGTTAACAGTCCGTCGAGACGTGACCAAGACGGCCACGACTCAACCCCCTATAGCAATCACCCCCGAAGTGGCAGTATCCCCCTCTGTTCCTGCTACACCAACCCCACCCCCCGAACCGGTTCCCTCTCCCACAGACAAGGAATGGGTCGCTATTACCTCCCCAATGGTAGGAACCTTTTATCGCGCCCCGGCACCAGATGAACCAGCCTTTGTGGAAGTGGGCGATCGTGTCGGTAATACCCAAACCGTCTGTATTATTGAAGCGATGAAGCTGATGAACGAAATCGAAGCAGAAGTCACTGGAGAGGTGATGGAAATAGCTGTTACCAACGGGGAACCAGTGGAATATGGTCAAACCCTAATGTGGGTCAATCCCAGCTAAAAACAAAAGTAAAGATTACAAAATCCCCAAATTAGCACCTTAGGGCTTATACATTATATAATGGAGAGTTTGTAAGAAAATTAGGAGACAGCCTCATGGCTCGGATGTATTACGACGCAGATGCCAACCTTGATCTATTGGCAGGTAAAACCGTGGCGATCATTGGCTACGGTTCTCAAGGTCATGCCCACGCCCTCAATTTAAAAGATAGTGGCATCAATGTGGTAGTGGGGCTGTATCCAGGTAGTAAGTCACGACAAAAGGCTGAAGAGGCAGGTTTAAAGGTTCTCAGTGTGGCCGAAGCTGCTAGTGCTGCTGATTGGATCATGATTTTGTTACCGGATGAGGTGCAGAAAACGATTTACAAAGAAGAAATTGAACCCAACTTAAGAGACGGTAAGGTATTATCCTTCGCTCATGGCTTTAATATTCACTTTGGTCAGATCGTTCCCCCCGAAACCGTAGATGTAGTTATGGTTGCTCCAAAAGGACCAGGCCATTTAGTTCGTCGTACCTACGAACAAGGGGAGGGCGTTCCCTGTTTATTCGCCGTTTATCAAGATGCCAGTGGACAAGCCCGCGATCGCGCCATGGCCTATGCTAAAGGTATCGGCGGAACCCGTGCTGGTATTCTGGAAACTACCTTTAGAGAAGAGACAGAAACTGACTTATTTGGAGAACAGGTGGTCCTCTGTGGTGGTTTATCGGCCTTGATCAAGTCCGGGTTTCAAACCCTAGTGGAAGCTGGTTATCAGCCGGAATTAGCCTATTTTGAATGTCTCCACGAAGTCAAATTAATTGTAGATTTGATCGTAGAAGGTGGACTGGCGAAAATGCGTGACAGTATCTCTAATACAGCAGAATATGGAGACTTAACAAGAGGTCCTCGCATCGTTACCGATGAAACTCGCGCTGAAATGAAACAAATTCTTGCGGAAATTCAATCCGGTCAATTTGCACGGGAATTTGTCTTAGAAAATCAATCGGGTAAACCCGGGTTTACTGCTATGCGTCGTCAAGAAGCAGAACACTCCATCGAGGAAGTGGGTAAAGATTTACGGGCGATGTTTAGCTGGTTGAAAGATTAGTCAAACTGGCTTATTTTTGGACAGATCCTCATTCGAGGATTTGTCCTGATAGTTTGACAAAATTATCCATTATTCACCATCTCCCTTGTGTCTTTTGTCCAGATTCTCTACTTGAGCTTCCCTTTGCTTACTAGGTCTCTCAAAATCGGTGTCCGGAGTAAAACTCAGGAAAATATTATTAACATAGGTACGGGTATTTTTGCTAACGGTACTCAGGGGTTTGGGTAAAAAACTATCCCCAGCAGCAACAAAAATTAATCCTAAAACTAATATAATTGAGCCAATCGGTTTCATAGGTAAGTTCAATAAAATACAACTCTACTATTATTAATGTTCCCAAAATCCTATGAAAAAAACACTCCTCACACTGAAAAACAAATTAACGATTAACATTAAAAGCGCGACGATAGGGACTTGTTTGTTGTTGTCTTGGAGAGTTGGCAAGAACCGATAGATCGGAGTTAAGGGTTAAGGTAAGGTCACGGTTGGGATCGATAACCAATTCTTGATGTTCTCCACCCCCAATAATTTGACCTTCCGGTAAACCCCATCCTAAGAGGGTTCCTAAGGCCGCACCGCCTAATACTTCTAAAGGATCAATTCTGCAGGATCAATTCTGCGATCGCCTGTTGTTCCTGCCACAATAGTAGCTGTACCAGCACCAGCAAAGGTTCCTGATAAGATATTACCAACGGTTGCCCCTTCGTTTACGGTTTCGGTGCGAGAAACCACTTGAGAGGTAGCATCCAGGGGAACCCATTGATTATTAAGCACCATTTCCCGTGCTACAAACCGAGTTCCTTGTCTAGTGGGTTCGAGTTGGCCCCTAATTCTTGTACCAGCAGGAATTAAGAGACTACCATTGCTATCCCGTAAATTGCTGGATATTTGTAGTTCTAAGGGTAAATATTCTCCTTGTTTAACACGAATTTGTTGTGATTGAGGATAAATGACGGGGAGTAAGGTTCCTTGGGGAATACGAACCGGATAAGTGTCTGTTGTAGTGGGGTTAGAGTTAGGCAAAGGTTGAGCGGAAACGGTGGTTAAGGGTAATAATGATGTGGTGGTGGTAATAGCAACTAAAAATGCACTCAGTGTGGAAAACCCTGTTTTTTTGAGTTTAAGTGTTAGCATTTTTGGTTCCCTCCTAATACTTTCTCTATGTTCAGCATAGGTTTTGTTTCTGGGGATGTCAGTCCCAAAAATAAGGGAACAATGGGTAAGCTTTTAGGGGAGATTAGGAGAAAAAAGTAGAAATTAAGCTATACATTTCTGTAGGGTTCAACGGTCATTGAGCAAATCATTGTTAATTGTTAATTATTAATTGTTAATTGCTGACCACGACAATATTAACTAAAATATTGAACTAATTCTTTGGTCAATCCTTCTAAGGTGTATTCTTTGGCTTCTATATCTACTCTTCCTAATAATTCATAACAAGTTTTTGAAGTTTGGGGACCAATTGAGGCAAGACAAATATTATCTAACAGGGATAAAATATCAGTTTTATTGTTATTATTGAGGGCTTTTTCTAGCAGTTTATAAAAGTTTTTTACTGTTTTAGAACTAGCAAAGGTAATAATATCAACTTGTTTATTTTGTAAAGCTTCCCATGCTTGCTCATCAATTTTATCGGGACATCCTGACTGATAGGCCGGAACTTCAATAATATTAGCTTCTTGTTTTTGTAGTTCTTTGACTAAAATTTCTCTTCCTCCTGTTTCTACACGGGGAAATAATATTTTTTGGTGACTTAAATTTTCAGGAAAATGATCAATTAATTGATCGGCAATAAAGTTGGGGGGAATAAAATCAGGGGTAAGATGATATTGTTGTAAACAAGAGGCGGTTTTTTTTCCTACTACGGCAATTTTAATATTACCTAAAACTCGCATATCTTTACCTAATTCTCGTAACCTTTGAAAGAAAAAGTTAACCCCATTAGCTGAGGTTAAAATTAACCAATCAAAAGAAGATAAGGTTTCAAAAGCTAAGTCTAATTCCTCCCAAGAAGACGGGGGGAAAATTTCTAATGCTGGCATTTCTATGGTTTTTGCACCCTGTTTTTGTAAGAGCAAACTAAACTGACTAGATTGTTCTTTTGCACGGGTAATTAATACTGTTTTTTGGGCTAAAGGAAGAGTAGAAGATGAAGACATACAGCGTAAATTAATGACGTTTCCAATAACAATAATAGCTGGAGATAAAGATAGTCCTGATACTTGTTCTATTATAGTATTTAATGTACCTAGATAGACCCTTTCTTGTTCACTTCCACTGTTTTGAATAATGGCAATAGGTTCATCAGACGATCGCCCGTTACTAATTAAATAATCAACTATTTTCTCAAGGTTTCTTGTCCCCATCAAGATAACTAATGTATCTATTTTAGCTAAAGTTTGCCAATTTAATAACTCCGGTTGATGTCCTGTTAAAACAGTAAAATATCTACTTATTTCTTTATCAGTTAAAGGTATTCCTGTCAATAGGGGAGCAGCTAAAGCTGAGGAAATACCTGGCACTAATTCATAGTTACAATTAGCATCTTGTAAGGCATTAATTTCTTCATTAATACGGCCAAAAATTGCAGGATTTCCACTTTTTAACCTAACAACTTGTTTCCCTTGTAAACAGTAATTAATTAATAAATAATTAATTTTATTTTGTTTGGTACTGGGTTGACCTCCTCTTTTGCCAACATTAATTATTAGGCAATTTTCAGGCACTAAATCAAGCAAATTATTATCAACCAAAGCATCATATATTAACACTTCAGCTTGAGATAAAAGATGATAAGCTTTCAGAGTTAAATAATTAATATTTCCGATTCCAGAACCCACTAAATATACTTTACCATTCATCAATTTTTTATCCTTTTCAAACATCATAAAATACTAGAAAGCAGTTTGTAAATCAATTTAAACAGTGATGAAACTGCTATTAAACCTGCTCCTACCACTAATCCTGACATTAATAAAAATGAAATAGATTCCAATGCTAAACCGCCAAAAAATAAAGCAATTATCAATACAAATACTGTCATTGTACCAATAATCAATAAATCTTTTTTATCTAAAATACCTCGATATTGAAGATAAATCAGTCCACTAATGATCATACATCCTATGATGATTCCTGGAGCAAAAAGAAACTTTTTTAAAAGCAAAACTAGGATCGCTCCTTCAAATCCATTAAATCCTGAATAGATTATTAAGTCTACACTAGAAAAACTCTTTTTAGAACTAGGAGTAATAGGAGAAGGATTAGGAACAGAAATAGTTTGTGGAGAGGTAGGAGGTACAGAAGAAATAGGGGGATTTGGTGCAGTTTGAATTGCCGTTTTAGGACTAGAAGAAACCCCTTGAGATTGTGCTGAATGTAAAGCTTGTAAAACCTCCGATGCACTTTGAAAGCGATCTCTAGGACTAGGTAACAATAATCGATCTAATATGTTAGCTAAATCATCACTAATATTAGTAACAGAAGGTTTCCAATTCCAACAATTATTATAAGAATCGTATAATTCTTCTGGCGGTTTGCCTGTTAATAAATTTAAACAAGTTGTCGCCAAAGCATATAAATCTGTTGCCGGATAAACTGCAGATCCCTGCATTTGTTCGGGGGGAGCAAACCCAGCAGTGAAAATTCCTGTTGAATTTTTTTGAGGGTTTCCTGCACTAGCAGTAACTTGTTTAACCGCACCAAAATCTAATAAATATAAACGACCTTCTTTATCTCGCATAATATTAGAAGGTTTAAGATCACGGTGAATACAATTATTATCATGAACAAACTGTAAAATCAATAAAATTTCATGAAGAACTTCTATAATTTTACCTTCAATAAAAACACCATTTTTCTCTAGTTCTGTTTCTAAATCTTCTCCATCAATAAACTCTTGAACTAAGTAAAAAAACTGTTCTTCTACTTTAGTAATATGATTAGGAACTATCAAAGGAAAAAAGGCATATAAACGAGGAATTTGCGGATGTTTACTACCTAAATCTTCCAAAATAATAGCTTCTCTTTCAAATAATTGTTGAGCAGTAGCCAAAGCTTGCTTATTCAAGTTTCCTTCAGGTTGAAACTGTTTCACCACACAGGAACGCATGGTAGGAGTAAAGCGATCTTTAGCCA
This sequence comes from Crocosphaera sp., assembly GCA_051439625.1. Classification (GTDB taxonomy): domain Bacteria; phylum Cyanobacteriota; class Cyanobacteriia; order Cyanobacteriales; family Microcystaceae; genus Crocosphaera. The sequence continues at coordinate 7,837 of JBFRWO010000297.1, read as the reverse complement.
AAAATGCCGCACCAAACCCCCCTTTTCCTAACAACTTAGAAGGTAAATAACGACCACCTAAAATAAGAGGCATTCCGCAACTAGTACAATATTTTTGTTGTACAGTTTTCAACTTGGAAGGATCATCAAGATCAGCAAATGAATTTTCAGGATCAGGACATCCTGGACGAGTACAAAGAAGTTCCATGCTAAATGGATAGGGTGAGAATTTTCTTTGCCTTTACTTTAACAAATTAATAGCAATTTTTTAAAGGGTTACCGGTCGTTAACCTCGACAATATAAACATCACGTCACTGCTTATGAGGTCGAAATAAATGATTATGTTGAGGATGATAAAGTTGAGAACGATAATTTTCCTGAGTATTTAAAGCAGGACTAATAAGATATAAAGTTGTCCTAATTAAGTTTTCTTCTTCAGTAACTTCTGCCATTTTTTCCAAAGGAACAATCAGTATTTTTTCATCGGGCCAACCAATACGGAAACAAATAGCAACAGGGGTATTGGTAGGATAATACTGTAGTAATTTTTCTTGAGATTTTCTAACATGACGAGCAGCTAAATATAAACACAAACTAGATTGATGTGCAGCTAAACTTTCTAATTTTTCAGCATCAGGAACTTGAGAAGCACTACCACTAACACGAGTTAAAATAATGGTCTGAACTAGATCAGGAATAGTCAATTCTGTGCCTATTTTCGCTGCTGCTGCCTGAAATGCACTAATTCCTGGTATTAACTGAAACTCAATTTTTTCTTGTAAAAGTATTGATATTTGTTCATTTATTGCGCTATATAAAGTTAAATCACCTGAATGAAGACGTACCACAGATTTATTATTTCTAACCCGATCAATCATTATTCTCATGATAGATTCCAGGGTTTTATTTCCTGTGGCAATTAACTCACAATCATCACGAACATCTTGTAAAACTTGCTTAGGAACCAAAGAATCAGCATACAAAATAACATCAGCTTTGGTAATAATTTTGTATGCTTTTAACGTTAATAAATCTGGATCACCAGGACCAGCACCAATAAAATAGACAGAAGGGGTCAAATTAGTCATTATTAGGAATAATATTACGAGGAAAAATAGGGCGATTTCTAGCAGGTTTTCTGCGATTAAACAACTCACTAAAAGGAATCTCTGCATCATCTTGAACTAGATGAAGAGGATTAGGTTCTCTACTAATATACTTGGCATAACTAGAGGTTAAATAAGGAAGAAACTCCTCGTTCTCAGCAACATAAACCTCAGAAAAAGCCACTAAAAGAGCATTACCATAAGTGTCAATTACTTTTTGATTAGGAATACTTAAATCTGGTAAAGAATCTAATACCGCTTTCATTTGTGCATCCAACTTAGTAAAGTTAACATGAGCTTGTCCTTCCACTAAAGCAAAGTATTTATCATCCGTATTAATCCAAACAAAAGCCTGTAACTGTTCAATAGCTGCTGGAGTTGCTGGATCACTACTTCCGGCTGCTAAAAAAACAGGAATACTTACTTGAGAAAGTCCTTTAGCCCCAAAAACTGCGCTAGTAACAGGATTAATAACCAAAGCAGAAGTAATCCGTTCATCTCGAAAATTATAGTCTTTGCGAGGTAATTCTAAAGCCCGACATTGCAACAGTAAAGACAAATTTGGTCCCCATAAATTCCGTCCACAAATCTCTTCTAATATGTCAAAATCTAGCTTTGCTCCTGCTAAAGCCAAAGCAGCATATCCCCCAAAAGAATGACCCATGACACCAACATTATTCAGGTCTAAACGTCCTCCAAATTCTATTCTATTTCGTCTTTCTAATTCATCAATTACATAACTAACATCCAAAGGACGATCAATATATTCATCGACTTTCATAATTTCCCGAGAAAACCCTTGTAACATTTCTTGAAGCTGATTAAAATCGCTACCAGGATGTTGCGGTAAAGCCACCACATAACCATAGGAAGCCAACTGTCGAACATCCTCTTCAAAATCTTCCGGACGAGAAGCTAAACCGTGGGAAAAAACAATCACAGGAGTTTTGCCCTCTCGCCATCGTTGCGGTTGTACCAATACCACATCAAACTCCCGTTGGCGACTCTCATCAAATAATCTCACTCTACGGGAAGGTGCAACCCCATAATCTCCCCGTTGGCGAATATCTCTGATATTGCTAAAGTTAGGAACAGTTTCCCGTTCCCTCGTTTCAGCAGATATAGATTTCATTTCCGTGACAATAGCATTAGTTCCCTGTCCCAACAGTTCTAGATAATTAGCCGCCCTGAGAATTTCTTCCAGGTTAAACTGCATATTAACCGGCAAATAACGCAGAAAATTCAGTAAACTTAATCCCTCTTCGTCAAAAGCAGCTTGAACCATCGCCCCTCTAATAGGATGTAGTCCATTGCGTCCCCCTTGAATAGAAAATAAGTGACCAACTCGGTGTAACAGTTCTTGTCCCATAGGACTATTGAAGAAACGAGACACTTGTACCGGGTCAAGCTCCACTTTTTTCAGTAAAGCTTGTCGAAACGCCTCTTTTTCTTCGTCATTCACCCCGGCCAAATTCATATAATAAGCTAATTCCCTATTAATCACCCCTTCATTAGCAAACAGTTCCAACGAATCAATCCCCAAAGATAAATTAATGGGAGGATAAATGAAAACAAGTCTTGATTGTGCATAGACAGGCAACACAGTTAAAATAGCTGCCAGGGTTCCTAAAGTGAGATTTTTCAAGTTTTTTTGGACAGGACGCTTGAGAGAAGACAAAAAACCAAACATATTTTTTTATGAGGCGATCGCCATTAATCAATCCGTCTTTTAATATAGCACTGTCATAATTAAGATCACTTTTGAACGGGGTGTCTCAATATTTCGGTTGGGGTAGTGTGGGGAGTGTGGGAAGGGTGAGAAGTCAAGTAATTTTAATGTTTAATCTATGCAAATGGTAATTACCTTAAAACTTCTGTTTTTAGCATTAAACTGGTAACTGTTCACTGCTAACTGCTTTAAAATTGATCGATAAGAAATTCTCAAACCTATGAACTCAAACACATTTACTTGGCATCCTTTACAATCTTTACACCCACATAGCGATACTTGGCGCAATATTTATTCTTGGGCAGGTTTGTTAGGTATCGCCCTCATTCTCTTTACATCTAACCTCAATGGTTCCCCCCTCTTGGACTCAGAACGCATTATCGGCCAACTGGTTACAGAAATGGCACAAACATCCTTTTTATCAGGAGACTGGCTATTTCCCACCCTCCAAGGTCAACCCTATCACCAACATCCCGTCTTAGGGCTATTTTTATTGACCCTAACTAATGGTCAAGGGGAGTTACAACCTGGAAGTCTTCGTTTAGTGGGAGCGATATTTGCTTCGCTTTCTGTTCCCTTATTGTATGCAGTAGCACGGGAAATTTTTGTCCTCTGGCGACCGGCGGTATTGAGTGCTTTAGTTTACTTGATGTTATTTCCCATAGTTAGGTGGAGTCGTCTAGCTACGTTAGATGGAATTGTCCTATTTTGGTCAATTCTCACCGTATTATGTTTATTGCGTTCTCGTCGTGATTTTCGTTGGTCTTTGGCACTTGGTTTAAGTTTAAGTGGGTTATTTTTAACTCAAGGATTAATTGCTTGTTTATTGACAATTACCTTAATCGTTTTTTTGGCTTGGGATACCCCCAGACTTTTAAGTTCTATCTATTTTTGGATGGGGGTTTCTCTGGGTATTTTACCAGCTTTAACTTGGTATTGGATGGAATGGTTGGTCTATGGAAAGCCTTTTTTAACTGACATTTTTTTCCACTCTTTTCAAGGAGGTTTACATAACTTTTTTGTATCCTTGACCTATTATCCTCTAGCTATTATTAAATATTGTTGGCCTTGGCTTATATTTGCCTGTTATGGACTCAGATTTGCTTGGCAATCTCTCAACTGGGGATGGGCTAAATTAATCCTCGTTTGGGCTGCTTGTTATGGGGCAATTATTGTTATACTTCCTCTGGATACCATGAGTTATATTTTGCCTTTTTATCCAGCTTTAGCTTTAGCTAGTGGAATGATTCTCCATGAAATTAATTATTTGCCTCATGATTTTCCCTATCCTAAATCTTGGTGGATGGTTTTATTAAGTTTATCAGCCGTAGCAAGTATTATTAGTCTTTTCCTTGTTTTGGATTTTCCTTTCGCTTTGGTTTTAAATGAGTTCGATTTCACTTTATTATCTGATCATTTATTCTTAGTTTTAACTTTGATAATAGTCGCTTTAACTTGGGGTGTTACCTCTACTTTAATTGTTCGACGCAATCCCCAATTTATCGCCGTTTTATTATGGGGAATGTATGTTAGTTTACTATTAGTGATTAGTTCACCTTATTGGACAGGTAATAACGTTTACTTCTAACAGTTTTCCCCAGTTTATTATCTTAATTATTCTAGTTTTTGTACTCCTGCACTACCATCGCATTGCGCTTGTGTTCCTCCTGTTACTGCGGTAACTGTACCTGTGCCAATAGTGGTATCAGTAGCTCCTAAACCAACAATGCTATAGTTAGTGTTCTTATCAATCGAACGACAAATAACCATACTATAAGTTCTGTCGGTAGGATCATACCCCACTCCTGCCACATAGTCTCGAGTGCCTTTGTTTTGATTATCTATTCCTTTTGCCCCTTGCAAACCCCCCACTGTAGAACTGTTCCCTTGATTGACAAAAACAACGTAATTTTGTTCATTCCCTATGGGAACCTCTAACTGAACAGCACTTGTAGCAAACTCGCTTTTTTCATAAAAATAACCTTGTTGAGAGCGATTCATTGCCCCCATTAAATTTGTTGCTTCTGCCTCCCTACTTTGTCCGATCATCTTCATCATTTGGGGTAGGGCGATCGTACCTAAAATACCGACAATAATAATTACAACTAATAATTCAATTAAGGTAAACCCTTGTTGTTTATTTGTTTGCAGCAAGGATCTCGGCAGGGTTATAGAAGGATAACGAGAAGATAGGTTTTGATTAAGTAAATTCATGGAAGGATGATATAGCTGAGGAAACTGAACTTTCCTAGATAATATACCCAAATCAAACAAATTTTATATCAACCTATCAGTTACCAGTGAGCAGTTACCAGTTATCAGTTATTCTCACTGCTCACTGCTCACTGCTCACTGCTCACTTTCATTCCCCGATACAAGGAATCTCATTTTTTTTTGACAAACCCCTTGCAATTTTCCGTAACTTGTTGTTATACTAATAAATGCGACGCGGGATAGAGCAGTCTGGTAGCTCGTCGGGCTCATAACCCGAAGGTCGGTGGTTCAAATCCGCCTCCCGCCATCTAATGTGAAAATCTTTGTAGGGGTCAACGGCCGTTGGCCTCTATAATGTTTATGACTTCCCAGTTTTGAGAATTAGGAAGGTTAAGTTTCAGCTAAGTTGCGAACTTTGACGGTTACAGTTAATTGTCCAAGTTGAAGACAAATATAGATATCTTCGGGAGTTTTTGGACACTTGCTTAGACTCTCCTTAAGAAAGAAGAGAGGATCGAAATATTTTGGATGACTCATAGCTATAATAGAAATGAAAAGATTTTGTGGGTCTGTCGGTTCAGAGGGACTGACAGGCTTTTTAGGTTGAGAAACCTTTACTAGAGAATCATTAGTTTGCCAAGCTAATAATAGATTGAGTTTTGACTTAAATTAGTCGAATCATAATGACATAACATTACCTCGTTGTTTTCTATGACTACAGCATATCACACACTTTCCTAAAGCGCGCATCTTTGTCAGGAAAAATTGACATTTTTTCTTCCGTATTCAGCTTATTTATATGCTAAAGTGATTATTAGTTTAGGATATTAAAACCCTAAAGCAAGTTACAGTTAAAAATAAAAATGGCAAATCCCAACCCAAACCTTAAAAATCTAGAGAAAGGAAGAGGAAAAAAACCAAAATTAGGACATAAAGCTTTTTCTGTTAAGTTAGATCCTAATGAAAAGGAAGTATTGGAAAAAATAGCAAAATCATATGATTGTACTTATGCCGGAAAAGGATCAATTTCTAGTCTTTTATCCAAGATCGCTCAACAAAACTTAACGGTTGTACCTGCTCGACCTTATACACCATTTACCAATAAAATTATATCTACTAATAAAGAACAGAATGATATAGAATCAGAAACAAAACCGTCTTTATCACCTGATCCTATAGAAATACTTGATGATGATCTACTAAAGATAGTTGAAGCAAGGGAAATTTAAACATCTAATTTATCTGTTTTTTATAATAAGTAGATTATATGATGATAGGAAATAAAAATTATATCTAACTAAAGTTTGTTTAATAAAGCTATAGTTTGATCAGACTTAAACTATTTTTGATTGCAACACCTTTTTAGCTAAACCTAACTATTCTTATGTCAATAGCAGAATCTAAACAACATTATCAACACATTGTCCCTGATGTGAAATCTCTGTTGCTTTTAATAGCTTTTGATTTGATCATGGGAACCAAAATCATTAAATCTAATGAAACTGCTATTAAACTAAGTAATAATCTTCATATATTAGATAAGCTTATTCATCATGGAGAACTTTATTTAGAATGTTCTTGCTCAGTTATTACATCTTGTATTCGCTATTTAGAAATAAAAAAAGATGGGTATTTAATAACTGATGAAGAGTTCAATCAATATATAGAAAAACTTTTAGAAATAGTACGAGTGAAAGATAATCATTATGATAGCTTACTGCAAAAAGCTCATAAGTTAAGACCCTATTCAGATGGATTAGCATTTGAAGATATTTTGGGACTCGTTCATGCTCAATATATCAATGCAGGAATCATGTTAAATAACAAGAGAGATTTGCTTAATCAATGGCGAAAAAAGAATAAAAATCGTTTAGACGCAAGTTATCTAGATATAGAAATCCATGATATCAACTCCTTAGTTAAATTCATTCAAGATCAAGACTTATTTAGTGATATTCTTAATAACAGAAATATTATCAGAGCTTACACTCCAGACCAAGACATTATTGAATTACCAGTGGGAGCAACGCCTGTTGATTTTGCTTATAAACTTCATACTTCTATTGGTCATCGATGTTCTGGATCTGAAATTAATGGTGAATTAGTTCCTCTTAATACTATTCTCAATGATGGAGACGTTGTTAAAATCATAAAAAATAGTTCTATTAATCAAGAAAATGCTGAAAGTCCTGACTTACATTGGTTGAGTTTTGTTAAAACAAATTATGCAGCAAAACAGATTATAAAGTGGCATAAAAAGTCTAATATAGAAAGGGGAGAAAAGCTTCTAAAACAAGAATTTGGTAAAAGATATAGTTTGAATAGGCAACTTTTCAACCATGTTGCTAAATATTTAAACTGTGGAAATACTTCAGAACTGTTAGAAAAACTTGGAGCAGGAAGTTTTAGTCTTGAATATATAAAAGAAATAATTCAAGAACTTACATCTATTAGACATCTCCAATAATTAAGACTTGACCCTGATGATATAAGGGTTTGATGTTAATTTCTGGAGAGGTTGATTACAGAAACTACTTGACATCTTAAACGTTAATGTCAAAGCAATTTATCCTGGAATCGCCAAATATTGTAACCATTAAGGCAGACAAACCAAAAAAGTTCGGAAACCCGTACCCAGACAACTATTGCCATGCCTCCCCTTATTTCGCTAAATTAGCACTCGTAAGGTTAGAGTGCTAAAAGTTGAAACAAAGCACTCAGTTCCAATTATAAACACCAGGAGGATTCGTTCATGGCAGCAATTAGTATCAACGTCTCTACCGTTAAACCCCTCGGCGATCGCATTTT
>JBFRWO010000296.1:0-4735 GCA_051439625.1 Crocosphaera sp. | reverse complement strand
AAATAATAAAATAAAATTAATTCTTCGACAGAGTTATGGGTTTAAAAATTTTCAATTAATGAGAGAAAAACTATTAGCTTGTCTTTTTGTATAAGTTTTACTTATCACCATAACTACGGGAGAGCCAATTTTAGCCGATTTAATTCAACCCTTATTTAGTGATTGTTCCTTGGGAATTTACCAACTTAATGAGCAGCAAACTCTTGCAACGTTAGTATCATCTTCGGGAGATTTTCTTAACAGTAAAAAAGAATTTAGATTCTCTGAATGTTGGGCATTAAGACAAGGAAAAGCCCATTATAATGATATTACTCATAGTCAATTATTTTGTCCTCATGTGGAAACAAATTTAATTACTCGAGCAACTTTATGTTATCCGATTGTTGCCCAAGGAAAAACTTTAGGCATTCTTCATATAAGTGCTACAGACCAAACTAAATTAACTCCGCAAACAGAAAATTTAGCCAAAACAGTTAGTGATTATCTGACCTTATCTTTGGCTAATTTAAAATTACGACAAGACTTAAAAAATCAAAGTATTCGAGATTCTTTAACAGGATTATATAACCGTCGTCATCTTTATGAATTTCTGGACAAAGAGATTAGTAAAGCGCGACGACATAAGACCAATATTGGTATTATTTTAATAGATATTGATCATTTCAAAAAAATTAATGATAATTATAATCATGGTTTAGGGGATGTGGTTTTAAGAGATATGGGGGAATTTTTAAGTAATAATATTCGAGAATCCGATATTGCTTGTCGTTATGGTGGAGAAGAGTTTATTTTGATTTTTCCCCATGCTAATTTAGAAAATACACATAAACGGGCTGAAGTTTTGAGAAAAAAGATAAAACGTCTTAATTTTCGTTTTCAACAACATCATTTAGAATCTGTTACGGTATCCATTGGTGTTGCTAATTTTCCTCGACATGGCTTAACTGCAGAAGATGCAATTCATTATGCTGATCTTGCCCTTTTTGAAGCTAAAAAACAAGGACGCGATCGCACTATTATTTACACTGAAGAGTTATCAGATAACAGCAAAGATTGAACCGTATCTAAGTCAGGTAAAGCAGTTTGTGCGCCTTCTTTTGTGGTAGTTAAAGCTCCAGTTATTGTTCCCCATTTGAGAGCTTCTTTTAGGGGTAAACCGCGATCTAAAGCAGCAGCTATTCCCCCATTAAATCCGTCTCCAGCACCAACTGTATCAACGCTTTTAACCTTGATAGATGGTACAAAATCTTGCTCGGTTTCTGTTGCATAAAATGCTCCTTTTTCTCCTAATTTAATCACAACAATTTTGATCCCTCTTGTCAGTAACATATTAGCAGCTTTTTTAATATCGTCTTCATTATTTAAAGGAAAGCCAACTAATTTTTCTGCTTCGTTTTGATTGGGGGTAATAATATCAATTAAAGGGTATAAGCGCTCGGGTAATTTTTCGGGAGCAGGTGCAGGATCTAACATTACTGTTACCCCTAATTTTTGAGCTTCTGTAGCTGCCATTTCTACTGCTGTTAAAGGAATTTCTAATTGTAATAATAACAGGCTAGTTTTAGAGAGAATTTTCTCTAGACGGGTGATATCAGATTCATCAATATTGCCATTGGCACCAGGAAGGACAACAATAGTATTTTCCCCCGATGTTTCTACATTAATCATGGCCACTCCTGATGAAGTTTTCTGATCAATAAAAACCCCTTGAGTGTTAATGTTAAATGATTCTAATCGCTTCAATAATTCTCTACCAAAATTATCACCCCCAACCCGTCCCACAAAATAGGTTAAACGCTCTAATTTTGCCGTTGCAACCGCTTGGTTTGCCCCTTTTCCCCCTGGTAAAGTAATAAAATGATCGCCAATAACCGTTTCTCCAGGTTGAGGGAGATGGGGTGTTTGGGCGATCATATCCATATTAATGCTGCCAAAAATAACAATACTCATAAATACTCGGTGGTAAGTCTTAATTTAGATAATTACCTCTTCCTAAAAGGAAAGAGAATTGAAAAAAGGTAATGTATCTTTTTTCTCCTTGAAAGAAGAGGTTTTCGACAGAATTAGACCCCGTTATTAGCGACGGGTTCTATATCAATCATCTGTTGATAAAGGAGGATCGAAGGAATAATTACGTTCAGCAATTGCTTTTTCGATAAGATTAGGCTCATAACTACTCAATTGCAAACTTTTCGGTTGATAGTTACCAGCAATTAATTTTTCCCAGACTGATGAATGTAAAATAGATTCCTCGGGAACTTTGCGAAATTTTTCGGGCCACTTGAAGATTTTTTGCTCCTCCTCATCGTTAACTTCCCAAATAGTTCTGGGTAAAGATTGAATCCAGCACCACGCCCCAACTAATGAATTATGGGGAGCATACCATTTTTGTAAAAGCATCACCCAAAGTAATGATAACTCAAGGGTTTCAGCAGCTATTAAAAAAGCTAACGTGAAAAATGGAAATGCTACCGCTTTTTTGTATTGATCGTCATTAATTCTAAGGTCGGGATAACAGGTCAAAACTTCTTCTATCATCCATTTAAGGGCAATTTTAGCCAGTCCTGATTCATTTTTATCAAATCCTCCTCCTACATCACCATGAACTCCAGCAAACCAGACTTGTTTTATATTTTGACCCGAATATTGTCTCCCCCAAAGCATTGGTTGGAAAAAATTACGTCTTTCATCAATAGATATAGCATGACGAACAATATCTACACTTTCGTTGCTCATAGTATGAGGCAGAAAAATAGGATTATAGATCCATCCAAAGCTTTTAACACAATCCCAAAGTCCTAAAAAATGAATTCTACATTCTCTACTATATGTTTCCTTAAATCTCCTCATAAGACGCTTCTTCTTCTTATCGTTAGGCTTAGAGCGATACAATTTCATTGCATAAGGAATCAAGTTTTGACAGCCAGAGTCTAACAAACCAAAACTATGAATAAAACCGGCTAAGGCTCTTGCTGTATAAGCTCCACGACTAAATCCAAAGATAAATATTCGATCGCCATTGTTATAGTGTTCCATGAGGTAAGAATAAGCTTCCTCAATGTTGCGAATAATACCCCAACCAAAAGCCAATCCCAAAAAGCGAGTTATATTTTTCCCAATGGGGGTTTTGAAATCGGGATCACCCAACGTTCCCACTCCCGGATCATAATAAGCTACCTGAGACTCTGAATCTTTATCCAGCAGACTATATAATCCGACAATATTGGAGTTGTTTTCTCTAAATTGAATTCCTGTTCCATCCAGACAGACAATAATATTTTTTCCTTTTTGATTGGTCATTATTGTTAATATTATTTCAAAGATTATCTTCCCCAATTTTAACCTAAGTTCAAGTTAAGCAAATTGAGTTTTTTCCTAAAAGATAATAAACTATACAATCATAGACAAAACTAAACATTAATATCTAGAAATTAGCTTAAAATTCTTCTGTTCCTTTAGCATATTGTTGTTGGTAAAACTTGGCATAACGGCCTTGTTTTCCTAATAACTCATCATGGTTGCCTGACTCCACCACTTGACCCTTTTCTAAGACCAAAATACAATCAGCACTGCGGACGGTACTTAAACGGTGAGCAATGACGAAAACGGTACGATTCTTCATTACTCTTTCTAATGCTTCTTGTACCAACGCTTCTGATTCAGAATCGAGGGCCGATGTGGCTTCATCTAAGATCATAATACGAGGATTTAATAATACTGCTCTAGCGATCGCAATTCTTTGTTTTTGTCCTCCTGAGAGGTTAACACCTCTTTCTCCTACCCAAGTTTGATACCCTTGAGAAAATTGACTAATAAATGAGTGTGCGTTGGCAATTTTTGCTGCTTTTTCGATTGCTTCATAATCTAATTCTTCTTGGCCATAAGCAATATTTTGAGCAATAGTTCCTGAGAATAAAGTGGTTTCTTGGGGAACAATTCCAATTTGTCGACGTAAACTTTTTAAGCTAACTTCTTTAATATCAATTCCATCGATAAAAATTTGTCCATCTTGGGGATCGTAGAAACGAGGCAATAAATTAACTAATGTTGTTTTCCCTGCACCGGAGGAACCTACTAAGGCGATAATTTGTCCAGGTTGTGCTAATAAACTCAGTTTTCTCAGGACTGGTTTATCTAATTTATAAGCAAAACTAACATCAGAAAATTCTACTTTCCCTGTAACTTGTGGCAGAGTTAAACTATTTTCTATTTCCTTAACTGTGGGTTTTTCGTCCATCAATTCAAAAATTCGATCCACCGATGCTTCTGCTTGTTTGAATTCATTATAATTACTTGTCATTAAATCGATAGGATGTAACAAAATAGCAACCGCAGCTAAATAACTAACAAATTCTTCTGATGCTAAATTACCCTGAGAAATTTGCCATCCTCCAATAAAAAAGAGGGACATAATACTAACTGCTTGTAAGAATCCCACTACAGGATATTGGGTGGCTTTTAATTTCTCTGCCCTATATCTTGCCCGACGATTTTGTTTAGCTTCTTGTGCAAATCTTTTTACTTCATAATCTTGTGCAGCAAAAGCTTTAACCACACGAACACCACTAAAAACCTCTGTTAACAGGGCAGAAAGATTAGAAATTTGATTTTGACTACGACGAGATAATATTAATACTTTTTCGCCAAACATACTCACCAAAGTAGCCATAAGAGGGGCTAAAATTAGACTAGCAATAGTTAGTTGCCAGTTTAGATATAACATATAAGCAGGAAT
>JBFRWO010000295.1:0-3739 GCA_051439625.1 Crocosphaera sp. | reverse complement strand
ATATGATTAAGACAATCAATTTCTTTTGAGGAAAAAGCAAAGATTCATGAAAGTTAAAGTGATCATTTGGCAAGAAGATGGGGTTTGGTGTGGTTCCGTTCCTGCTTTACCAGGATGTCATACATGGTGAGAAACCTACGACCATTTGCTGGAAATGCTTAAATAAGCGATCGAAGCATGGTTAGAAGTGGCAAATGAAAGGGCAAATCTAGAGAAAGAGAGTAAACTAGCTAAAGAAGTAGAAATATCTGTATGAAGTCCATTTCAGGTAAAAAACTGTGTAAAATTGTTGAAAAGTTAGGTTGGTAATTGAAACGAGTAACAGGTAGTCATCACATCTATACAAAGGATAATGGTGATTTCTGGGGCAAAATTAAACTATAGCAGCAGTAATCTTAAACTTAGATACAGTTCACCTCAGCGATGAAATAGAAATTTTGTAGGGTTCAACGGCCCTTGACCCTTACATCAGATGTGTAGCTTGACTAACAGAAATCGGGATCAAGTAAACTAGAAAAGTAACGAATTAAAAAAACTTTATGGCCCGTAGACCTCCTCCTCGTTATTCCGATCGCCGTTCTAACCCTTCTCCATCACCCTCTTCTCCCTCTTTAGGATCTAATATTAACTATGGAACCATCGCCCTCTTTGGTGGTATTTTCGTTTTAGGGATCGGGGTAGGGATCGCAGTTAGTTCTAATGCTAGTTTTGACCCCCAAAATGTCGCTTCACGGGAAGTTATTGACAAAAGCGCGCCCAATGCAGAACTCTGTGTACAATACGGTGCAAGTTCCATTGTCACGGATATGCGAGTGTTCATCACCCTTAACCCCTTCAGTGTCTATGTAACTCAACCCCAAATGAAGCCGGGTTGTGTGTTACGTCGTTCTAATATGAACCTCTTGGAACAAAAACGACTAATTACCTCAGAACAAGCGAGAAACTGTCGAAACCGCATGAATACCTTTGGGTTTGTGGGATCTTTGGATAGCAACCCCAAGATTGATTGTGTCTATCCTAATGATGCTGCCGGCAACCTATTTTTGAACCCACCCGGTTCGGTTAACCCTCGTTCGGAAGGGGAGAACTTTTAAATTAGTCAAAATCCGATAAAATAAGACACAAATAATTTAATACATTTAGTATGACGATTTATCAAAACAAAGCCATTACTATTGCTGTGGTGGGAGACGTTCACGATCAATGGGAAACTGCGGATAATGATGCTTTAGAAGGGTTAAAGGTTGATCTGGTTTTATTTGTGGGGGACTTTGGTAACGAGTCGGTTCCCGTAGTGCGGAAGATTAGTCAGTTATCTGTACCAAAAGCAGTGATTATGGGTAATCATGACGCTTGGTACACTGCTTCGGGTTGGGGAAGGAAAAAATGTCCTTATGATCGCTCAAAAGAAGATTGGTTACAGGATCAATTGGATATTTTGGGGGATATTCATGTGGGTTATAGTAAGTTAGATTTTCCTCAATTTAATCTTTCTGTTGTAGGGAGTCGTCCCTATAGTTGGGGGGGACCGGAATGGAAAAATAAACAGTTTTTGAGCGATCGCTATCAAGTTTCTAGTTTTAAAGATTCAACGGAAAAAATCATGTCTGCTGTGCAAGAAACTAGCGAACAAAATGTTATTTTCTTGGGTCATAATGGGCCTGCTGGTTTAGGAAAAGATCCCGAGGATATTTGTGGTAAAGACTGGCAACCTATCGGGGGTGATCACGGTGATCCGGACTTTTCTCAAGCGATCGCACAAAGTTATGATTTAGGGAAAAAGATTCCTTTAGTAACTTTTGGTCATATGCACCATCGTCTCCGTCATACTCGTTCTCGACTACGTACAAGAGTGGTAACAAATGAACAAGGAACGGTTTATTTAAACGCTGCTTCTGTTCCTCGTGTTATTGAAGAAAACGGCAAAAAGTTACGGAATTTTTCTTTAGTTTCTCTGGATAATAATCAGGTAACTAATGTTTCTTTTGTTTGGGTGGATGATCAAGGTGCGATCGCTACTGAGGAATGTCTTTATAAACAACCTGTTCTTTCTCCTATTTATTAATTATTATGAGGTTATTGTCTCCTTTTTCTTCTCAATCTTTTGCTCCTTTATTTATTTATTTTCCTGGGATGGATGGGACGGGAAAATTGTTTGATCGACAAGCAGAAAAACTGAAGTATTTTTTTTCGATTCGTTGTTTATCTATTCCATCTCATGATCAAAGTGATTGGTCAACTTTGGTTGATAAAACTGTTACTTTAATTAGGAAGGAGTTAGAAGATCATCCCCATTCTTCTGTTTATATCTGTGGGGAATCTTTTGGGGGTTGTTTAGCGATGAAAGTTGCTTTAGCTGTTCCTGAATTGATAGAAAAAATTATTTTAGTTAATCCTGCATCTTCTTTTAATAAACATTCTTTTTTAAAGTTAGGAGTTGAGTTAAATCAATGGGTTCCTAACTTTGTTTATAAAGTAGCTACTGTGGTTCTTTTGGGGTTTTTAGGTTCATCAAATCGTATGAATAATAAGGATAGTCAAGCTTTATTAAATGCGATGCAATCTCTTCCTCAAGATGTGGTTAGTTGGCGACTTTCTTTATTACGAGATTTTCGGATTAATAGTTCAAAATTGAGAATGTTTGAAAAACCTATCTTATTATTAGCTAGTCAAGAAGATAAGTTATTACCTTCGGTGCAAGAAGGGAGAGAATTAATTAATTATTTTCCTAACAGTCGCTTGACAATTTTACCGAAAAGTGGTCACGCTTGTTTATTAGAAAATGATATTAATTTATTAAAAATTCTAGAAAAAAATGATTTTATTTCCGAAAAGAATAGATTAACAATGAACAATTAATAATGGATAATTGATAATTGATAATGAACAAAAAATTAATTCTAAATTTGCATATTCCCCTCCTGGGAGGGGTTAGGGGTGGGTTTGCTTAGGGGTGAGTCGGTTAAATTATAAATTCCTAAATTGTCATTCCGAGGTAGGAGAAATCTCTTTTACAATTAAAAACGGATAATTATCATTCCCATCTTATGGTTAATATAGTGAGCAGGATGCTCACACTACTCTTTCTAAAACTTATTAAAAACGACTATAAATGTCATTCCGAGGAACGAGGAATCTCTTTAACTTCCTAATAATAATACTAACTTTTATCTTTTAAATTCTGATTTCTATAGCAATCAGGTTTCAGTTGTGAGAAAATAAGCTTTCTGGGTTTAACACTGTTAAACCCCTACAAAAACGTATTCGTAGGGACATAATATGATTATGTCCTGATTTCTCGTTTCTCACATATACTTTACTGCAAAATTTGTTGAAACTGTTCATCATCCCGAATATTATCAAAGTCTGTGTCTGTTTTTGCCATGTCTTTATATTTAACATCAAGGTTAATTGCTTTTTGTAAATTTTCGATGGCTAATTGTATGTTATTTTGTAAGGCATAAGTACAAGCTTTATTGTAGTAAGTATCAGGATCATCTGGTTTAATTTCTAAAGCTTTGTTGTATGAGGCGATCGCTTCATCCAACCTTCCTAAGTTACCTAAAGCATACCCTCGGTTATTCCAAGCTTCATATTTATCAGGTTTAATTTCTAAAGATTTTTTGTCTGGTAATATGGTTTCTTGATACTTTTCTAACTTATTTAAAGCGATCTCTCGGTTATGCCTAGCATTAGGATAGTCTGGCTTTATCTCTAATGCTTTATCATAGGATTTTAT